>DBZK01000020.1:260341-325406 GCA_002311135.1 Dehalococcoidia bacterium UBA1162
AGCTTAAAGGATGCCGCCAGAGAAGTAATTATACAACAAATAAGAGGCTGCTTATTAAATGGTTCCCGTATGAAAGATGTTCGTATAGCTTTCGTGTTCGATATTATGATGAACGGAAGGCGCCCTTTAGCTCTTTTGCTTGCGGGCCAGGTCGGCCAGAGCCTGGACGAGTTGTTTGACCACTTCGCGGGTGGGCTCGTCCGTCAATTTGCCACTCTCATCGAACTTTTGAGCGGCGAAGGTCACGAAGACTTCCGGTCTGATGACTGCTGTAACACCAAGGAAGAGGAAGGTCTGCCGTAGATGATACTGCGCCCTCGATCCTCCCAGCATACCCGTAGAGGCGCTCATAACAGCCACCGCTTTACCCGGCCAGGCGCTGTCCCCGTAAGGCCTTGAGGCGCAGTCTATGGCGTTCTTCAACACCCCCGGCACCGAATAGTTATATTCAGGTGATGCGATCAGCACAGCATCGGCGGCTTTTATCCTGTTTTTAAATTCACTGACCCGTTCGGGCGGCGTTTTTTCAAGGTCCGGGTTGAAAGGCGGGATACCTTCCAGGTCGAAGGTCTCCAGGGTAACCCCCTCAGGCAATAGCTCCCCGGCGGCACAGAGAAGGGACCTATTAAAAGACCCCTTCCTGAGGCTGCCTGCAAATCCAAGTATTTTTATTCCGCTATCCATTTTGCGTCTCCGGCTTTCATAGTTTTCAGTTAACTATGAGTAAAAATTGGCTACTTTTTCCAGGGGTTCCCGTTCAGTGCGGAACTGGTTGACGGGATCGTCCGTGGCCGGGTATCCGATAGGTATGCCCATGACCATCAGCTTGGAATCGGGCAGGCCCAATATCTTGCGTATAACGTCGGGATAAAGCACGGGCTGAATAGCCGGGATAGTGCCCAGCCCGGACTCGGTCGCTAACAGCATAATGTTCTGTGCTACGAGGCCGCAATCGAACAGGTTCCACAAGTTGGGGGCATCAGCGGCCATGTAGAAAGAGCGTTCGATCATGACATAGATGCAACACGGGGCCCCCCACAGGTTGAAGCCGCGCAGGCCCCATTCCATTCTTTTCTGCTTATCTTCGCGGGCAACGCCCAATTTATCGAGGACACCGGCCATCACCGCGCTACGGCGGCTGGCCCAGGGCTCGGGGTATTTCATCGGTATGGATATATCAAGAACAGGCAACTTGCTTGAGTTGTCTATGAAGGCCTTCTTTATCTCCTCCAGCTTGGCACCGGATACAACGGCGAACTCCCACGGCTGGCTGTTGGATGCAGAGGGCGAACGCAAAGCCGCGGCAACGATTTTCTTAAGCGCTTCCGGGGGTACCGGGTCTGGTTTAAAACTGCGTATTGACCTGCGTTTATTGATGGCTTCAGCTACATCCATATCACCTGCTCCTCCTGCTTTTTCTTATAGGACTACTAATAACTAAAATAATAACTCTAACCGGGTTTGCAGTAAAATCATTTGGGTAAATATGCCGGGTCAATGTAATATTAATGGCGAGGCTATTTATTTGTGAGGTGACGACATGGAGAAACTCAGGCTGGGCAAGACCAATTTGATGGTTACCAGGATCGGCTTCGGAGGAATCCCGATACAGAGGCTCAATGAAGATGACGCCGTAGCTGTAGTCAAAAGATGCCTGGACCTGGGCATAAATTTCATTGATACAGCCAACGCCTACTCGACTAGTGAGGAACGCATAGGCAAGGCCATCGCCGGGAAGAGGGAGGGCCTGATACTGGCCACCAAGACAACATCGAGATCTGGCAAAGGAGTTAAGGCCCATATTGAGCAGAGCCTCAAGCAGCTTGGAGTGGACTCGCTCGATCTGTACCAGTTTCACAGCGTAAGCGACTTCGGGTCACTGGACATGGTGCTGGCCCCCGACGGCCCCATGGCGGCCGTGGAAGAGGCCAAAAAAGCAGGGAAAATCAAGCATGTCGGCATAACCAGCCACCAGATTGACGTGGCCAAAAAAGCGGTGGCGACAGGCCGCTTCGAAACCATCATGTTCCCCTTTAACTTTGTTACCGACGAAGCAGAGCATGAGCTGCTGCCATTGGCCCGGGAACACGATGTTGGTTTCATCGATATGAAGCCTTTGGCCGGCGGGATGATAACCACTGCGAAAATAGCCTTTAAATACCTTTTCCAGTTCCCGGATGTGGCCACCATCCCCGGTATTGAAAAATTGCACGAGATAGATGAGATCGTAGATATATTAAACAGGCCTCTGAAGTTAACGGCGGCGGAAAAGAAAGAGATGCAGAAGCTCAAGCAGCAGCTCGGCACCCGCTTCTGCCACCGCTGCGACTACTGTCAGCCCTGCAAGGAAGGGATCGCCATATCGACCGTCATGATCTATCCCAGCCTGGCGGCGCGACTGCCGTCAAACCAGCTCTATTCAGGCTTCTGGTCGGCGGTCATGGACAAGGCCGCCGCGTGCAGCCTGTGCGGCGAATGTGAAGAGCGATGTCCCTACCACCTCCCCATACGGGACATGATAGCTGAGCATTATGAGCAGTACGAAAGGGATAAGACCAATTATGAGAGGTCCGCGTCTTCGAAGTAACTTATACTGTTGAAGATGCCCGCCTGCGGGCAAAGATAACAGTGAGGATTCCCAGGATGGTCACCACGGACGTAAATGCCAGCACAGGCCATGTCTCGGGCTGGTCGAGCTGCATGATCAATAGGACATCCATAATCATCATGCCAAAGAAAAAGGCCAGGTAACGCGGCCAGACCCTGCCTTCTTTACCCGCCAACGCCTCGATCAACAGTATGGCTATGAAAGGTATAAGCAGTGCATCAAAGGCTTGCACGTCCGCATCTGTTTCGGTGGTCCCGGCGGGCAGGCGGATCAGGTAATATATCAAGGCCAGCGACCCCAGCATGATATAAGAGACGCAGGGCAGCCATTTTTTCAGCTGATCGGCCTGCCGAGCAGAGGAAACGAATAAATCGTCCGTACGGTTCCTTTCCGCAATGATATCAATCACAATCAGGATCACCAGAACCGCGCTTATGGCCGCCGTGTCCGGATGTGGCAGCCATTCGAGAGAGATGGGGACGATTAAAATGGTTGCCGCAAGGGCCAAGACCCAGGAAACGGTCCTGCGGTTGAAAAAGGCCAGCCCCACCGCCAGGAAGGCCATGGACTCGCCATAGTTATGTCCCCAGTGCGGATTCTGTAGAAAGGATTGGTACCAGGGAAAAAGCCACAGCCCCAGCCACAGGAATCCCATGAGCAGCAGCGGCAAACCGCCATTGATATAAGTCTCGTCGATGACCCTGGCCAGTCTCTTCATGATTCTCCTTTGCCTCCCTTTTTAAGCCGGCATTGCCGTCCTGAACCATTTTATAGCATGTGGAGCGGCGTGTTAAATTTCGTGCGAATATTCTTAGCGGATGAAAGGGAATGCTATACTATCCCCATATAAATTGCCAGCAGGCAGCGGTGGGAAAAGGTGACAGATTCTGTACTCATAATGGTGCGCTACCCGGTCGCCGGCAAGGCAAAGACTAGGCTCGCTGCAGCCATGGGGCCGGACAAAGCAGCCCAGTTTTACCGAATATGTGCCCGGCAGATTTTACTGGAATTAGGCAGCCTGCCCACTCAAGTAAACAAGTATATTTTTTTTACGGATAGCGGGGACAGTCAGAACGTTGAGAAGTGGGCGGGGCCCGGCTTTAAGTTTAAAGCACAGGCCGGGGAAGACCTGGGCGAGCGCCTCATAAACGCTTTCAAGGAAGTCTTCTCGGAGGGAGCCGGGAAAGCAGTGATAATTGCCAGCGACGTGCCGGATATCTCTACCGATATCATTATCCGGGCTATGGAGGCCCTTGATTTCTGCGATATAGTGCTGGGACCCTCCCATGACGGCGGTTACTATCTGCTGGGCATGAACAGGCCGCATCAGGAGATTTTCCGGGATATTCCGTGGAGTTCCCCGAAGGTGACGGAGAAAACGCTGGCTAGGGCGGGCGAGATGGGGTTGACCGCCTGCCTCTTGCCCACTCTCATCGACATTGACAACTTCGAGGACTTCAAAATGTGGCTGTCGCTATGTAACGTTAGGGATAAAGACATGGCCGGTTTCATCAGCCGCCTTAACCTGCGCTAACCGGTTTTGGGGGGACGGCCGCTATAATTATTTAAGGTAACATTTTGGAGGAGAATAATATGAGCTATTACGAGCCCGAAGACCTGAAGCGGTTCGGCGAGATAGGGGATTTCAGGAAGGACCTGGCAGACAAATTTTTTACCTACTATGGGGCCAGCACGTCCACAGAAGGCGCATTAACACTGCGCGAGAAGGCACTGATAGGGCTGGCCGTTGCTCATGCTAAGGAATGCCCTTACTGCATAGATGCCTTCACAACCAAATGCCTGGAAGCAGGGGCCGATCCCGAGCAGATGACCGAGGCGGTGCACGTGGCATCGGCCGTCGGCGCAGCTGCCATACTGGTGATGGGCGTCCAGATGCGCAACGCCATGAAACGCAGCGGGGTTTGACAGTATAAAGATGAGCGAAAAGATTAAAGACCTGCCTGAGGATATAACGGCCGGAAATGACAGGATCGGGTTAGATTTCCGGGAGGTACTGGAACAGCATGGGCTGGAAATAAACCCGATATCTGTTGATACACTGCAATTGAATATCACCAGGCAATGCAATCAGGCGTGCACCCACTGCCATGTGCAGGCCTCTCCTGACAGGACCGAGCGGATGGAGCGGCCTGTGATCGAGCGATGTTTGGAGATCCTGACCGGCGAAAATCGGATAAAGATACTTGATATCACCGGCGGCGCCCCCGAGTTGCACCCTGCATTCCGGGAGATAGTGGAAAGGGCGGCTAAATCAGGTAAAAAAATAATGGTAAGGCATAACCTTACCGTGATGTTCGAAGATAAAACGGATTTGAAGGAAACGAACGAGGACCTGCCGGAGTTTTTCGCCCGCAACCGGGTGGAGGTCATTGCTTCCCTTCCACATTACCAGGAGTTTTTAACGGATAGACAGCGTGGCGCGGGGGTCTTTAAGAAAAGTGTGGCTGCCCTTAAACTGCTGAACAGGGCCGGCTACGGAAGTGATGGCAGTAGCCTGGTGCTGGATCTAGTTTACAATCCTGCCGGCTTTTTCCTGCCTGTCTCACAGGCATCTCTGGAGGCCGATTTTAGACAAGAGCTCCTCAACCGGCACGGTATAGTTTTCAACCACCTGTTCGCCCTTACCAATATGCCTATCAACCGTTATAAAGGCCATTTGGAACGCTCCGGGGCTTACCAGGACTATATGCGCAAACTGAAGGACGCCTTCAATCCGGCGGCTGCCCTGAATGCTATGTGCCGCAGTCAGATGAGCGTGGACTGTGAGGGCAGGGTATATGACTGCGATTTTAATCAGGCGGTGGAGCTTCAGTCGGACCTTTCCGGCCCTGTAACCGTCTTCAATTTCAACTACACGGAATTCTTGAAAAGGCGCATCGTTTTCGGAGCACATTGTTTCGGCTGTACAGCAGGAGCAGGGAGCAGTTGCGGCGGGACCACCACATAATTAAACCGGGCTATGTCCTTGCAGTACAGACCGGGGCCTTTAAGTCCTTTTTGAACCACAGCTCCCACACTATCCAAGCAGCCAGCCCCACATATTCTATGGCCACAAGCCACAGGTCCTCCGAATAGGGTAAGGCCTGATAGGCGGAATAGCTAAGTACAACCAATGCTGACCATACAATGGCAAATCTATAACGGGTAAATACTGAGAACATGACGAGAGGCGTTAAATACCAGGGGTGAACGATAGTGGCGCAAAGCAGATAGATCGTCAGGCAGAAGAGCATGCCTGTGAATATGCTCTGCCAGCCAGCCACTTTCTGTCTCCAGGCAACAGCGATGATAGCCAGGAGCGATATAAAAGACAGCGCAATTCCCATAACTGCAATGGTGTCATAGCCTTTGATAATGTACCCCACCCATCTGACAATATAATAGAGGCCGGCGTTGAATTCGAAGACATTGAAATAAAGGGACAGGCCCGCCAGGAAATTTGAGGCGGATTGAAAATTAAGAAAAGGAGCAAAAAGGAGCAATACGGCAGCTCCTAGGACAGCAAAATACACAAGGCTTTTACGCAAGCCCAACCGCTTGATCAACAGCGGCAGGAAGATAAGAGGTATCAGCTTGGAGCCGGCAGCCAAAGCGAAGCTTAAGGCCGAATAGATTTGACGTTCCCGGATTAGAAGATAGACCGACAGCAATAAAAAGAAGATCATAAACGCTTCCGGATGAAGGTTGCCGGTGAGCTCCATAATGACAAGTGGATTAAAGGCGTAGAGCAGTGCCGAAGACGTCCGCAAATCGAGGAGTTTGGCGGTCTTGCCAAGGAGAGTTAGAGTGCCGACCTCGGCGGCCAGTATAAAAATGCGAAGGGTAATTATATTTGCCAGGAGATTGCCGCCCCAAATTTTGGCACTCAGACCGAAAATGAACTGGCAGACCGGCGGATAGACCGTATAGTAGTTCTGGGAGTTCAGATGTGCGTAAAGAGCGGGGTCCATCCACTGTACGGCCTGCCCGCTTTGCATGAATGCCGAAGGCAATACCAGGTAGGGATTGTAGCTGTGGGCAAGAAACAGGCCGTCCCAGATAAACCTGAAATAATCGTCTGACAGATTGGGCGTCATAAGCAGCAGGGAGATACGAAAGATAAGTGCAGCCCCGATAGCGATCTTCCAGTTATTTGAGAACACCCTGCTGAGGACTATCAGCAGGTACAGAGCAAAGAGGAAAGCATAGAGCAGCAGGACCTGGATAAAGCTGGTCCTAACGGTAAGATAGCCCAGCCAGATATAACCTGCTAGGGAAAATATGACAAAGGCTGCTTGCAGCGCTCTTTGCTTGGTCATCAGCCTATTTCCGCGTTAGAGCAGACTGCGAGATCGTATAACCGGCCACCACACCGAAGCCCGCGGCTAGCATGATGTGGAAGGGCAGGAGCGCGTATTCCCGCAGGTAGAAGGCCAGAAACACACCAGTCAGAAAATACAGGGAAAGCAGTATCTCGATCACGGTGATGACATCCGTGCTGTCGACCAGGTATTTTTTTCCTTTCCAGCTATCTGCGCTGCTGTGGATATTATATTTGGGCGTCCTTATAAATGGGATTTTTTTCCCTGCGTAGCCTTCGACGACTGCTACCGTATTGTGTAGCGAAAATCCCATGGAGAATGACAGGAACATCAGGAAGTCCTTTAAAAAGGAGAAAAAGGGTACGGCTTTGCTGGAGCCTCGGGAAGCGTGGAAAAAGAAGCCGAGTGCAATAAGGCTTAGAAGGGAGAATGAAGCGTACAGATAGATACCGGCATATTGAGGATAGCTGTTCTTGATAAACAGGAAGGGGATGCTGAGCAATGATGAGATCAGGATACAAGGAAAAACCGTGCTATTGGTCAAATGGAAAAATGCGTGGATTTTAGTTAGAGTGGGGATTTTAGGTGAGTTGAATACCGCGGGCAGGTTTTTCCTGGCGCATTCGGCGGCCCCCTTGTTCCAGCGGAACTGCTGGGTCTTGAGTGCGCTCATGGTAACAGGCAGTTCGGCGGGCGTTCCCACTCTTTCCAGGTATTTGAACTTCCAGCCCCTGATTTGTGCCCGGTAACTGAGGTCGAGATCCTCGGTCAAGGTGTCATTATGCCAGTTGCCGGCATCGAGGATACAGGTCTTGCGCCATACCCCGCCCGTCCCGTTAAAATTGATGAAGTACCCGCCGGCAAAACGCCCCTGTTGCTCGACGTTGAAGTGTGCATCCAGCCCGAAGGCCTGCAAGTACGTCAGCAAAGAGTAATTTTCATTAACATGTTCCCACTTTGTCTGCACTACGCCGATCCGGGGGTCCATAAAATGAGGGATGGTCGATATAAGAAAATCGGGCGGGGGCAAGAAATCGGCATCGAAGATGGCTATAAACTCGCCCTTTGCCAGTGAAAGGCCATAGGCCAGAGCACCCGCCTTAAAGCCTGTACGGTCGCTTCTTCGAACATGTGAGATGTCCAGCCCTCGTTCTCGCAGCGCCTTACATTTGGCTTCAGCCAGGGCAGAGGTCTCGTCGGTCGAATCGTCCAGGACCTGGATTTCGAGCCTGTCTGCCGGGTAGTCAAAGGCGCTAACCGCGTCGATCAATCTTTCAACCACATATAGCTCATTAAAAACGGGCAGTTGCACCGTCACACGAGGCAGGCTATCTCTGTCGGGCAATTGGGTAGCGTCGTTTTGCGAGCCTGGTGGGGCATTCTTGCGATGCCTGGAACAGCGGTAGACCAGGTTAACCTGTGTCAGGCTGTATAAAAAGATAAACAACAGTGGTACGGCGTAAACTGCGAATACAACTACCATCCAGGCTGGTATATTGGTCATAACTGCCAGTCCTGGCTACCTGTACCTCAAAATGGCGCTGAGTATTTTGTAACCGGCCATAATTGTTCCTTTAATTGTACCCGATATTTTGGATTTGCCTATGCGGGGACGATAGCTGACGGGGACCTCGCAGATTCTCCAATGCTGCCTGACTGCCTTCAATTGCATTTCGATAGGCCACCCATAAGTCCTGTCACATAAATCCAGTGATAGCAGTTTATCGAATTTTACAGCCCTGAACGGCCCTAAATCCGTGAACTGCACTCCGTACAAGGTCTTTATAAGAAAGGTTGCCAGCCGGTTGCCGACAATCTGCTGCGCTGGCATTGCCCCCTTTTGCATTTTACCCCGGGACCTGGAGCCCAGGACCAGGTCGAAGTTCTGTTCGAAGACCGGTTCAATCAAGGCTATCATCTCCTCCGGATAATCGGAGTAGTCGGCATCGAGGAAGACCACGATATCCGGCTTGTGGGGTCGTGACTTAAGGTATTCGACCCCTTTCATGCAGGCAGACCCATAGCCCTGGTCCGGCTCGTCCACCACTAGGGCTCCCTTTTCACGGGCTATGCGAGCGGTGTCATCGATGGAATTATTGTTTACTACCACTATCTCGGCGGCCAGCCCCTTTGGAATGTCCGACAGAACCTTTGCTATGGATGCCGCTTCGTTGCAGGCAGGTATAATGACTGCAATGTCAGGAGGCTTCGTGCTTCTATTCAATTCTACCCCTAAAAACTAGCCCAGCCATATACATGCCGGGATACATTATCGAAATTTTATAACTTTTTACTTCCAGCGTCTCGTTTTGCGAGTATAGGAATACCAGTAAAAATTGATCGTCTATTGAAACAGGTCGGTCTCCTTTACCTGTGCCGACGGATTGGCCAGGTAAAGGAATTCTTTGCTGGTAAAAACGGCCGTTTTGTCCTGACGTAGCATTTCTACGAATTCGCGTGCATCTTGCTGAGACCTATGGCAAGAGAGAGCCTGAATTTTAAGGTCGAGAAAACCTGTTATATCTATGGTCGTGGTGACCTCATTGTCCGGACGGGTAACAATACCTAATTCATCAGCGTTAGGCACGAGGCTCGCCGGTAGCGTTACATAGTATAGCTTGGGCGGATGGCCGTCGCCCTCAGCCAGTTTTTTATAAGCTTTGGTTGCAGCCTTGCCGAGAGCGATGTGGTCGGGGTGCCGGCTAACTCCGTCAGGGCCAAAGGTTATGACCACCGCAGGCCGCACCTTTTGCATTATGCCCAGCACTTTATTGGCGATCTCGTTGATGGGGGTCTTATTTACATCGGCGTCTATATAGCCCAGGAAATAAATGTCCCGTATGCCCAGGATGGCGGCAGCACAACGCAACTCAGCTTCACGTGCTGTGCCCGTATCGACATCAGCAGGCACATCCAGGCGTAGACCCCGTTCACCTTTGGTAGCGCAGATCAAATCCACGGGGATGCCCCGGCGCGTGTATTTGAGTATGGTTCCTGACAGGCCGAAACTCTCGTCATCAGGATGGGCAAAAACCAGGAGAATGCTTCGTTTCACAGGGAACCTCTTACATTATGAATTAGCGATCGCCTCGAAAGAAGCCAGGCTAAGGCTTGAGCGCGCTGACAATGGCGGGGTCGAGTCCACTGAACTGCGAAAGCCATTCAATCCTTTCCTTCTTTAACACCTGGCAGAGCTTTTTAATCTGATATTCCGAGTAGTAGTTATTTAAATCAAAACGTGACATATCCAGCCCGGGTATCTCGGCCGGCACTTCATATCCCCAGAAGTCATCCCTTTTCCAGACGATCTTATCCCTGGCTATCATCTCCAGTATTTTTACGGAGTCGAACACAGTTATCTTCTGGCCCCGCACGGTTCCGCCTACTGTACCTGTATTTAAAAGGTAGCACTGCATGTGGGGATTATCTCTCAATATCTTGAGGAAAAGGTTTCCTTCCTCTTCCTCCGAGCCTACTATGAATGGATTGGTGCCCACGACTCGGCGCGGTTTACCGGCTTGGCTTGGATCGCCGGCTGAGGTCTCGACCGATTCGCCCAGCATGAAGGCTGCGGCTCCCCACTCCCTGGAGAGCCTGACCACCGGGGGGATGATCTCGTTATGCCTGGTAATAAAAACTAGGTTATCCACCCGCTCCAGATCGATAGTATTATCGGTGAAGGCGATGTCACGCCTTTTTACCATGGCCCGGCCATTGGAGGTGAGGGTGGAATCGAAGAAATCCACTTTGCCCGTGGCCGCATCGACATGTACGTTCTCAAGTATGGCCCGCGGGCTGATAGCAGCCGCGTACAAAAGTGGCTGCGCCCCGGGCTCCAGAGCATCGGTCTTCATATAGAAGGACTCCTCGGTCCCTACTGCACTGCTGTCCGATTTCAATATAACTACGTCATCCTGGCGGATTATTACCCTCTCCGGCGGGCGCAGCCAGTGGGAATGGCAGGCCAGAGACGTTTTTCCGGTGCCGCTAAGACCGAATAACAGGAAGCCCTTATCCACCAGCTTACCATCTCTCATCACGCGCAATATCTTGCTGGCTGCGTGTAGACCTAGGTTGCCGTCTTTTTTAGCCCAGTACATGACCTGCCGCAACATGGCCTTCTTGTTTTCGCCCTTGTAATCGGTGCCCATAATCAATGTCATGCCGGACTCAGGGAAGACCAGCACTTTCTTTTCCGGCCAATCGGGGACCGTGATTGTAATAAAGTCGGGCTCTCCAGGCTCTGCCGGGAAGAGCGTATTGCCCCACATGAGGGGGATGCGCGGGTAGCTGGAAACCACATAAACCCGGCATTTTCTTTTGTAGCCTTGTTTCTGACACATCACGCGGTCCAGCATGATGACATCCTTATCCTCCAGATATGCCATAACATCCGATACAAGTTTCGTGTATTCTTCTTCGGGTTCGCCCATGACAACCTCAGTAAATTTGGCGATGCGGTTGCGCACCCGGGTGGTAACGGCCAGGTTGCCGAATTCGGTAATGACGCCTCCCTGCTCCAATGCCCACTCTCTGAGCTCCTCTTCAGAGGGATTCTCTATGATTTTTTTAGGCCGAAACTGTTGAAAAATATCGCGCATGCGGTTTTCCGTATTAAGCAACTTTTGCGTTTATTATACTATATTTATCGTATTGGAGATTTCAAAAAACCAGCTTGCTAAGCAACTGATCCATCCCGGTTCTTTCCTCCCGCATATTGTATTAAAATAATACGTTATGGTTTCTTCCAATGGATTGCAGGGCAACCAGATCTCCGGTGAGCCTACCGGGCTTGCGCATACATTCAGAGCACTGCGCGGGCACAACTACCGGCTGTTTTTCATAGGGCAGGGGATATCACTGATCGGCACCTGGATGCAGCAGGTGGCCATGAGCTGGCTGGTCTACAGCCTGACTAATTCCGCCTTTTTACTGGGCGTGGTAGCGTTCTCCTCGACCATTTTCAGCTTTATCCTGGCGCCATTTACGGGGGTACTTGTCGACAGGCTTAACCGGCATCGCATCGTGGTTATAACGCAAAGCCTGTCCATGGTGCAGGCGCTGGCCCTGACCGCCGTGGTGATGACAGGCAACGCGGCAGTGTGGAACCTGATACTTTTGAGTGCTGTTTTGGGCATCATCAATGCTGTCGACATGCCGACGCGGCAGTCCTTTGTGGTTGAGATGGTGGATAATAAGGAGGACCTGAGCAATGCCATAGCCCTTAACTCATCATTGTTTAACAGTGCCAGGCTGATTGGTCCGTCGGTTGCAGGCATACTGGTTGCTACTATAGGTGAAGGGCTGTGCTTCCTCTTGAACGGTTTGAGTTTTATTGCGGTTATCGCCTGCCTGCTGGCCATGAGAATCGCGCCTAAGCCGGCTGGGATCGAACAGCCGCATTTCTTCAAAGGCATGAAAGAAGGATTGAATTACGCCTTCGGATTTGCACCGATCAGATACATTATCCTGCTATTGAGCTTCGCCAGCCTGGTTATCATGCCTTATACAGTCCTCTTGCCGGTCTTTGCCAGCGAAATACTTAAGGGCGGCGCCAGTATACTTGGATTCCTGACCACAGCCGCGGGGGTTGGGGCATTGGTGGGGGCTATCTACATGGCTACCCGCAAGAGCGTAGTCGGTATTGTCAAAATACTGGTGATAGCGTCCCTTGTTTTCGGCGTGGGCCTGATAATGCTGTCTTTCACCAGCGTGCTGTGGTTCTCGTTGATGGCCATGTCGTTGGCCGGATTCGGCATGGTAGTAACCATGGCCAGCTGCAATACTTTTTTACAGAGCATTGCCGATGACGATAAACGCGGCAGGGTTATGGGCTTTTATGTCATGGCATTCATGGGTTTGGCCCCATTCGGCAGCCTGCTTTACGGTGGTCTGGCCAGCTCCATAGGCACACCTGCAACGCTCATGTCCGGAGGAGGGCTTTACCTAGCAGGTGCCCTGATATTCGCCTGGAAGTTTTCCTCAGTGCGCGGCGCGGTACGCGACGCATATCTGAAAAAGGGAATCATATCTGAATAGCCCTCGACCTGCTGGATATAATTACTGAGCCTAAGGTATTCCAAAAAATAGACAGAACAAAGACGGTTTAGTGGACCGTCTTTGTTCTGTAAATGTTAGCTTATAATGATATTAGGCTTTGCCGATGCGGAACATTTTGGTACCGCATTTTGCGCAGACACCCTGGGTTGCCGGTTTGCCATTCTTCATCTTGATGGCCTTGGCATTTCTCATTTCCCTCTTGGCCCTGCATTTCATGCAATAAGCTTCCATTAATTTAACCTCCTACGTATTTACGATTAGAATAGTGGATTGTTTGAAGCTTGTCAAGTAGGGCACCGTACCTGCGGCAGATATGATTGATAAAATTTATAAAAAATGAACGTAAAAAAATATAAAAAATTCGTAAAATTTTATGCAGGCGACCTTCGTAAAAAATGATAAGGATCCCCGGCAGGACTGTCCACGAGAAGATTTTTCGTGGTAGGCCGGCCTTTTGCCAGGGCAGTCCTTTTTTTCTATAATTGGCAATTGCCGAAGGGTATATTTAATCAATTGAGTGCAGCTATGAAATTAGTAGCGTTAGTCGGAATGCCCGGCTCGGGTAAATCGGAGGTAGCCAGGGTCTTTGAATCCAAGGGGTACAAAAAGATTAGGTTTGGCGATATTACGGATGAGGAAGTGGGCAAGCGTGGCCTTGAGTTGAATGAACAGAACGAGCGGTGTGTGAGGGAAGACCTGCGAAAACAATACGGCATGCCGGCATACGCCGTTCTAAGCTTGCCCAAAATCGAAGAAACCTTGAAAAGCTCCGACGTAGTGGTGGACGGCCTTTACTCTTGGGAAGAATACAGGTATCTCAAAGATAAGATCAGGGGTAAACTGAATCTGGTAGCAGTGTGGTCCCCGCCCTCTTTACGCTATAAGAGGTTGGAGAATAGAAAGGTAAGGCCCTTGACGGAGCAACAGGCCAGGGCACGAGATTTTGCCGAGATCGAAAACGTCAACAAGGGCGGCCCCATCGCCATGGCGGATTTTACTCTGCGCAACGATTCGACGCTGCGAGAGCTCACAGATCAGGCCAATAAAATATTAAAGGTTATAAAATGAGAGAAGTCAGAAGGCCCGGACTGGACGAATATTTTTTGAAAATAGCCTCGGTGGTGGCCGAGAGGGCCACCTGCCGCAGGCATAACGTAGGGGCCGTAGCTGTCAGAGACAAACATATATTGTCGACGGGCTATAACGGCGCCGCAGCGGGGGTAAAAGATTGCCTGGAGTTGGGCTGTCTCAGGGATAAGCTTAAGATAGAGTCGGGTACCCGGCACGAAATCTGTCGTGGGATTCATGCCGAGCAGAATGCTATTATCCAGGCTTCCCTTCACGGGGTCAGCCTGGAGGGCGCTACCCTCTATTGTACGCACACTCCCTGTATACTCTGCGCTAAAATGCTGGCCAATGCCAGGATCAAGCGCTTTGTCACATTCGGGAAATATGCTGACGATGCCTTTCTGGAGCTCTTTAAAGAGACCGGAATTAAATTTGAGCTGAAGCCAAGGCCGGCATCCAACATAACCTCGCTCGATTAGTATGATACGGTACCGGTGAACTTAGATGAGAGAATGCAAGCTGAACGAAAACAAGTCCCAATGCAATTGCACATATGAGCCGTGCCCGCGCAAAGGCATTTGCTGCGAATGTATAAAGTATCATCAGGGGTTCGGCGAATTGCCAGCCTGTTACTTCCCCCCGGAAATCGAACGCACCTACGACCGTTCGATAGACAGGTTCATTTCTTTCTGCCAGAAAAAACAGCGCTAGTGGTTTTTTCGGCTCGAGCGGATTAACAATCACTTTCCCGCATGCTGTAGAGGCAGCCGCAGTAATTCTGCCTGTACAGTTCCCAGCCTTTGGCCAACTGGGTGGCTTTTTTGAAACCGTCCTTCTTTTTAAAGTCACGGGCCAGAAATCTTCCGCCGCCGATCTCCTCACCTATAGCATTGATAATTTTTGCAGATTTATGGGGACTTATGGTCAGTGTGGATGTGAAAGCATCGTTTGCCGTCTCAACCATAAATTTAAGTGACCTTTCAAGACGTAATCGGTAGCAGACGGAACAACGCAGACCCCCTTCCGGCTCATGCTTGAGGGCTTCGGTTGCCGACTCCCAGGCCGATGGATCGTACGGTCTTTCGACCAGCGGAAAACCCAGCCGTTCGGCAGTTGTCCTAGCTGATGCCAGCCTCCGGTGATATTCGCTTTCAGGGTAGATGTTCGGATTATAGAAATAGCCGGTAATGGTATGGCCTTCGGAGATGAGCACGCTGGCGGCGCCTGCTGCGCAGACCCCGCAGCAGATGTGCAGAACAATCTTCATCAGGATATATTTTAACGGTCTTCAGCCTTTTTTGCCTTTGACCTTATCCATAAAGCGCTGTTCAATCCTCTTCAGGAAGCTTGGATCGGAGAAGGCCAGGCTTTGGGCCATGCCCGCGCATTCCAGGGCATCGTCCATACCCATGTTCATACTCATATCCATATTGCGCTTGGATAGGCCTACGCCTACCACGCTATTGGCCATAATTTCCTTAGCCCAGGCAATCCCGGTCTTTTCCAGGTCTTCCGGCTTCACAATCTCGTTTACCAGTCCCCATTTTTCGGCCTTTTGCGCATCGATGACCTTGCCGGTCAGAATAAGCTCCTTGGCGCGGCCCATACCCACCACGCGCGGGAGCCTCTGGCTGCCTCCGCCGTCAGGTACGATGCCCATATTTACCTCAGGTATGTTGAAAATGGCCTCCGGCGTGCATATCCTCATATCGCAGGCAAGGGCCAGTTCGAGGGCGGCCCCGAAGCAAAAGCCATGTATGAGTGCGATGACTGCTTTTTCAAGCAACTCGATTTCGCGGAAGGCGCTCTGATAGTATCTGACAAACCTGCGGATATCCTGCTGGTCGGCGCCGGCCTGGAAAGAAGTGAGGTCTGTACCGGCACAGAACCCTTTTCCTTCACCGGAGAAAAGCACCACTTGCACACTGGGCCTGGTGGCCACCTCGGTGAAGCACTGGCGTATATCGGTGATAACCTGGTGGTTAACGGCGTTTCTTTTTTCAGGCCGGTTGAGTTTTACATGAAGGATGCCTTCTTTTTCAGCGTAAGAGAGTGTTTGAAATTGCATTGAACCGCTCCTTTAACATTATTGAGGGATGGATTCCATATCATAGCCGCGAGTGAACTGTATAAAATTACGTCGGGTCAGCCCATATGTCAAGCGCCAAGATTAACAGGTTTGGGCGGCGCACAGAAGAGTATCAGCAACATGCCGATGAATGCGCCCGAGCAGCCGATGATAACGGCGGTAGCGTAGCTACCATTAATGTCATAAATAAAACCGGCAATGGCAGGCGCTGAATATTGAAAAATCGATCCTACAGGGCTGCTGATCCTGCTGATAATAGGAAACGACCCAACTCCGAAGTAATTGCCGATTATGAGCGGTTGACAAACGTAGGTTGCCCCGAACCCAAAGCCGGTGAAGAGCGGGTACAAGTAGACTGCCCATAGATTTTCCTTGGAGGCTAGCCAGAAGAGGACGCCGCCAATTAAAAGAGACAGGCCGGCAATCGATATGATATACCGAGGCTCGACACGTTCTCCTAAGAAGGAAACGCTTAGCCTGCCGATTATGCTGAAAGCCAGTATTAGCCCGTAGACAAATGCCGGCTGGAAGACCAATACCGGGTCTGAAGGGGAAAAACCGCGGTCGTGCAAATGCGCCGGCGTCTGAGTCAGGATGGTTTGCCACAAATAATATATAAAGGCTATAGCTATAACGATTGCCCAGAGAGTGCGAGTTTTGATGGCGTCACGGAACCGCCAGTTCCCAGGAGAGCGGTAGGTTTTAATCAGCTCCTGTTTGGGATGTTTAATAGCTTCCTGTAGCTGGTCCGGCGACAGTCCGTCAGGGTGTTGACCAAGGTCCTCCGGCCGGTTGCGGACAGCCAGCATGGCTATAGCCGCTCCTGCGAAACAGGCCAGGGCGATTATATACCATCCAACGTGCCAGTCGCCCCCTGAATTGACGATGGCGGCGCTTATGATCTGAGGGTAGATGAAGCCGCCTATGGCGCCTCCGCCCAGCACCAGTCCCATGGCAAGCGCCCGGCGCACATTGAACCACAGCATGACCAGGGCTTGAACGGGGACCACCGTCCCGAACGAGACGCCCAAACCCACAAAAAGGCATATTACCCAATAGGCAATGGGGTAGATATGCCCGTTGAACGTCACTGATATATGCCCGAGTAAGGCAACCAGAATGCTGGATAGTGCCGCGATGACGGCGCCGATGGCCAGCGTTTTTCGGGGCCCGAAGCGGTCCATCATCCATGGGATCAGCAGGGCCCCGACACCCAGCATGAGACCGATGATGGAATAGCCCAAGTTTATCTCGCCACGTGGCCATTTCAGGCTGTCTGCCATGAAGGTATTGATTACCGGCGGCCCGTAAAGGGCAAAACCGATAGGTATGGAATATACAAGGCAGAGGACCGGCAGCAGCCACCACCCGTAGAAGCCACCGCCCTGCGTTTTCCCGGTCATAGATTGATTTCCCGTGCAACTATTGGATTGCTCATGAGTTTTAGCTGGATATTATAACATTGCCCGAAATAATTGGATAACACATCAAATACAAAAAGCGGGGCGTTTAACACGGTAAAGATTTGCCGACATGCATCTTCGCTAATATGCAATTGCGCTTTTGCGCAACTGCTTACTAAGCATTAAGGCGGATGCTCGTTAAATGGCGCGATGTTAAAGTATAGTTAACCTAAGATGAAGGTAGACAGGAGGTAAAGAAAATGGCTAAGACAGTAGAAAGGATTGAAACCAAGGTGGAACCGAAGGAAGATAGGGGGTTCAATTTCTGGACGGATAAAACCCCATGCTGGGAGACCTCACACTGCACGAACATGATCAAGGCGGAATGCCCGTCGTTCAAGTATCAATTTCTGCCGTGCTGGGAGATAGAAGGCACCTACTGCAAACTGGATGATTATGGGACCGACGGCAAAGACACCAGCATCTGCGAGGTCTGCCGGGTGTACAAGACCTATGGCGAAGGCAAACCGATCCAGCTCAAGCTGATGGGTCGCGGCATTAATACCTCTTTGCAGATGCTCGAAAAAACAACAGTTGCTTAGCCTCCTGAAATATAATTAAGCGCTTTTAATCCCTCCCCTGAAAAGGGGAGGGATTTTTATTTCCCGGCTGCATAAGGCGGACTGACACGTGCGCTTTTGCGCAAACGCAAGTTAAGCGTTAAAACGGATGGCGCTAAGTAAAGCGTGTGCTAAATTGGTAACGTAAAGAAAAACAAACAGCATAAGTATAGGAGGCAAATCAAATGGCTGAGACTAAAGTAAATGTGAAGAAAGCTGCCGGGGTAAAGGAAGAGAGCGTCGTTAATTTCTGGACGGGTAAGGCACCCTGTTTCGAACTGTGCAATTGCCCGGAGATGATCAAGAGTGAATGCCCGGTCGAAAAATATCAGTTCTTACCGTGCTGGGAGATCGAGGGGACTTATTGCAAACTAGATGACAAAGGCGCAACCGGCCGCGATACCAGCATCTGCGAGACATGCAGGGTTTACAAGAAATACGGCAACGGCGAGCCCATTGTGCTGAAGCTCTTTGGCAAGGGAATAGACACACACCTCAGGGAACTCGATAAAGTAACACAGTAGACAACGACTTAGATTTAATTGAGAGAGGCGGCCAGCGTTAAGCTGGCCGCCTCTCTATTTTGACGGTTATTCCCGGGCAGATGCTGCCCGGTCCAATAAATCCAGTTTCTCCCGAAGGTCCCGCAAATTGACCACATCATCCCTGTTATAGCGCAGGAGGAGATCCAGGGCCTCCCGGTCGCCTGAGGCAACATATTTGTTCCACAGCAATACGGCATGCCAGCCCGTCAGGCCTTCGGTCTCACGGGATATGCCCAACCGGTTGAGAACAATCTTTAAACCACCCTTTAACATATGTCGGTGGCACCTGTGCATCAAGTCGCTGTGAAGGTGCATGCCGCTCAGGTCCGGGCCAAGCCGATGGCGGATAAAGGGTAGATCGAAGCGCTCGCCATTATAAGTGAAAAGATGATCCGACCCTTCCAGAGCTTCTAAAAGATGCCGCCGCGTTAGGTTCTCGTTATAAAGTTGTACCAGGCTGGTTTCATAGGCATTGCAGAAATATATGCCGATAACCGTGATCCTGCAGTTGTAGCTGTAAAGCCCGGTAGTCTCAATATCCAGGTAAGCGTCGGGGAATCCTAGCATGATCTATCCTTACTTTGATTATACCGCATTAATATTGATATCCGGGTAACGGGAAGGCGTGCGGAGGCCATCGGATACTTACATTTCGCCGGATTTGAGCGAGCGTTTACAGCGCTCAGTTTGGCGCAGAACAGCAGCACCCAGGCGGCGATGTCGATAAAGGCCAGCAGGGCAAAGACTGCTCCAAGGGAGTCGTAGACCAGGTTCTAATGGTCGGAATTCTTTATATACCAGATAAAGGCGAACCGTACGATCTCAAAGCCCGCTGTAGCTATAAGAGCCCCCGGCCATATATCTCGCCAACGGGGCCTCTCGCTGGGAATAAATTTATAGAGCAGCAGGATGATAAGGAAAGCCAGTACGGCGCTTACAATCGTGAAAACAGTGGCGGAAAGCGTGGTGCTGTTGAGGAATTCGAACGAATCGCTGTGAAAATTACTGGTGTGCAGGATCCTGATCCCCGTAGTGAGCCAGATATAGAAGGTTAGAAGCATAAAGGCGCATATCAGATGTATAATCCGTTTTTTTTCAACCTCTCCAGTGTTTTCATATTCCAAGCCTTTTAAGGTGTACGCTTGCTGCGTGGGAACCGCACATTCCATGCACACCGGCGCCGGGCGGTGTCGAAGCTGAGCAAAGATAAACATTCCTGAGTGGAGTTGTGTAAGGCGTTAAGCTGCAAGCTGGACGGCACAAAATCTGCTTTAAAGTCTGGGCGCCGCCGACTATATCGCCCCCGACAAGGTTGGGGTTTCCGGCTTCCAGGTCGGCCGGAGCCGATGCGTGCCTTTGAAGGATCAGGGACTTAAACCCCGGCGCGAAACGTTCAATCTGGGACTCAATAGCCTCCGTCATATCATAGGAACAACCATTGGGTACGTGACAGTAAGCCCAGGCCGTGTGCCTCCCGGATGGTGCGCGGGAGCTGTCAAACAGGCTGGGCTGTGCCAGGATCACAAATGGCCTGGAATGGAGTCTCCCATGCCAGGCTGAAAATTCAGCCTCTGCTATTTCGGAAAAGGTCCCGCCGATGTGCACGGCGCCTGCTTGATTACAACCTTCCGCCTTCCATGGTATGGGGCCGGACAATGCCCAATCTAATTTAAATACCCCGGGTCCATACCGATAATTTCGCAGGGACCTTTTATATCCTGTGGGCAGCCGTTCACCATATATTCTCAGTAAGTGCCTGGGAGCTGTGTCAAAAAATAAAGCTGTAGCGTCAGGCAGGTCTGTGAAGGAGTTAACTTTATGCCCGGTAATCAGGGTTCCCCCCAGCGAGGCGAAGTGCCTTGATAATGACAGGGAGATGCTCCCTGCGCCCCCCACTGGAATTGGCCAGCCAACAGCATGTCCGGTTGTACAGAGTACGAGGCCGAAAGCGGCGGACGGTGTTTTATTCAGGGGTAAGATGGAGTGTGCGGCGGCTCCGGCGAAGAACCCCCTGGCCGATGCACCTTTGAAATGGCTCATCGACAGGTATTCGGCGGAGCTCAGAGCCTTGAGTCCGAAATTGGTTAAGGGCAACGGGTTTTGAGGAAAGCGCCTGGCTCCGAGGAGGTAATCTCTCAATCCGTTAAATCTATCTACCATGGGCTGGATCAATTTCGCGTAGGCTTTCTCATCGCCCTCGAGGGTCAGGGATGAGTCTGTCACCGAGGTTTTGAGGAGGGCGGCGCGCCCGTCATCGAAGGGGTGTGCCATCTGGACTGGGGGTTTAATCCACTCCAGCCCGAAACGGGAGAGTGGCAATGAAGAGAAAAAAGGGGATGCTGCCGCCATTGGGAAGACTGCCGACCCGATATCGTGCCGGAATCCAGACAGTGTCAATTCCTCCGTTCGGGCGGCCCCTCCTGCAGTACTGGCGGCCTCGACAACGACTACCTTGAGGCCGCGCCCGGCCAGTGTTATAGCTGCGGCCAGGCCGTTGGGCCCCGAGCCGATAACTGCGGCATCGTACTCGCAGGATCTTTTCATATTGTAAGATTTATCTTTTGCGGAAGGGATGTGTGGCGCTGTGAAGCATGCTCAGTATCTGGGCATTCTGAAAGAAGTTGAAAAGCCGGGACCACTGCAGGGATGGATCCAGGCATCTTTTTTCAAGCTGTACCTGGGCGGCGCTGCCGGTAAGCTTGGCCGTGGACTCAAGCACGTGTGTCCATATTTTTTCCTGAATTCGTGAGCCGGCATAGCGGAAAGCCAATTCGTATATGGGATCGCTGGCACGGGCAAGGCCCCGTATCTGCAAGATAGTATGCCCGTCTTCCTCGAATGAGTCGAATGTTACCCAACCGGCTTCGGGATGTCCCTGCGGTGTTATGAAGGTGAAAGTGTGTTCATCTGCATAAAGTACCAGCACACCGGTGGCTACCAAGCCGCCGGGGGTCAGGGCATTGATAATCACTATCTCACCGGGAGCAATACCCCTTTCAGACGGGTAGAACCGGTTCTCGGGAGGCTGAAGCTCAGGGAATTTACCTTTAACCGTTCCAATGATCTGGGCTGGTTTCAGCCTGGTATCCGTGAGGTCGATCCTATAGGTCTTTTCCCATAGTTGTCCGAAGCCTTGCATCGGGCCCGCTGTCCTGCGGCCGTTCACATTCAGGTTAATAGCCCGCCCGTGTGCGGCAGACGCTTTGAGTTTCCCGACGGTCGTGGCCCAGCGGCTGTCGGCCTGGTATTCGGTTCTCGATACTTCCCTGCTGCCGGTAAGGCTGGCCGTTTTGAACATATCGGAAGCCCTGGTGTTGATGTTAAATACTTTATCCAGCCCGGTTATGGTAAATACATTGCGGTATGGTGAACTCAATCCAATGGCAAATAACTGGATGTGTGTTTTCCTGGCGCGCACGTATAGCTTAATCAGGACGTTAATGCCGGTATTATCCAGGACCTCGACTCCGGTAAAATCCATGATCAGTGCTTTACCCCGGGCCACCCCCGATTGTTCAAGCGTATCGAATAGAGCTCTTTCAGATTTTGAAGTGAATTCTTGATCCAACACTATTACTACTGCCCCGGAACCTGCCTGGACAAGCTTCATAATCCCTCCTTCCAAGTGGGGATCTGCCAAATTCCTTCAATATATTATCAGATTTTACCCGGTTAATAATTATTCTGAAAACCGGAGTAAATTTTTTAAGGTAAAATATGGGGTAGTTGAGCGCGACGAGGAGTTTTATTATGGAGCAGCAAAAAGATCCAAAGGCCAAAAGTGCGGCAGACAATCTGGGCGAGATGTTTGAGGCGCTTGGCAATGCCATGGGCCAGATATTCAATGATCCCAAGGTCAAGGAAAAGGCGGCGGACCTGGGCAAAGCTATAAAAGAGTCCGCACTGACACTGGGGGAAAGGTTTAAGGATGAAGAGGTAAAAGCTAAATTCAGAGATGCGGGGAAAGCTGCCCAGGCCTTCGGGAAAAGTGTCACCGATATGTTGAATGATGATAAGACCGACGACCCGAAGAAGACCTGAGTGTTAAGGCCCGGTACCAACGCCCGGGTTTTTGTTCAGCATTTGCGAGTAAGCCACTGCCGCGGCAATGGCCGCCGTTTGCTTACTGTCATCGAATACCTGCGATAGCTTCTCCTCAAGGGGTTGCTCACGAGCCATAATCGCCTTCATAGCTTCAATGAGAGTTGTCTCCTGCGTGATGAAATGGGTGCCAAGCTCACCGCTCTGGAAGCGTTTGTTCTCCATCACAGCCTTATGGAATGGTATATTGGTCTTAACTCCCACGATAACGTATTCGTATAGTGCGCGCCTCATCCTCTGGATGGCCTCGTCCCTGGTGCGCCCCCAGGCGACCAGCTTCGAAATCATAGGGTCATACATCGGCGATATCACGTAGCGCGTATGCACGCCGCTATCCACACGGATTCCTACTCCTCCGGGAGAGCGGTAGCCGCGCAGCTTTCCCGGTGAAGGTACAAAATTGTTGAGCGGGTCCTCAGCGTTAATACGGCATTCTATGGCCCAGCCGTTCATATGCACGTCATCCTGTTTGAAGCTCAGCCTTTCTCCTGAGGCGATTAGCAATTGTTCCTTCAGAATGTCGATGCCGGTTACCATCTCCGTGACCGGGTGCTCTACCTGGATACGGGTATTCATTTCCATGAAATAGAACTCGCCTTTGGAGAAAATAAACTCAATAGTACCGGCGTTCTCATAGCGGATTTGCCTGGCGGCTTTTACCGCTATCTCTCCCATACGTCTGCGCAGCTCGGGGGTCAATGCAGGCGAGGGCGCCTCTTCTATCAGCTTCTGGTGCCGGCGCTGTATGGAACATTCGCGTTCGCCGAGGTGAACCACGTTGCCGTGCGTGTCTGCAAGCACCTGGAACTCTATGTGACGCGGATGTTCGATATATTTCTCTATGTATATTTCGGGCAAGCCGAACGTGCTGGCGGCGATCTTACTCGACATCTCCAGCCCCTTCTTCAGGTTGGCTTCATCCTGCACTATCGTCATGCCGATACCGCCACCTCCCCCTGATGGTTTTACAATCACGGGATAGCCGATCTGCCGGGCGATCTCTCGTGCCTCTTCGAATTCGCTGACAGAATCCTTTGCGCCGGGCGTGATGGGCACCCCGGCCCTGGCCATCTCCTGACGGGCTGCTATTTTGTTGCCCATCAGCTCTATGACCTTGCTGGACGGGCCGACGAATTTTATCCCTTCAAGCTCGCAGGCATAGGCAAAGCTCGGGTTTTCAGCCAGGAAACCATAGCCGGGATGTATCGCGTCGCACATGCTTTCTTTGGCCACTCCGATAATATTTTTGATATTCAGGTAGCTTTCGGAGGCAGGCGATGCGCCGATATAGTAGGCCTCGTCCGCGTATTTGGCAAAAAGGGCATCCCTGTCCGCCTCGGAATAAATGGCAACCGTGCGAATTCCCAGTTCGCGGCAGGCGCGCATCACGCGTATGGCGATTTCGCCGCGGTTGGCGACCAACAACTTCTTAATCATCAGTCGATGACCATCAATACATCGTCTTTATTAATGATTTCACCGTTGAAGGCAAATATCTCTTGCACAGTTCCCGTGAAAGGGCTGTGAACATCGTTCTGCATTTTCATGGCTTCGGTGATGACTACCGTGTCACCCTCGTTGACCTTGTCTCCCACCTTCACCTTGACACTTAATACCATGCCCTGCATAGGCGCCAGCACCGACCCCTTGACCATTTCTCTGGGTTTGCTTTTTTTCTGCACCTCCACGGTTTTACCCAGAACCGGCGTGATTTTGATATTGAAGACCTCGCCGTCAACGTCCACGCTAAACTCAGTGGGGATATCGCCCCCGCGCGGAGCGGAGCCGGCAGCGGGCACAGGGCTGGCAAGGACCTCTTCCTTGGCTTCGCCGCGCAGAAATTTGACGGCTACCTGGGGGTAAAGGGCATAGGTTATCAGGTCTTCTTCCTTATGCAGTATGCCGAGCTTGTGGGTTTCATCTTTTAATTTAGGCAGTTCGGCTTCGATGTGAGCTCCGGGACGGCCGTCTATGGTAGGGGAATCTGCAACTACAGATTTGCGAACCTCTTCGTTCAACTTCCCCGGCGGCCTGCCGTAATAGCCCTGGAAGTAGTCCCTAACTTCCTTGGTAACTTTTTTATATCTTTCGCCATTAAGGACGTTGAGCACTGCCTGTATTCCCACAATCTGGCTGGTCGGGGTTACGAGCGGCGGGTATCCCAGGTCGGCTCGCACCTTTGGTATCTCTTCCAGCACTGCCCCTATCTTATCGAGCGCATTTTGTTCCCGGAGCTGGCTTATGAGGTTGGAATACATACCGCCGGGTATTTGATGCAGAAGGACATTGATGCTGGGCCGGGTGGCTTCGGAGGTAAGCAGCATATGGTACTTGACCGCCATGGAGGCGAAATCTTCACCGATCTCATATAAAAGTTCCAGGTCCAGTCCAGTTTCGTAGGGAGTGTCCTGAAAGGCCGCGGCAACGCTTTCCGTGGGCGGCTGGGAAGTACCCCATGCGAAGGGTGAAAAAGCTGTATCAAGTATATCCACGCCTGCCTCGGCTGCCGCCTGGTAGCTCATGGGAGCCATCCCGCTGGAGCAGTGGGAGTGCAGGTCGATGGGGAGCTTAACCCGGGACTTGATGGCTTTCATCAGTGCAGTTGTTTGCGGCGGAGATATAAGCCCTGCCATGTCCTTGATACAGATCGAATCACAGCCGAGGTTCTCCAGCTCCTTGGCCATGGAGGCAAAACCTTCCACGCTATGCACCGGGCTTTGCGTATAGCAGATCGTCCCCTGCACATGGCACTTGTATTTCTTACATTCATGGATGGCCAGTTCCATATTTCGTATATCATTGAGGGCATCGAAAACACGGAATACGTCCACGCCGTTTTTGTGGGCAAAGCGGATGAATTCCTTAACTACATCGTCGGAATAGTGCCTGTAACCAACTAAATTCTGGCCGCGCAATAGCATCTGAAGCCGGGTATTTTTAACCCTGGAGCGAATATCTTTGAGGCGTTCCCAGGGATCTTCATTTAAATAACGGATACACGTATCGAAGGTGGCGCCGCCCCACATTTCAAGCGAGAAAAAGCCCACCCTGTCCATCTTTTCTACAATCGGCAGCATATCCCGCGTCCTCATCCTGGTAGCTATGAGCGACTGATGCGCATCGCGCAAGGTGGTGTCAGTTATTTTTATAGCCATTATGTTCCTCAAAGATTCTACTTTATGCCGGCCAGACCCATGCCGAAGGCCTAACCCGCTTATGATATAAATTGTCGGCTTTTTCGTCAATTTGTCGAAAATGAGTGATGCAAAGGTTGTGCTGAGACAATATCGTGATATATAATCCCGAATTAAATAGAGGTTCGAATGAAGCATGGCTGAGTTTGGATTCGGAGCGCCGTTGCCTGAGGAGGACCACGTATATGGAGCCCGGAGACCGGGCTATCCTGGCAAGTTCGTCCAGACGCAACTTGTAGACGAATGGCTGGCATTCATGAAAAAGCAGGGTATCGGCCGTCTGATTTGCATGCTTTCGGACGAAGAGCTCAGCTATTATCCAATGTTGCCTGGCGGGTTGCTGGGCGTATATACCGAGACTTTCGGCCGGGACAATGTGCTCTGGGCACCCACACAGGATAAGCACCTGTGCAGCGGGGAGGCCGTAAAGCACATTTGCTATTTCTTACAGCGGGGGGTGTCCGAGGGACAAAAAACGGTGATACACTGCTCAGCAGGCCTCGGCAGGACGGGGCAGGCGCTGGCGGCGTGGCTGATTTATAACTATGACATGACCGAACGCAAAGCACTTAAAACGCTGGAGGCATTGAACCGCAGCCCGCGGGAAGCGGTTTTTTACGGCGCTGCCGACGAAGCCGACTTGCTGCAATTGCTGGCCGTAGCCAGGGAACTGGACAAACCTACATGGGAAGCCGGGCCGACAGGTTAGTCCTCAAACTCTTTTCTGTATTTTTCCCAAACGGCGCCCGCTTTGAAAGCCTCGATACAGGCGCGCATGACGTCGTACTGGGACAGATTGGTTTCCATCACAGCGGTTATGATCTTGATCCAGTCTTCGGAGGGCGAGATCTCCTCCGCGCTTTTTTCGTACCGCTTTACGAATTTCTCGAACTTGTCCTGCATACGCAGTTCACGCATCTTTTTATGGTAAATCGATGCATCCTTTTTCAGGATGTCCTCGATCTGCTTTCGCCACAGCGGTTGCTCCGATTTAAGGCCCTTAATTTCACCGGGTTCCTCGCTCTTGGTATAGATGTACCGGGGGAACCTGTAACGCGTCAGCAGGACGTCCCACGAGAGCTTAATCTTCTCGGTTTTTTCCATATTCAACAGGGCAGGCAGGATTTTCTTAAATATAATCGTTTCCTTCTCGTTGCCCGACACATCGTGGGTAAAGTGGGCGATCAGCTCGGTCAGCCTGACCTTATCTGTATTTAGTTTGGATATAAACCTGACTATTTTGTCTTCCATTATAATCACCTCCGGTGCAAAGGTCTTTACAGAGGTTCCTTCCATAATTGTAGCAAACTTGGACACCCGCCGGTCAAACGCTTACAATAATTCTTTGTTAATTTTGAAGTGGATATTTTATTGCACAAATTCGAAATAGTCCAGCAAGGCAAGGCCAACGGCGAGGGACTAATCCTGTTTTACCGTACCGGCAATGGGACGGAGATATACTGCCTGGGAGTCCCTCTCCATTATGCATCAGGCGAGGATTGGGACCTGGGGCCTTCCTGGTGTTATGTCATCCCGGGCAAGAAACTGACGTTGGTGGATACCGGCCAATTCGACAAATACGACCTGTTGAAGCCGATGTTGAAACGGGCGGGCTTCGAGGTGAAGGATATCGGCCGGATAATCGTCACCCACGGGCACGAGGACCATGACGGCAACCTTACAGACATTATTAAAGCCAGCGGAGCAGAGATTTGGGCGCATTTCGCATATCAAAATATGGTAGCCTACTATCCCGGGATCGATGATGGAGCCAACCGGCCTGATTTTCCCGGTTCGTGCCGCAACTGCCTCATGCCCGACGAATTCAATAAAAATTGCCGGCGTTATCAGAGCGAGAGGAGTTTGATAAAAATCGATCACCCGGTTAAGGACGGTGAACTTTTACCCGATTTAAAGGTGCGTTTTATGCAGACGCCGGGGCACTCACCAGATTCTATTTGCGCTGTGTTGGACGAAGAAATTGTCTTCGGAGGGGATACTTTGCTGCCGACTATAACACCCCATCCCTCGTTGATGCTTGAGTACCTGGTCAACAGGCGTGTTCTGCCCGAGGGCTACGGCGGCCGGAATGATGCCTACGGGCTGGCAGCCTATATAAATTCGCTCCATAGGATCGAGGTCGAATGTGCCAATGTCGACCTGCTATTGCCCGGCCACAGGCTTTACGAGCACGAAAGCATAAACTATCTCAAGCCAGCGGAGAGGGCCAGGGAGGTGATATATTTTCATCGCGAGCGTTGTGAGAATATACTAAAAATATTGGGGGGCCGGGTCCTTAATCTGGAGGAGATATCTGTGGAGCTCTTCCCGCCCAGGCTTCGCAAGGGGTGGGGAAAATATATGGCCCGGCGGGAAGTCATGAGCCACCTGGAATTGCTGGCCGAGTTAGGTGATATAGCGTGGACTGACGGCAATAATTTTGTTTCCCGGGCGACCGGGGCACGGGAATATAATAAGTACTTCGACAAGTTCAGATTGAAGGAGGGAATATGATCGTAATAACTGCTATGATGAGGGCCAAAGAAGGCCAGGGGGATGAGCTGGCCAAAGTTATAAAGGCCTTCGCTCCAAAGTTCCTCAAAGATCCAGGATGCATCGATTACAGAGTGCACCGCCGCACCGATAATCCCAACATATTTTTCTTCTATGAGAAATATGAGGATGATAAGGCGCTAACCTTTCATTCGACAGCGCCCCATTTCAAAGAAATGTTTACGGCCATGAGGCCGTTCCTCGAAGGCAAAGCCGAAATTTCCATGTATGAAGAAATCTAGCCGGGAAACATTTTGAAAGGCGACGGCAGCCACACGTATACGAGCAGGAGCACCGCCATATACAGCAGCCAGCCCGGCAAACAGGTGGCCGCCGCCCGGGCCGATGGAAATTCCAGTGATTGCCTGACAGCTACTATACCCGACGCCAGCGTCCAGATGCCCGTTAGAAGAATGACCAGCCAGCCCAGCACAGGGATAAACGCCAGAATCCTTAAAGTGCCCGGTGAGTTGGCGAAGCCCAGCGTCCGGCCGAGTTCGGCCAGGCTTACCTTCTCCGGTCCCTTGAGGAAGGTTGAGCCGAGAAAGTAGGTTATTAATACCCAGGCAACCCATCCGGCCAGCGATGCGAAGAAACCACTGAAAAGGCCCCATACCGGCCATAAAAGCCCGGCCCCTCCGATCACGCCGGCGAGGGCCATGCCTACACCTGTAGCTGCGCTGGCCAGCAGGGCGATCATCACCGCCTGTCCGAGCGCATCATCATCGGTCTCCGTCTCCTCGTAAAGGCTGGAGTCCATCCTGGACGCCCGCATCATGCGGTTGAGAAGCTTATTCCAGATCTCCATTTAAATCTTTACCATGGGGCTCTTGCCGCTATTATAACAGGTACACTTGCCCGTCCATCGCATGCTGTTTCACGTTCCATTTCCTTACGGCCATAGGGTGAAATGTCGATCATTTGCTCTGGATTAACTTATCCGAAAGCAGGTCCCATAGACTATCACATGTTGCAGATATGATTTTGCAGTTGGACAGGGTTACCTGTGCGGAATGCTCGGTAATCACCTGCGCCAACACCTGTCCCTGCCTGTTGCCATAACCGGGATGGGCTGTTTCAAATGTATAGAGCAGCTTCCAGGTCTGCCCGTTATCGGGCGAATCCGCGCTTACCTGCTTGATGCTGCCGCCGATGCCATCAAAGGAAAAAGTCGAGCTGTTTTTTAGCATGTTTACAGCGAGGGAATCAGCCATGCCCTGCGTACATGGGACGGCTCTGGCAGGGCCGGCCAAAAATGACGGCCCCCTGACCACCAGCACTATGATGCCGAAAACTGCACTGACCGACAAAAAGCTCAGGAAAACCAGGATTACTGCCGTTTTTAAGTATTTGCTTTCCATAGCCGGGTTACCGGCCTATATTATATGTTGACCATACTCGGCTGGCAACGGAAAAAAGCTTTTCAGGACAGATACGCTGGTTTATAATACGTTTAAATTTATAATGGGAGGTAAGTATGCTGGAGACGTTGGTCCGCAACTGGTGGGTGGTATCTCTACGCGGCCTGGTGGCGCTGGTCCTGGGTATAATCCTGTTGGTCATGCCGCGGGAGATGGCGGCCGGGTTCCTGATACTTTTTATTGGAGCCTATGCCCTGGTTGACGGCTGTTTTGCACTGGCTATTGGCATCATCAACAGGCCTGCTCATAAGGACAGGTTATGGCTTATAATCGAGGGCATAATAGGGATCGTAGCAGGCATCGTGATTTTTACTTCACCCCTGCTTGCGGGTGTGATCCTCCTGTTCGCCGTTGCCTTCTGGGCCCTTTTAACAGGCATATTCGAGATTGTATTTGCGGTGGCGCAATGGAAGACACTGCCAGATAAATGGCTGCTGCTGCTGGGCGGTATTTTCTCAGTGCTTCTGGGTATCCTGATATTCTCAAACATGGCTTTCGGTGCTGCGCTGATAATAGTAATGATCGCCGTGTATATGGTGCTTTTCGGTGTGATGCTGATAGCTCTAGGATTCTCGCTCAAGAATTCGAATATTCAGCCGGGGGCGATGGCATAAACAGGGGTAGTCTAAAAGCAAGGGAAAAGCTGGCGGAGGGGGCGGGATTCGAACCCGCGTTAGCGCGAAGCTAAAACGGTTTTCAAGACCGTCACCATCGGCCGCTCGGTCACCCCTCCGCGAGGACACATTAGTATATTTAATCGGGGTGATGGCAGCAAATTGAATGCGAATGATATAAGGGCGGCGCTTAATAGGAGTTTAGCATGGTCTCAATCTCGCTGATCCCGCCGAACTCGCCGTCCTGTATCTTTTGGATAGCACCGGTCGAATCCAGGAAGAATGTACGCGGTATCGTGGTTATATTGTAGAGGGATCCGGCCTGGCCTACCTTGTCGATGGGTACCGTGAGCGTTATGGCATTATCGGTGAGATAGCCGCCTATCTGAGCGTCTTCGGGTGAGCCAAGTATATTGGCATGCACTGCGATTATCGGCAGGTTAGGATACCTCTCATGCATTTGCTGGAGGGCGGGCATCTCATCCCTGCAGGGTGCGCAGTTGATTGACCAGAAATTAAGTATGGCTTTGCTTCCGTGTAGACTGGACAGCGTGAAGCTGCTGCCGTCAGTACAGGTCAGGGTGAAATCAGGTGCGAGCTGGCCAATACCTGTCCCGGAGGCCGCCGGGGTCAGGAAGGTGGTATCCACCGAATCTGCCTCGTTGCCGGCGGCATCCCTGGATACAACTTTATAATGGATGGTGGCCGTCAGCGGCAGCATATTAAGCGTTACGCTGTGATCCCTTACCAGAGTGGTATCGGTCTGCGCCGGTTGAACAGTACCGTAGGTTGCAGATGTACCGTAGCTGACCTGGCTGGTGGCAGGTTTGTCGGTCTGCCATTCGACGGTGGCGGTGGCAGCGGCGGAGCTGCTCACAAGGTTCGTTACAGTGGGACCTGTAATCTTGGGAGGGGTAGTATCTACTATAGCGGAAGTTTGGAGATTATCGGTTGCATCCAGGGTGCCCTCGGCTGCATCCGGGTCAGAGCCAAGTTTGGATACTACCGTGATGTGATAGGCCGTTCCCGGCTGGAGATCGGACAGCTTTACACTATGGTCCGTTACCAGTGCGTCATCCCTGGCGGTTTCGCATTGAGTGCCCCCGTTAAGGCAATATTGGACCAGGCTATTTGACCTCAAGTCTGTTTTCCAGGCTACGACAGCGCTGGTCTGGCCGACATCGCTATATTGGATGGCCGATATCACAGGGTTCTGGGGAGTGGCAACTGTGGCTTTAGTGGCAGTAGGTGGAGGAACAACCGGCTGCTGAGGGGTCTGGAGCTGGTCCATAACCAGGACCACGGAGATGATTATTACACCGGTCACTGCCAGCAGAGCCAGCAGAATGGGCAAAGGCGATTTTTTTTGCCGGTGCGCCCTTTCAGAAGGCTCGGCTTCCTTGTGTGCTTTGTGTTTTGCTTTCTTATGTTCAGGATGAGGCCGGGCAACCATCTCAGGATATGGAGCCGGCTGGGCCATTTCAAAGGGCTGTACAGCAGGCCGCCCGTAGTATTGCTCCGCTGGTTGTGAGTATGGTTGTGAGTAAGAGGGTACGGGCTGTGGGGCGGTTGCTACCCTGCTCTTATAATACTCTTCGGCCTTAAGCATGGGGCTGCTTCTCTGGTGGGGCAGCCTGTTGTTCCCGCAATTGGGGCATATTTTGCTGCGGTCGGGAACCTGTGCACCACAGTTGGGACATGTGCGCAGTTCAGCCGATTCAGGTTGCATCATATCTTCCCTGGGAGCAGGCTGAGACACGCCCATTTGGGGATATATCTGTTCCGGAGGTGTATACCCGGCCGGTGCCCTGTTCTGCTGCGTCGGAGCAGAACTGCGCTCCATCATACGTCTGTAGACTTCTCCCTCAAACCTCTTATCTTTCTGCGGCGTGAAGCCCTCGGTAAGTTTGGCCCCCCCGCCGAATTTTCCATGGATCGGGCAAAGGCTGGAACCGGGAGGTATGGGAGTGCCGCATTTCATGCATACCTTCTGTGCGGCGGGTGCTTCCGGCTCGGGACGGGAATATCTGGAAACGGGTTCCCCATGCGCCGGTTTCATAACACCGTAGCCCTGCTGAGGTGTCTGGGTTACCAGATCGCCCAACCGGCCGCAATAGGGGCATTTCTTCATGCCCGGGTCAATCTTGGAGCCGCAGTTGGAGCAATAGGTCTGATTAAAAGCGGTGCTTTGTGCGCTTGGCGGAATATAGCTTGTGGCGGCAAATTTACCGGGTCTGAAGCCCAAGTCTTTCTTCCCGCAGTGCTGGCAAATGCTGGCGCTGGGTGAATCAATTACCAGGTGACAACTGGGACAGAACCTTGCGCCGCATTTCTGGCAGGTAATGGCGTTAGATTCATTGATATCGTGACACCGCTGACATATTATGCTCGGCATGAATTAAATTCCATGGTTGAAAACTTAAAATTTAATATTAAAGTTAAGGCAGAATATTTCATATGTCAAGTTTGAAGAAGGCGGCCATGCCTGAAAGCGGGCAAATTTCATTGAGTATTGCAGTATAGCATAACTACGGGGAATGGTGAATCAATAAGAGTCGAGCATAAACTCAACTTCACCCGAGCTGGTGAACATGCTCTGCTGTATCTTACATATGACCCCATTTTTATCCAGGAAATAGGTCCTGGGGATGCTGGTAATGCCATAAGTATTGAATACACCGTCGTTTTCATCGATGCAAACCGTAAAATCGAAATTATTTTGTGCCATGAAGTCCTTAATGGCATCCATATCCGATTGGCTGCCGGCCACGGTCAACAGCATGACATCGGAACTATCACGGTGCTTGCTCCATATAGCCTGCAAATCAGGGAGTTCCATTTTGCAGGGGTTGCACCAGCTTGCCCAGAAATTCAGGATTACTTTCTTGCCCCGGAACTGGCTCAGTGAAATTTCATTGTTCTGGAGGTTATTGAGAGTAAAATCGGGAGCCACACTTCCAGAGTAAGGGGCAGAATTGGTTGTCGGTTGGGTTGTAAATGTCCTGTCGTCCCCTGTCGAGGCTGCATTTCCTGCCGCATCGGTGGAAAATATTTTATAGTGGTAGCGTGTATTGGGCGTAAGGCCATTTACGTAAATGCTGTGATCCAGGGTCAATTGCGGTACATCCGTCGAGGGAAAAGCTAATGACAGGTCGGTGCCGTATTTTATAAATGACGAGGCTTTTTCATCGGTTTCCCACGAGATGGTCACTGAATAAGCAGTTGCGACATAAGCGATATTGGTTATCTGGGGAGGCTGGATATCCGTAGACACAGGCGTGTTTGAAAGGGTTGAAACGCCTGTATCGGCGGCCGAGGAGATATCGGTTGACACGGTGGTAGTTTTATTCTCACTGTTATTGACAACGACAGGGGTAGTTACCGGGTTTTGGCCTGAAGCCGAATCGTTTTTAACAGAGCCCTGATTGATATCAACGGGCGGTTGAACGGCAACAGTGACAGTTTTATTTTCGACGGGAATATGTATGCCGCTGACCATCTGGCCCAGGTTGCTGCGCAGAGCCCCGAGGGTGTCTCTATACAAATAGATGATGCCTATCAAAAATACGGAGGCTAAAATTGCGGCTGCGTTTCGCCAGAAAGCTGTGCTTAGATTGCGTTTGTGCGGCTTTGCGGCGTACAGGCTACGTATATCCTTGTCATCATCCGCAGATGCGGGGGTCGGTTTTTTCAGTTCTGTAGGGGCTTGTTTTCTGCGAGCGGGGGTTTCCTTATCTGAAGCGGAACGAGCTCGCCATTCGGGCTTTCTAGCTGAGGATTTCCTGGAGCCCGCCTGCGATCTGGGTATGTGAGGGCCGGTAGATTCACAGGTGTCGCAATACTGGTTTATATAGCTTCTGGGCTTTCCGCAGCCTTCGCAAATAAATGGAGAGTTCAAGTAAATCGGACCTCAAATTCGAGTGTAAACATGGGAGACTTAGTTTATGGGGATGGCTTCAAGGTCTCGGGTATGGTTGGCGATGCCAGCCACGTGCTGAGCGTATCGAAATTAAAAATTACATAAACGGCCGCTGCGATCAATAAAACGACTAAAATAACGCTAACTACAATGGCTGTAGTTCCGCCCCCGCCTTTCTTGGGTTCTCCTTCGTCCTGTTCCTCATCGATATACTCGTCATCTACATCATCTTCCGAAACATCTTCATAATCCGAGTCCCTATCCTTGTCCCGGCGCTTTTTAGACTGCTTCTCATCGTAATCATCCCCGATATCCTCGATCACATCGAGGATGGGGCTCCTGGAGCGCATGCCGGCAGGAAACCTGATGTCATCATCGTCACCGCCGCCACCCCCGCCCCGCACGCGAGGAGACGCATCCGTAGAGATATCCATTGCTTCACCGCCTCCCGAGCTTTCGAAACGGGCAGGCGGCTCCCGCCTTTCAACTCGCTCTGCAGGGTAGCTCTCTTTCCGGGGGGCGAACTGATTTCCGTGTGACGGCTGAGCAGAATCTCCGCTCTTGCCGGTAAATGAATGTGGACCCAGGCTGCCGCATTCCGAGCACAACTGGTTGATTGAGGAAACGGGATTTCCGCATTTACACCTGAACTGGCTTTCCAATGGCATCTCTCCTCGATAGAATTTGCGGACATCTATTGGCAGCGATCGACCCGCAGTTAGCGAAGTACGTGTATACAATTACTAAGATCATTTAATATCTACACTACAACGGGATGAAGCTGCTGTCAAGGAATCTCAGCGTTAACAATTAAAGGCCGTTAAGTATCTGTTCGATCTGATCGCTATTGAAGGTACCGTACTCGATATCCCGGACTATCATATCCCCGTCTATAAAGAAGGTGCAGGGTACCTTTTCCACATTATAGACATGGGCGGTCGTCTTGTACATATCCACACAAATGGGGATGGTCAGGTCACCGTTCTGGGTCTTGTACTGTGAGACTGTCTTCTCAATATCACCGGGTTGGCTATCGATAAAGACGGCGATTATATTCACATCCGGCATGTCTTTCTTTAATGTTTGCAGCAGCGACAGCTCCCGGTCGCACTCGGGGCAGGATACAGACCAGAAGGCCACCAATACTTTTTGTCCCTTATAATTGCGGAGCGATACGCTATCTTGAGTTCCGAATATATTCACCGTGAAATCAGGCGCCCGGTCGCCGATAACAGGAGCTACCGGTACCGTTACCAGAGTGATAAATACATCGGGAGGATCCATGGTAGCTGTATCACCGTCGGCATCGGCCGATTTGATGCGGTAGTAATATGTAGAGTTGGGCTGTAATCCGTTGACGCGCACACTGTGGCTGGTAATGAGCTTCGAATCCGCAGGAGTAGAATTCGATGTGGATTTATCGAGTCCATAAAGTACCTGGCTGGTTGCAGGTTTATCGGTAGTCCAGGTAACAATGGCGCTGACATCAGTGGGCAGCGCTTTAAATTGCGAGACCACGGGAGGTTTAGCTATCGGTGGGGTAAGCGTATCGAAGGTGGCATCATCGCTGCGTGAAAGCTCTTTGCCGCTCGCATCGGTTGCCAGTAACGTGAAGTGGTAAGTGCTACCTGGCTGTAATCCCGATAGAGTTACGCTATGTGAAGCAGAGATATTGTCCACCGGAGACTCGGATCCGTAAGCAATGCTGGTCCCATAAAGTATTTTGCCAAAGGCAGGTATATCTGTGCTCCAGCCGAAGGCTGCACTGTCCAAAGTAATGCCTGAAACCGATATGTTAGAGATTACAGGTTTGGCCGGCGGAGTGGTAGACGTCTGGGAAGGCACAACGGGTTTGGAGGACGGGAACAAGGAGGATAAGCCGTACTGACGGGCCAGTAAAAAGCACATGCCGGCTATTATGACTACTATGGCGCAAATGATGATGATGTCAAGGGTTTTTAGCTTTTTCCGGAGGCGCAGTTTGCCGGCGCGCTTGGAAGCACCCTTAATAGAAGCCAAACCCTTGACAAACTCAGGCACTTTGGGCGAACTTTCGGTCGCGACCTTGGATTTTTCGATATCTTCCGAATCGCGGTCCTGAGGAACAATTTTCGCTTTGACAGTGCTGTTTCCGCAGTGAGGGCAGACTTCAACCGGCTCCTTCAATACGGCCATGCAGTTAGGGCAACGGTATTCCGTTTGCTCCGGTGTCGTAGTTTCTCCCGGCCCGGCCGAAGATCTTTTTTCTAGGATCTTTTGCCAGAGCTCTACCCCCTGCTGCTCAACACGGTCCATATACCAGCGCTTGCCGCAACGCGGGCAGACTGCTGTACCTTCGGGTACTACGGCGCCGCACTGGCGGCAGAATCTTGGGCCTGTTTGTGATTCAGCTTCAGGCATAATAGAGATAATCTGATATTGAAATTAAGCTAATTATATATATAGTTAAATTGAATTTAAAGGGGATGTCAAGGCCGGGCATATTAGGGAAGTATGCGCATAGGATCAATAAATTAATAAAGAAGCTGCTTTAATCTGGATCAGTCAACATAAAGGATTTATTTGATGATGGCCGTGCTCATATAGGGCTTAAGAGCTTCAGGCACCGATATGCTTCCGTCCGCTTGCTGGTAGTTCTCCATAATAGCAATCATGACACGTGGAAGAGCAAGTCCCGAGCCGTTCAGCGTATGCACCAGACGGGGCTTGGCTTCAGGATCGGGACGGTAGCGGACATTGGCCCTCCTCGCCTGGAAATCACCACAGTTGCTGCAGGAGCTAACCTCGAGCCACTCCTTGCATCCGGGAGCCCACATCTCAATATCGAATGTTTTGACGGCGGCGAAACCCAGGTCGCCGGTGCACAATTGGATGACGCGGTAAGACAGCCCCAGTTTTTGGCAAATATCCTCGGCATCACCCACCAATTTGATGAGTTCGCCGTCCGAGGTCTCCGGTTCGACAAACTTATACATTTCAACTTTTTCGAACTGGTGTCCTCGCTTGATGCCGCGGGTATCCTTTCCGGCAGCCATTTTTTCCCGGCGGAAGCAAGACGTGTGGGATACATAGTAAATGGGAAGGGTGGCGGGCGGAATAATCTCATCGCGGTGCATATTGGTCAGGGGTACCTCGGCAGTGGGGATGAACCAGTAATCTTCTTCCGCGTCATGGTACAGGTTGTCGGCAAACTTGGGCAGGTTGCCGGATCCTATCAGGCAGTCACGCTTAACCATAAAGGGAGGATATATTTCAGTATATCCGTGCTGCTTGCTGTGGGTGTCCAGCATGAAATTGATTAATGCCCGCTGCAATTGGGAACCGAGGCCGCTCAGTATATAAAACCGGGTGCCTGATAGCTTTACGCCACGTTGAAAATCGATAATACCCAGCTTTTCCCCCAGTTCCCAGTGCGGTAAAGGCTCGAAATTAAAGTCTTTAGGCTTGCCCCAGGACCTTACTTCTTTGTTGTCCGCTGCATCTTTCCCAACCGGAACATCCTCTGCCGGCAAATTGGGCAGGCGCAGGGATTTGTCCTCCAGCTTATCCGCAACCTGGTTGGCTTCGGATTCAATCTGGGTGATGCGATCGCCGACCTGGCGCATCTCGGCTATCAGGTCAGCCGGCTTATCTTTCATGCGGCTGATCTGTTTACTGACATCGTTACGCCTGGCACGCAGAGATTCGGCTTCCTTCAGCAACTGGCGATAGGTGTTGTCCAGGTCGATTATTTCCCTGACCTGGTTCAGGTCTTCCCCGCGTTTTTCCATAGCCTTGAATACAACTTCGGGGTTATCACGCATCAGCTTAATATCCAGCATATTTTTTGCGCCCTATTTGGTTTTGAGTTGCGGGAAGAGGATTACCTCGCGAATGGACTGCTTGTCCGTGAGCAGCATGACCAGCCGATCAATTCCCATACCTAGGCCTCCGGTAGGCGGCATACCGTGTTCCATAGCTGTAATAAAATCGTCATCGATCTGCTCAATCTCCGGCATCTCACTGGCCAATTTGGACAACATAATAAGTTTAGCATTTTCCGATTTTTGACTGGCAAACCTTTCACGCTGCTCCCGCGGATCGTTCAACTCGGAAAAAGAGTTGGCTAATTCCATTGCGCCGATGAAAGCTTCGAAGCGTTCAACCAGCCGCGGGTCATCTCGATGCTTCTTGGCCAGCGGCGACATCTCGATAGGATAGTCGATGATAAAGGTGGGCTGCTTGAGTTCGGGCTCTACATAGGTGGAAAGCAGCTCGTCTATCAGCCGCCCCCTATCCTTGAGGGGGTCCACTTTCATGCCCATTGATTCCATGCGGGCACGAAGTGTATCCGCGGACGGATAGTCCATGAAATCGATTCCGCATTTCTCCATCAGGGCCTGCCTGAGAGGGAGCCGCCTCCAGGGCGGCTCAAGCTTGATGATCTCTCCGCCGAAATTTATCTCGCTGGCGCCCAGCACCTCTGCGGCTACGGTACTGACCATGTCTTCGGTCATCTGCATAACATCATTATAATCGGCGTAAGCCTCGTAACTTTCCATCATAGTAAATTCGGGGTTGTGCTTGACTGAGATCCCTTCATTGCGGAAGACCCGGCTAATTTCATAAACCTTGTCGAATCCGCCAATAATCAATCTCTTTAAATATAACTCCAAGGCGATCCTGAGGTAGAGGTTCTGGTCGAGTGAGTGATGATATGTTGTGAAAGGCCTGGCCAGAGCACCTCCGAAGGTGGGCTGGAGGACGGGCGTCTCAACTTCGATAAAACCCCGGTCATCCATAAACCTGCGGATAGCGGTGATAATCTGGCTTCTCGTTAGGAAAATACGTTTGACTTCATCATTGGAAATCAAGTCGAGGTACCTTTGGCGATACCTTTTTTCGACATCAACCAGGCCATGCCATTTTTCAGGTAGGGGCAATATGGACTTGGAGAGTACGGTAAAATCAGCAACTTCGAGTGTAATCTCGCCACTACGGGTTTTGAAGAGCTTTCCCAAGGCGCCCAGGAAATCGCCAAGGTCCAGGTCGTGAAGAAGTTCGTACTTTTCATCGCCCAGGTCATCACGGCGTAAGAATAGCTGTATCTTGCCGGATCCGTCGCGGATATCGAAAAATGCAGCTTTGCCCATAAACCGGGCAGCGGTTATCCTGCCGGCCAGGCTTATATCAGGCAAGGTTGCAGCCGGGTCGGTTTCGGTCAATTTCCGGAAAAGCTCTACAGCCTCCAGGTTGGTGTGAGTACGGTAAAATTTGTATGGGTAAGGGTTGATGCCGCGTTTGATGAGATCGTCTAGTTTTTCCAGGCGCGGTTTTTCTATACGTTCCTGCCCGGCCATTTTATTAACTTACTTCGATCACGTGTAGTTTCATTATCCCCGCGGGTGTCCGTACCTCCAGTTTGTCCCCCTTCTTCTTGCCCAACAATGCCTTACCTACCGGGGATTCGCTGGATATTTTACCATCAACAGGGTTCGCTTCTGTAGTGCCCACGATGGTGTAACGGTCAATTTTACCATCCTGATTCTGTATTAAAACCGTGTCGCCCAGTTCTACCAATCCAAGGTGATGTGGAGCTTCAATGATACGTGCATTAAGGATTATGTTTTCCAACGAGCTGATTCTTCCCTCAATAAAAGCCTGTTCGTTCTTGGCGTCCTCGTATTCGGCATTGTTTTCAGTGCCGCCCATCTCACGAGCGCGTTTGATTTTATCGGCTACTTCCTGGCGGCGAACTGATATAAGCTGTTCATACTCTGTCTTAAGCTTCTCCAATCCTTCCCCGGTAATATCAAACCTTTTCTGTGTCATGGGTTCACCTCCCGGTGTGCCAAATAGTAAAAAACTGAGAGTCGAAATAACTCTCAGCTTTTAACAACTTTCAAAACATTATATTCCGATGCAACCGAGAAGTAAAGAGTGGTATAATACCTGCCGGCTAAAAGTCAGGAGGAACCATGACTACACTGCAGATTTTATCTTATGAACCCTGTGGCAAAACCGCTTTATGCGCCGGAATAGGGAAAAAGCTGGCTGGCACCGGTAAGAAAATAGCCTATATCCGGCCCATCAATATTACGGACCTGAAGCCATCCGACTGTTCCGACGCCGCTTTTGTCAATGAGGCCCTCGAACTCGGTGAAAACAACGAACAGATGTGCCCCATCAATATTTCACAGGAGGAATTGTGGCACAGCCTGTCAGAAGATGCCGACAACTTCGCCGGTAAAATAAAGGCAGCCTGCCAAAGGGCCGCTGGCGGAGCGGATATCCTTATCCTCGAAAGCCCTGGTAGCCTGAAACATGATCAGGTTTCAGCATTGGCCTGTTACACAATAAACGAAAAAATGAGTACCAGAGTTATTATGCTGGTATGTTACTCTGCTGAATTAAAGGATCCCGGGATTCTCCAGGCCGCTGCCAAACTGGGCGACCGGCTGATTGGAATTGTAATCAATGAGGTACCTGAGTCCAAGCTAAGCAAAGTTCAGGCGGAATATACTGAGTACTTTAAGTCCAAGGGGATAAATGTGCTGGGTGTCCTGCCCGAGTCAAGGGCCCTTCTCGGCGTCAGCGTTGCTGAGATTGCCGCGGCAGTCGGTGGAGTGATCATTTCTTCGAAAGATAAATCGAATGACCTGGTAGAGAATTTCATGCTGGGCGCAATGACTCCCGACCTGGTGAGGGAATATTACGCAAGCAAGAAGAATAAGGCTGTTATAACCAGGACCGAGAGGCCCGATATGCAACTGGCAGCCCTTGATACATCGACCAAATGCCTGATTGTTTCCGGGACCAGGCCGCACTCTACGGTGATGGTCAAGGCGGAAGATAAAAAAGTGCCCGTCATGTTAGTCGATAAAGATATCCCGGACATCGTTTTGGGCATTGAAAAGGCCATTGAGGGCGCTAGATTTCAAAACCTGGGGAAATTGCAGGCTATATCGGCCATACTCGATAGCCGCTTTGATTATAAAGTCCTGAATGCAGCCCTGGGCCTTAAATAGCGCTCAGTTTGGCTCTTCCAGTTCGCCGGAATCTGCAATAACTTCTCTGGCTGTGCTTTCGTATTTGGCGGGGACCTGTACATCCACCTGACCTAGGCCATCCATGGTCAGCCCGTAAACACTGCCCACGCTCTCATATTTAAGGACGGCCGGTATTCCCTCTATCGTAAGCCTGCCTTTTATTACTTCAGCTTCGGGTTGCCCGCAGGCTTTATATATTGTAACCAGCCTATTGTCCTGTTGCATAGATATAAACCTGCGCTATAAATAAATAAGCGCGACCCAGATCGGTCGCGCTTATTTATTTTCCTTAGCTGAATTTACTTACTGAAGAGGATGGGAAAGCAAGTTGTTCTGCAGACACCAGGTCGAAGATACGCACTCCGGATGCTGGCAGCCGGTAATGCCCCAGTCACCACCTTGTGCTGTAACGCCATGGTTCAGATTAGAGTCGACGACGAGCGGGTTGCTGCCGAGCTCAGCCGGAGCCCAGCTCTTGTTGGCAAAATTCACGCTCTTGCCCCAGCAGCCGGAGGTGCATACGGAGACATTGTCCGTTGAACTGTTGCCAGCGGGCGCCGCACATTTGGAGATGTCGCATACGACACAAAGTTTACCCGGACCGCAAAGGCCCGCCAGCGTGGACATGGCAGTTACAGGTGTCCTTCCCCAGTGCTGAAGATATAGATTCCAGGAGGTCGGGTTATCTTCCCATTTAACTTTGTCCCAACCTGTGCATTTACCAAGATCGGCTGAGACGGTGGCAGGTATCAACACAAATGATATTGCTACAACGAGTGCAACGAGGGTACCCAAAATTCTCCTCACGGCATACGCCTCCTTATGATGAATTTTGCCAGCATTTTACAAGGTCAAATAGACTTTGTCAATAGCCAAAAGGGTACATTTTCTTGAAATTGCTCAACATAAAATATAAAATTACGGCCTGTTTGAAAAGTTTATGAAAATGTAACATTAGCTTCCGGAACATATTAGGAGGATAACTAATTGGCCGCCCTGGGGAAACAAATCTTAATCGAACTAAAAGACTGCAATGCGGAGTTGCTGAACGATACCGAATACCTGCGTACATTGTTGAGCGATGTGGCCAGGCAGATAGGTGCCACCGTTATCAAGGACTCCTTCTATCAGTTCACGCCTCAGGGCATCAGCGGCGTTGTCATAATCGCCGAATCGCATATTTCCATACATACCTGGCCGGAATATAGTTACGCTGCCGTAGACGTTTTCACCTGTGGTGATGTAATCGAGCCGAAGAACGCGGTTAAGCCGATGGCAGAAAGGTTGAAGGCCAAAACAACAACCTACATTGAATTGAAGCGGGGAGTGCTTATCGAGAGCAGAGTGATGGTAAGTCAATGAAGGCCAGGCCCGATTACTTCAATAAGAACAAATGGTTTATCGATGAGCTCTCACGTGACCTGGTGCAAATACACGGAATCAAACGTATTTTACATGACACCACTACGAAATTTCAGCATGCTCAAATAGCAGAAACACGTACCTTCGGTATTTGTCTCATTCTCGACGGGAAGATACAGTCGGGAGCCAAGGACGAGTTCATATTCCATGAATCACTGGTTCACCCGGCCATGCTGGCACATCCGGATCCCCAGGATGTATTTATAGCTGGCGGAGGCGAGGGGGCAACTTTACGGGATGTGCTGATGCACAGCACGGTCAAAAAGGCGGTGATGGTGGATATCGACGAAGAAGTGGTCAGGCTCTGCCGCAAATACCTTCCCACTTTTCACCGTGGCTCCTTTGACGACCCCCGGTCGCAAGTTCTTTACGAGGATGCCAGGAAATACATCGCTGAGACCAAGACTCGTTTCGATGTTGCTGTTATCGACCTGGCCGACCCGGTGGAAGAAGGTCCGGCGCGCATGTTGTACACCCGCGAATTCTATCAACTGGTGAAGAATAAGTTGAAGCCGGGCGGGATAATGGTGGTACAGTCAGGGCAATCAGGATGGATAAATCTCTCAAATTTCTGCGCTATTAACAGGACGCTAAAAGGGATATTCAAGATCGTACGTCCATATCAGGTATACGTCCCGTCTTTCGTTGATATGTGGGGTTTTCATACCGCATCCGACAATCTGGACCCAACACGTTTGTCTCCAAGGGAAATAAACAACAGAATTGCCGTGAGATTGTCCGGTAATCTGAAGTCATATGACGGTATTGCTCAAAGAGGACTTTTTTCTTTGCCGAAAAGGCTGCGACAGAGGCTGAGCCGGGCACGGCGAGTTATAACGGACGAATCACCTATATTTGTCTACTGATTGTTCTAAGCATATTCCGCCGTTTGATATCCATCAACATAAAGTCATATCCACCTTTGGACAGGTTGCCGAAGGCTTGAAAGCCACATTTCTCAAAGCACCTTTGCGCACGGCTGTTCCAGTTGAGAGTCCTCAAAATGATCCTGTTTATTTCTGAGGTTTCAAAAATATGGGTTACGAAAGTTTTGACTGCATCGGTACCATAACCTTGTGACCAATATGTTTTCTCGCCAATCAGGATTCCTATCTCCCCCACAGAGTTGAGGAAATCGAAGTTGAAAAGACTGCAATTTCCTAGATGTTTCTGTTCAAGGGCGTCAATGGCAAGCGTATAAGTCAGTCCCGGATACTCAAGCTCCAGAGCATAGCGCTCCCGGAAATCATTGAAGGGCAGGGCGATGGGCGTAGCGGCATCAAGTCGGCACAACTCCTCATCGACGCGCCACCGGTATTCGTCGGGAGCGTCCTCCGGACGCCTCGAACGCAGCCTTACTTTTTCTCCGGTCAGATCAGGCTGTCTGTTTAGAAATTCAAAGATAGTGGATCTTCGCAAGCTGAGAGCTCTGTTAAAGCGGCATTGGCCGCGTCTTTGATCCGTGCATCCTTGGATTTGCTGAGCCTCTGCAAAGCCTGTTTCGCCTCTTTGCCGCCAATTTTGCCGAGGGACATGATGGCAGCGTCCTGTACCTCGCGGTCATCGTCGTTCAATAAGTTCAGCAGGTAGGGAACGGCTTGCTCGTCCTCGATTTCGCCACTGGCTTTGGCCGCCTCATATCTGAACTCCGGCGTTTTACTCTGCATCTCTTCAATCAGAACATCGAGCCAGCGCGAACTGCAGTTGAGCCCCATGGCGAATATTGCGCTGGCTTTAACCTTGGCATCTTCGCTATGGTAGTAGTCCTCTATATAATCTTCCACAAGTTCTTGACGGAACGGCGCAACAGCCTCCAGGGCACGTCGCCTTACAACAAGTGGTTCTTTGGTGTTTTCCAGGGTGTCCAGCAATGCACTGAAAATATCCCGGCTTAAGCTTTCGGGCACGTCGCCGAGCTCTGCCATAAGCGCGAACTTACTAAGAGCACGCGCCGCCACTGCCCTGACTACCTCTGATTCATCGGATTTCAGAACTTTAATGATAGGCCGGGCGTAAATATATTTGTCCTCCAGTTCCAGCCCTTCAAGCGATTTTATGCGTATGTTTTCATCGGGGTCATCCAGCCCCAGCTTGTAAATCCTGGTAAAATCAAGGATCAGATGGTCCTCACTGATACCTACCATTTTGGAAATTAAGCTTGATCTTTTCTGAATATCAACATTTCGCCAGGCTGTTCTGAATTTAGCAAGGTCGTTGTCGTTGAGGTCGGACAGCACGGCAATCTCGGAATTCAGTACTTCCTTATCCGAATTCAAAATTTTATCTATGACCTCGCCAACCTGTTGTTGTTTAGAATCCATTTATTCCTCCTCGTCCTCGTCTTCTTCGTCTTCCTCGAATTCCTCTTCATCCTCAGGCGGCGGCCATATAGGCCTGGTATAGCGGTCGATATATTCACCCATAGCCTGTGCAGCCAGGCGTTTCATTTGCTGATCCGATTCTTCGGCTATTTTAGCCAATTCTGCAAGATCGACGGAGACATCGAGAATTTTCAGAAGCACCTTTATGACGGCCAGAGCTGCTTTGGGATTGGGTATGCGGGTAGTATAGGACGGCACTTCCCCCAGCAGGCAAATGCCTTCCATGCCGCGTTCTCTGGCGACGCCCAGAAGCAGGCCGTTGAGGCCGGCTATCTGTAACCGCCCGCGCAGAACCACCTCGTATTTCTTGAGAAAGTCGATAAGCTTGCTATCTGTCGCCACGCCCCATACCTTGGGCTGTTCCGTATGATGAATTTTGGCTATGGCCGCAGCGAAGGTATAAATCCTCTGGACCTTGAATTTGCGGGCTATATCCAGGATGAAGTTGGCCAGGTCGTACCCTTTGAAAGTGGGCTGTTCATCGCTGATGAAGAAAATGATATCTTTTTTGCCGTTAGGATTATGCCAGTAATAGAACTTGCCCTCGGGGAATTGTGGGGCCTCAACTATATTATCCTTAACCATGACGCCGATGGGATCGAAGAAGGAAAAGGGCTCGATTTCCCCGATCTCCTCGGCCTGTAGCTTTTCCCGTAGGTACCTGGTCAGTATAAGGGAAAGATTTCCGATGCCGGGCCACGCGGCCAGCAAGTCACACGATTTCGGTCTAGGCTCCTTGTGGAAGTTAACCAGTTTTTTCATAGCCTTTATTTTGACGCAACCGATATTTGCGGAAAGCAGATGCTGGGGGTATTTACGTAGCCCGCTATCCAACGGGAGTCATTGCCGATTGCGGTGACGTCTTTAAGCAGTTCATAGACATTCCCGTAGACCATGGTGTCCTTGACCCGGCCGGCAATGCCGCCATTTTCAACCTTGTAGCCCAGTAATACGTTGCCGCTAAAATCGCCGTTAAGAATATTGCCCTGTTCCGCCCCCATCAACTGTTCTATAATCAGACCTTCCCTGATATTTTTAATCATCTCGTCAACCGGGGTGTTGCCCGGATCAATAACCAGCGCGTGTGGTGAAGGGGACGGCATACCACCGTTGCGGTTGCCGTTGCCGGTGCTTATTGTTCCGGCCAGGGCCGCTGTGTGCAGATCGTAGTAGAATTGATGCACAACCCCTGCATTTACAAACGTATTTTTACGGGTTGGTACCCCTTCATCGTCAAACGGTGTACTGCCCGGCTGGAAATCGAGGGTGGGATCATCATAGAAGGAGAAGCGCTTATCGAATAACCGCTTCCCTATTTTATCCTTCAGCGGTGAAGCTCCGTCCAGTACAGTCTTGCCGTTAAAGGCCGAGATAAGGGGGGCCATCAAAGCACCCGCAATTCCGAAGGGTGTGAAGATTACGGGGAATGTACCTGTGCCGATAGAAGCATTTTTTCTGGCCAGGCCCAACTGCCGGATAATCTCGCCCGAGACGGGGGTATGGTCTATTATGGGCCGGCACGAGCTCCGGATATCGCCAACATACAGCATATCTCCATCACGAATCAGCATCCCGTCTATGCTCACACTGAAACTGCTGCGCATACAGTTTGCATGCTCGCCGCTGCTGTTATCGATGGTCAGGGTAGCAGTGCCGCGTGAGAGGCTGCCCTCGCACAAGATTCCCGGCGTGTTGGCGCAAACATCTCGGATAATATTTTCACCCAGGCTTACCATGTCCTTGACGGCAACGCGCTCAACCCGGGGGTCGAATACTTCTACCTTAGGGAACGATTGGAAGGAGGGGAAGAGGAAATCCATCTGGTAGCCGAAAGGGCTGGTTTCCAGCGCCATTTTTAACAGCTCTTCGCTTTTGATATTACCGCTTACCTGGGCGAAGCCCACCCTGCCGTTTTTTACGATACGTAGAGCCGTTGCAATGCCATCCCGGGTCAGTATCTGTTTCAAGCGGTTTGCTTCAAATTGAGCCGTGGTCCTGCAGGAAACCATATGAAAGACCTCGGCGCTTTCCACGGATTTACGTGCGATTTTTAGGAGCTCTTCCACTTACTTTCCCCCGATCAGGCAATTCTTTATCCGTATATGCGGGCTGCCGTTGGAAACGGGCAGGGGTGATTGGCCGGCTTTACCACATCCGCCGCCCTGATTCATATCCACGTCGTTCCCGATTGCATCAATATTATCAAGTGTTGTGAAAACATTGCCAGTGAGCACTATGGGTTTAATCATCTCGGCAACCTTGCCGTCCCTGATCATATAAGCTTCGCCTGCCGAGAATGTAAACATCTCCAGGCTGGTAGTCCCGCCATACCATTCCTTGGCATAGATGCCCTCTTTTATATCGCTGATCATATCGTCGAAAGAAGTCCGGCCCGGTTCAATATAGGTATTGGTCATGCGAACTATGGGCGGGAACTGATAGTTTATGGCCCGGGCATTTCCTGTGGGATTTTCACTCATCCTGGCGGCTGTCTCCCGGGAATGGAGCCGGCTGTTAAGGATACCCTCCCGGATGAGGTATGTCTTAGTGGCCGGTGTCCCCTCATCATCGTATTTAAAGCTGCCCCGTAGTCCGGGTACGGCCGCCCCGTCGATGATATTCAAATGCTTGCCTCCGAACTTGCGTCCCAGCACCATTATATCGCGCAGTTGCGGGTTCTCATAAACATGGTCAGCCTCGGAAAGGTGCCCGAAGGCTTCATGCACAAATACGCCTGCCAGGATCGGGTCCAGCACTACGGTATAAGTCCCCCCTTTCACGTGGGGAGCTGAGAGGAGAGCAACGGCGCGGCGGGCGATATCTTTGACCTCATCATGCAAATTTTCTACTACGGCGAAATCGCCTTTGCTGCCAATGCTGAGTCCAACCTGCTGCACATCCCCATCCCTGCTGGCAATCGCAGCAAGACGCAGGCTGACGTCGATGCGGCTCTGTTCTATATACGCTCCCTCCGAGGTGGCCAGCGTTACCTTTTTCTGAGTATCGGCATAACCGATGCTGGTAGTCTGCACTTCCGGCACAGCCAGCATCAGGCGGTTATACTCATCCAATATATCTTTCTTGTCTGAAAGCGTTATGGCAACAGGGTTTTTCTTGAATTCGGCTACTACAACGTCCGTTGCAGGAGCGACAGGGCTGAATTTGCTGTCTTCCTTACCGATAAGCGCCGCCTGTTCAATTGCCAATGCTACCTTATCCGCCAGCTTATCCAGGCTGTTAAAGGTTACAAATCCCCAGCCGCCGCGCACGAGCGCCCTTACATTGCCCCCTGTGCTGGCGCTTCTCCCCGCCTCCTCCAGCCTGTCCCCACGGAAAGCTAGCCTGCTTGAGCTGCTTTCGTCGAGGCGAATCTCAATATAGTCGGCCTTTTGTCCCGCGATTGCAGAAAAAAGTACATCCTTCATGTGTAAACCTGGCAATTCATTTTATCAAATTAATTCGGCCTTCGTGAAAAACAGGCTGTTTGGCCATCGGCATAACGGGAATTACTTATTGACAATGTCGCTGATGTGAAGATATGATTGCAGCGTAGACTTTTTTAAGCGACAACCGGGAACCGGGTGGGGTAACAGCTATGATATTTCAGATTATTATATTTGCAATACTGTTGCTTTTCGCGCTTAACCTCGCTTTAAATCTACTCTTCCTAAAACGGCCTTCCAAGGCCGATGAAAAACTGGACAAGGCGCCCTTTGTGTCAATCCTGGTCCCCGCCAGGAACGAAGAAGCCAATATCGAGCGTTGTCTGGATTCGCTTAAGAATCAGGACTATCCTACGTATGAGATACTGGTTCTGGATGATAATTCTTTAGATAAGACAGCCGAAATAGTATCGCGAATTCAAAAAGACAACCCTGCCATCAAGTTGTTGCACGGTAAGCCGCTGCCCGAAGGATGGGCTGGCAAACCGTTTGCTTGCTACCAATTAGCGCAGCAGGCAGAAGGCTCTTGGATATTATTTGTCGATGCCGATACAGTGCATGCGCCCTATATGCTGCGAAGCGTCATGAAGGTTGCTGTGGACCAGAAGGTGTCCCTGTTGTCCGGTTTACCTCGACAGCTAACGTCGGGCCTGCCGCAGATGATCGTTATGCCTTTCATGTATTTTCTGGTTTTGAGCTGGTTTCCCATCTGGTTTCTAAACCATACCACCAAACGTTGGCCGACACTTGCCATCGGGCAATTTATGCTTTTCCCCAGGGACCAATACTGGAAAGTAGGCGGGCATCAGGCTGTTAAAACCAGGATCATCGAGGATGTATGGTTCGGCGTGGAAATAAAGAAAGCCGGCGGCAGATTTATGTCTGTAGACCTTTCGCAGGTTATGTTCACCAATATGTATAAATCCATGGGGCCCATGGTAGAGGGCTGGGCCAAATGGTTTTATTCCATTATTGCCCTTTCTCCCCTGGCCCTCTTCGGGCTGTTTGCCATTGCCTACCTGGTTTTTCTTGCTCCCTTCTTCTGGTTGGTTAACGGCTTGATGCTTGATAAGCAGCCGGTCGACTGGATAATTATTGTTCTGGCACAGGTCCTGACGATCATTGTGATGCGCTGTGTTGTGGACTACCGCTTCCAGGGGCCTCTTTTCTCGTTTCTCCTTCATCCCCTGGGGATCATTTTCCTGATTTGTGTAGCACTATATTCTACGGCCCGGCATGCTATGGGAGTGGGAATTGCGTGGAAAGGCCGCCTGTATGAGAGCCGCTTTAACATAAAATAGAGTAAAAACGGGTTTCGTTGACGTAAACTAAGATCAAATCTGGATGGACTTTTTAACCGCGCCTAGTATATACTTTCAAGGGAGGTAGGCTATGCAGTCCAGCCTCATTGGGAAAATCGAAAAAGCCAAGCGCTACGCCGAAGAGCCGGAACGTGTCGCCATCTCTGATTTTACCGCCGAGTTCCGCGGTGAAAACGACAGCCATATTCTGGGGCTCAAAGAAGGGAAATGGCATTGCAATTGTCATTTCTTCACGCAGTGGGGAGAATGCGTGCATATCATGACACTGCAGCGGCTGCTTGGCAAAATGCTTCCTCAGGTAGACACCGGCAAATCGATCTAGTCTTGGACCCTTTGTCTGGAGCGCCGTTTAGCAGCGCTCGGAGGACGCATACCAACTTTCCGTTCTTTCTTGAATTCTTTCAGTATGTCCGCGGCTAAAAACAGTGAGCCTGTAGCCAGTATCAGATCTCCCGGACCCGCCATAGATAGCGCCGTGGAAAGCGCTTTTGCCGGGTTGGGTGCTATTTTAACTGCCAGCCCTGCCTTCTCGAAAACGGGTTTGAGTTGGCCAATCCCGGCAGCCCGCGGATGGCTGGAGCCGGTGATGATCACACAATAGGCAAATCCGGATAACCCTACGGCCATACCCCGGACATCCTTGTCCCTGGAGCAGCCGAAAATTACCACTGCCTTTTTGTAGGACATGTGATCATTAATGGATCCAGTGATTTTGCCGATTGAATACGAATTGTGTGCGCCATCAACGATCAATAAAGGGGATGTTTTAAGAATTTGCATACGGGCTGGCCATTTTACCCGCCAAAAACCGCGCACAATATCTGTACATTTAATATTGGAACCCCGTTTTTGCAGTACTTCCGCGGCCGCAACCGCCATTGCGGCGTTTTCCATCTGAAAGTCTCCCAGCAGCGGCATCTTTAAGTCATAGGTTTGCTGCTTGCCTTGAACCCGGATATGCTGCATTTTCAGGTCGCTTTCAAGAAACTCCCAGGTAATATCGGCTCCTGCCCTTATCAATTCAACACCCGACCGCATGCATTTATCCTTTATAACCCTCATGGCTTCAGGCCTTTGGGGAGCGCTAACGACAACGCAGCCGGGTTTGATAATTCCTGCTTTTTCACCGGCTATCTTAGCAAGGGTATCGCCCAGCACCTGCGTGTGGTCCAGGCTCACCGAGGTGATTATGCATATATCAGGGTCAACGGCATTGGTAGCATCAAGCCGTCCTCCCATGCCTGTTTCGATTACTTGGAATTCGGCATTTTTCTCACAGAAATATAAAAATGCCAGGGCGGTCACAACTTCGAAGGTTGTAAGCTTGCCGAAACGTGGCTCCCGGTTAACGGCATTTACATGCGGAGCTATTAGGGCCATCAGCCGTGCAAAGTTTTTTTGAGATAGCGGCTGCCCGTTGATCGCTATCCTCTCCTGCCAGGAAACCAGGTGAGGCGAGGTGAATAGGCCTGTACGGTAGCCGGCGGAGAAAAGAACACTGGAAATCATGGCTGCTGTGCTTCCCTTGCCTTTGGTACCGGCGATATGGATAGTTTTCCTGCCCTTATGCGGGTTGCCAAGTCTATCCAGAAGGATCTCCATGCGCCTCAGGTCGTAGTTGGCGGCATTGTAAGCCACGCCCGGTGATTTTTCATAATCTTCCAGGCTCTGGAGATACTTGACAGCCTGAGTGTAGTTCATGGCGAACTGCATTATAGCACCACCTTCCAGCGTAGGTATAAGCAGCAGTTAGTGTGAAAAGACCTACAACAGCTGGACCCCTTCAGGGCTTGACGTTCTTGGGTATATTGCGCCCTTTCCATTGGGCTTTGCCCTGCATGGTCAGTACCATCGAGCCAACGGCTATAACGATCATGGCGATGGCGCTAAGGGGGTAAAAGACTATTAAATATAGAGGGAAATGAAAACGCTGCTGGTTGACCCACCAGAGTACAAGCGTGATAAAGATGGCCAGAAGTGCTGCCGCGGTGAGATCGATGTGGGGCTGTGGTTGGGCCAGGTTGATGCCCAATATGACCAGCGGCCCGATGAAGACTGCGAGAACTAACAGATACATAGAGACCAGCAGGAAGGGGTCGAAATTGAAGGTAGCGAAGTTGCTCTTGGTCAAGCCTTTCCAGACCTCTGAGGAACTATGATACATGCGGCAGGTGACATGCCTGTTGCCGTCAAGCAACCGGTAACGCAGCCCCATAGAATGTATGCGCCTGCCAATTGCTACGTCATCAACCACGTTTTGCCGTACCGCGGCGTATCCTCCGGAAGCGTCATAGGCTTCCCTGGTGAACAATAGGAACTGGCCAACGCAGGCAAACAGGAGGGGATTGCGTTGAATCCGGGTAAGCCCGATCGGTATGCCGCAAAGCGTGCCCAGATAAAAAGCGGGTATGGTCAACTGCTCCGACCAGGTAACCACGATCTGAGTGGGCAAGGCGGAGATTAAAGCAGCGTCCTCCCCGGCCATGGCTGATGCCGCGCAACGCAGCATTTCAGGTGCATGCATGGTATCCGCATCAACGAAGAGCAGCAATTCACCGTCGGATGCATCCGCCAGCTGGCTGCAGGCCCAATGTTTACCCAACCAGTCGGGGGGCAGGGGCTTGCCCTTTAACAGCTTTAAAGCTGCATTCTTCTTAGCAAAATCCTGCAGTATTTCCCATGTGCGATCCGTCGAGTTGTCGTCAAGGACTATGACCTGGTAGTCAGGGTAATCCTGTGCTAGCAGTCCGTTCAAACAGTTGGCTATATTGAGCTCTTCATTACGCGCCGGTACCAGGACCGAAAAACGCGGCCATCTTTGGGGGGGGGGATAGCTGTGTAGCCTGCGCAGATAGCGCAGGTTGGTCAATGAAATTAATAAAAGTACGCAGAGGCCGATGATGATAGCCGTTTGCAGGTAAAACAGTATGTCGAAAAACAAGTTCTGTTGCGGCAAATCCCCTCCCGTCGGGAGCTCAATACATTTTATGTTTCGGCAGTTTACGGGCTTTCCATGTAGCGCGGCCGGAAAGAGTCAGCACCATCGATGAGGCTGAAATAGCCGCCATCATAAGAGCGGCAACCGGGTAAAATATAATCATGTATATGGGAAATTTAAAGCGCTGATAATAAATGCACCAGATTAAAAGAGTGCCGATAATGGATATGGCGGACAGGCCAAGCGAAAGGGTCGGGGGGTATTGCGGCATTTTGAAAATGGCCAGCACTATTATAGGTTCCCACATAGCGAAAAGAACCCAGAGCCATGTGATGGCGAAAAGGGGAACATTGTAATCGTAGGCTGCAAACATATTCTTGGCCAGGCCCTGGTGAATTTCTTTGAAATTATGGTACATCCTGCATGCAACGTTGTTCGTCCCGTCGAAAACACGATAGCGCAAGCCCGCAGCCATTATGCGTTGCGGCAATTGCAGGTCGTCAAGCACGTTTTGACGGATGGCTTCAAATCCCCCGCAAATCTCGTAGGATCTCCTGCGGAACATCATGAGTTTGCCGCTTGAAGATAGCACTGAGATCTTCTTAGGCCTGAAACGCGCCCGCAGCGGAACGACGGCAAATACACCAAGTGCGAAAATCGGCATGATCAGCTTTTCCGCCCACGAAATCAATATGTGCCGTGGCATGATCGAAATCATGTCCGCTTTTTCTTCAAGCATGGCCGAGACTGAGCGCCGAAGCGTATCAGCAGAATGTACGGTATCCGCATCAGTGAAAAGAATTAGATCTCCGTCGGATGCCAGGTAGAGCTGATGACACGCCCAGTGCTTACCCAGCCAGTCCGGCGGTAAAGGTTTCCCTCGGATGACCTTTAGCCGGCTATCCGACCGGCCCAGCTCTTCCAGTATCTCCCCGGTCCTGTCCTCGGAATTATCATCCAGCACAATGACCTGGAAATCAGGATAATCCTGAGCCAAAAGCGATTTTACACAGGGACTTATCTGTTTTTCCTCGTCCCTGGCAGGTATCAACAACGATATCCGAGGAAAGATGCACAGCTTTTTATAATCATTGAGGTTTTTCAGGTTGAGCATGTTAATGACGGCCATGACCAGCATTGCCAGTATAAAAAACATGACCAGCAGATTTGGCAAGAGCAACGGGTCCGGGGGCATCATAACTTCCTCCACATATTGCTTAACCAAGGCTGCAATTCAGGCCAGGTGGTTAAATAAGTATACCGTTTAAACGCAAGAATTGCAGTATGGCCGATGCAAATCACTAAGAAGTAGAGCGGGAATTGCAATACCAGCAGGAAAATTAAAAATCCCAGCATCCCGCCGAGGGCGGCCCAAACCCAGTTTTTCTGGATGGCGAACATCAGTGCCATGAAAACTGCAATTACCACAGGACCCACCCATCCCGTCAGACCGAGCCAGACGCCATAGGTAGTGGCCACCCCCATGCCCCCTCTGAATTTTAAAAACGGCGTAAAGGCATGGGCCAGCACAGGTGCGATAGCCACCGCTGCCAGTTCCCATCCGCTAACTCCTGACCATAGTTGGGCGAGCCAGACGGGTACGCTGCCTTTAAAGGCGTCGAGTAATGCGGCTACTACGTAGGGGACTTTGCCGCCGGCCCTTGCCACATTGGAGGCGCCGGGTGCACCGTCTCCATATGTCCTGATATCTGTATGCAGGAAAAGACGACCGATCCAGTAAGAGAAGGGAAATGAGCCAAGAACCAGACCTACACACACCCATACTAAGCTAAACATCGGCCAATTATTATATAATTATTCTGTGAAATTTGTTAACAAGCTTTTGGAGGCTGCACGCAGGAACCGCAGCCTGCTCTGCGTAGGTTTGGACCCAGACCCTCAGAAACTGCCGGTCAAAGATGTTTTTGAATTTAATAAAGCTATAATCGATGCCACGTCCGACCTGGTATGTGCGTATAAACCCAACCTGGCATTCTATGAAGCTCTGGGCATAAGGGGACTGCAGGCCTTGAAGAAAACCATTGCCTATATACCGGCTGACATCCCGATCATAGGAGATGCTAAAAGAGGCGATATCGGAAACACGGCCAGCGCCTATGCTAAAAGCCTTTTTGGCTATTTCAAATTCGATGCCGTGACTGTCAACCCTTATCTGGGGTACGATTCGATAGAGCCTTTCCTTCAATATAAAGACAAAGGTGTCTTTGTGCTTTGCCGCACTTCCAACCATAGCGCCGCTGATTTCCAGGACCTGATGGACAATTCCGGCATGAGGTTTTACCAGTCCGTGGCCATACGTGCCAGGGAATGGAACAAGGAGAATAATATAGGCCTGATAGTGGGGGCCACCTATCCCGGGGAGCTTAAGGAAATAAGGAAGATGTGCCCTGATATGGTACTTTTGATGCCGGGCATAGGAGCGCAGGGCGGCGACCTGGAGCTTTCGGTTAAATACGGTGTCGACGCGAGTTCTGAGAAAGCTGTGATCGTAGCTGCGCGGCAGGTGCTGTATGCTTCCCAGGGGCCGGACTATGCGCAGGCAGCCAGAAAGGCAGCTAAAGACCTTCGGGACAGGATCAACCAGTTCCGCGGCCTCTAAAAAACCGACTCACTACCCATGAATTTTGATCCGGGGTTATTGGTATGGCTGAGACAAAGGGGACCGCCCGAACCATTTTTCACATCGACCTGGATGCTTTTTTTGTGACTGTGGAGCGAGTGCTCAACCCGGCGTTGTCCGGCAAGCCTGTTATCGTAGGAGGAAGGCCGGAGGGCCGGGGTGTGGTAGCTTCCGCATCGTACGAAGCCAGGAAATGCGGAGTACATGCCGCTATGCCCCTCGCCAGGGCCAAGCGATTGTGCCCGCAGGCCATTTTTCTGACCGGCAACTACCACCGCTATGTTGATTTCTCCCACAAATTTATGGATATCCTGGCCGATTACTCACCGAGTTTTCAACCGGGTGGATTGGACGAAGCCTACCTCGATGTTACCGGATGTCAGAACTTCGGCTCATGGCACAATCTGGCCATAAAAATTAAGGAGCGTATAAAAAGGGAGACCAGCCTGGTAGCTTCGATCGGCATTGCACCTAGCAAAGTAGTTGCCAAAATAGCCTCCGATTTGAGTAAACCGGACGGGCTTATCGAAGTAGCATCTGGAGAGGAAAAGGCATTTCTGTCCCCTTTGCCCGTGCAGAAAATGCCGGGTGTAGGCGAAAAAACAAACCAGGTGATGAAGTCTATGAATATCCTGACCATCGGCCAACTTGCCCGGATGCCGGAGTCGCTATTCAAAAACCGCTTCGGAGAAGGCATGCTGTGGCTGCGAGAGCACGCCAATGGAATAGACAACAGCGCTGTTGAGGCCTACGGAGAAGCCAAGTCTTCCAGCCGTGAAACCACCTTTGAGAAGGATACTTCGGACACCGGCCTGCTAAAGGCCACACTGAGGTATTTTTCCGAAAAATTGGGAGCGGACTTGAGGGACTCGGATAAGAAGGCGCGCACGGTGACTTTAAAGCTGCGCTACGCTGATTTCGAAACGATTAACCGCAGTAAGACGTCTCGGGAAGCCACCAACCTTGATGACAAGATTTTCCAGTCGGCTGTTCGATTGCTGGAATCTGCTCTGGCGAAAAAATACAGGGCCGTCAGGCTTATCGGCCTGGAAGTGTCCAATTTTATAAATAGTGAAACCCAGTTGGGGCTGTTCGATGCCGAATCAAAGAAGCTGGAGCAGGTGGATCGTGCCGTCGACGGTATACGCGATAAATACGGCTTCGATTCCATACAGACCGGTTACACGATGGAGTTGAAGCAGAAATACAGCGGTAAAACCAGGGATGCTTAGAGATCATGAAGGGGCAATATTTTCGGAAGGTGGCGGCTAATTGTACAAGGGGAGTTAGGTGAAAATCGACTATTCGTCTATATCGGGGACTTATGACAGATACCGCTCTTACCCGCAGACCCTGATAAAAAAGATTATCCGGTTCGGGGAAATCCGTGAGGGAAATAGGGTGCTGGATGTGGGTTGTGGTACGGGAAATATATCTTCGGGATTACAGAAGCTGGTAAATATAGAAGTTATCGGCGCTGATAAATCCATCACTATGTTGGAAGCAGCCGCAGCTAAAGGCCTGGAAGTTATTTGTGCGGATGCTGACTATGTTAACATGCCTTTCCGCCAGTATTCCTTTGATATGATTATCGTCGCCTATGTCATTCAACATATAAACAATCTCGAGTCACTGTTTGCTGAATGCCATCGCGTCCTGCGGGAAGGATCTCTGGTCCTTCTGACATCGAGCCATAAACAGATAGAAAGCCAGCACCCGGTCATCAGTGAGTTTTTCCCGGGCACTATCGAGATCGAGAAAGCCCGGTTTATGGATATACCTCAGATTGATAAGCTGCTTAGAGCGGTTGGGTTTATGGATATATGCCATGAAGAGATGCGTGTCGAGGGTATTCCCATTGACCAGCGGTATCTTATGCAGGTTAAGAATAAGTATGTATCAACCTATCACCTTCTTCCACAGAGTGAGTTTGAGGAGGGGATAAAACGGCTGGAAACTTTCATAAAAAACAAAGACGGGATTGAACATAGGGAGTGGCGAGGTACTCTGGTACGGGGACGTAAGGCCGTTTAACTAATTTTGGCTTGTGTTTTAGATATTCGAGAAAAACGATCTACAATTTGTGATGGGGAATGAGCCAGGAGGGAAAAGGCAGATGGAACAGAGAGCTTATGGCAAGACGGGCGAAAAGTTTCCCATACTGAGTTTCGGCGCGCAGCGCATAGTTGACTCACACGGATGTTCTGAGAAAGAGGCCATCGACATGGTTAACTATGCCCTGGACCACGGCATCCGCGGTTCTAGACCATTTCGTACTTAGTTTTGCGGAGGAGTTTATACCTGTGGCCAAGGCCAAGGGAGTAGCGGTAGCGGGTATGAAGGTAATCGGCCTGGGGGTTCTGGCTCATCTTTACGAAAAAGCCATGCGCTACGCATTCGGGCTGCCCATCGACACTGCCGTAATAGGTATGGACAACATCGAACAGCTAAAAAACAACCTGGCGGTTGCTGAGAAGTATAAACCGCTTACTGAGGAAGAGAGGCTGGAGCTTTTCAAAGAAGTCCTACCTCTGGTTTCACCTAAAAACGCCCCATGGAAGGCTGAAAACTGGACCAATCTGGTGATGTGGAAGAAGCGGTAAATAACTGCAGCCGCTTTAGCGTTTCATGGCTTCCAGCATATAGAGGATGCGGCAACTTATCTCGAGAAGCTCAGTTATCACATAAGCTTCTTCCAGCGTTCTGCCCCTGGCAAAGCTGCCGTGCTTATGTACCAGCACCACAGCGTTGGTTTTAAGGGCTTCCGCTACCTCAGCGGCAAATCCACCGGGGACGGGTTCGCTGCCAAACCCTATTACAGGTACAGTGGGGATAAAGATCTTACCTGCTTCATCCTGCGGAAAGATTTTATCGCTACGGAAGGATAAGGCTGTGGCATGGATCGGGTGGGAGTGTACTATGGCAGTGGAAAGGGTTTTATTATATATGGCACGATGGACGCCCAATTCCGAAGACGCTTTGCGTGTGTTTTCGTCGTCCTTATCTACGCCGGTCACAATCATGTCGGGTTCTTCCAGATATCCCAACCTGCTGCCGCTGCGCGTAATGCACAGGTTGGTTCCCTGCTTTAAGCTGAGATTCCCTCCGTGTACTGAAACCATGCCCCGTGTATAGAGATCGTTTCCAACGGTTTTAAAGTGCGGCAACATATCTTTAAGCGCTAAGTCCAATTTACTTTACCTCCTGCGACTGAATAATTTGATCTTGCAAAAAATATGGCTCCCGTATTTAAGCATCAGCTCCCTGATGAGTATCGCGTATCGTCATAGTCTATACTATCCAATTTTGCCACTGCTCGAACACGCGCCATCATGCAAATTATTGTATCTGGAATCAACAACTTATCTGCCTAAGCCCCGATATAAACGCGCTTAACCCTATCATCATTAAGCAGCGCTTTAGCTTCACCTGTTATACTTACTTCGCCGGTTTCCAGAACATAACCCCTGTGAGCTATGCTTAGTGCCATGGCGGCATTCTGCTCAGCCACGACGATGGTCATGCCTCTGTTATTTAGGTCTTTTATGATGTTAAAGATGTGAGCCACAATCTGAGGAGCCAGACCAACGGACGGTTCATCCAACATCAGCAGTTTGGGCCTTGCCATCAATGCCCGACCGATAGCCAGCATCTGAGCTTCACCGCCGCTCAGAGTTCCGGCAGCCTGGTGTTGTCTTTCTTTCAAAATTGGGAATAGCTCAAATACATTGTCCATCATTTCTTTGTTTCCCAGCTTGTCGTCGCGGTGCACATAAGCACCCAGTAAGAGGTTCTTTAATACCGACATCTCGGCAAAGAGGCCCCTGCCCTCCGGGGCCAGGGAAACTCCTGCAGCCACGATGTCGTAGGTGCTCATGCGCTCTATATTTATTTCATAGAATTTAATTGTGCCCGCCTTCGGTTTTAGCAACCCGGTAATTGTTTTGAGGAGGGTTGTTTTGCCCATTCCGTTAGCGCCCAGGATAGTGACCAACTCACTATTAGCAACGTTAAACGATACCCCTTTCAATGCCTGGGCATCACCGTAGTATGTGTCAATGTTCACGACTTCAAGCAGCATCTTTCACCCCCAGGTAAGCATCTATTACTTGCTGATTGCTGCTGACTTCTTTAACGGTGCCCTCAGCGATCTTTTTCCCGTAGTTAATGGCTAATATGCGGTCGGATATGCCCATCACAACTCTCATTTTGTGCTCAATAAGGCAGACCGTGATGCCTGCATCCCGTATCTTTCTGATCAAATCGATAATGCCATCCATCTCCTGCATGTTAACGCCGCTCACCGGTTCATCCAGCAGGATCAGCTTGGGATCGGTTGCCAGCGCCAGGCCGATGGAAAGCCTTTTCCGCTCCTCCTGGGTTGTATTGGCTATCGGTTTATCGCTGATATCGGTGAGGCCGGTAAACTCAAGTATTTTCTCGGATTTCTCCCTGCTCTCCCTAGCATCCTTATGTGCTTGGCCCGTGCCGAATACGGCGCCAAACATGCCGGATTTGGCATGTAATTGGTGGCCTATTACGATATTTTCAAACACGGTAAACTGTGAAAAGACTGCTGTGACCTGGAAGGTCCGGGCAATCCCTCTGCGGGCAATGTTATATGGCTTGAGACCCGTTATATCTTTGCCCTCGAAAGTTATCTTGCCGCTGCTAGGTCTGTACTTTCCGCTGATGACATTAAACAGGGTTGTTTTACCGGCACCGTTCGGCCCTATTATGCTGAATATCTCGCCTTTATTTACCTGGAGGTCAAGGGCGTCTATAGCCACCAGGCCGCCGAAGCTTTTGACCAGATTGTCAACCTTAAGCAGCATGTACTTTACCTCGCTTCATTTTTTGCCAGATCTGTGGCCAGAACATTTGGTACGCCCCGACTAAACCCATGGGTAAGTAAATTATCGACAGGACAACCAGCACTCCGTATATTATCAGATGAAGGGTACCGAAGGCCGTTAGTTGCTCACCAATTACCGTCAATAGAAAAGAGCCAACGATCGGGCCGGCAACGGTAGCTGCGCCGCCAACGACGACATATAGTATGGCAGTGAAGGTTATGCCATAGGATGTAATTGCAGGCGCAATGAAGCCCAGATAGACCGCATACAGGCCACCGGCCAGGCCGGCGATGAAAGCGCTCACAGTGAAGGATAACAGCTTGGCTCTAAATGTATTGATGCCTATGGCCTCGGCCAGATCCTCATCCTGACGCACAGCCAAAAAGCTTTTGCCCGTCAATGAATTTACTATCCTGTAAATCACAACAATGGTCAAGATGAGAAAAATAAGAACCAGGTAATAATTAGCCGCCAGCGACTCATGAAAGTCAATCTGGCCCCCAAAAGGCAGTGGAATTGCGGGTACATTAGGTATATTCATTAATCCCGTTTGACCCTTCGTTAAAGCGTCCCACTGAATGACTACGGTCGTAAATATTATGTTAAAACACAGGGTGGCGATGGCAAAATAAGCGCCTTTGGTCCTTAGGGTAGGAAGGCCAATGAGGACTGCGAGAATTACCGTCAGGGCAAGGGCGATTATGAGAGCCAGCCAGAAATTGAGCCCCAGCTTGACCATCAGCAACCCGGTAGTATAGGCGCCCATCCCAAAGAATGCACCCAGCCCCAGGTTGCCCTGCCCGGTGTATCCCACGATCAGGTTTAAGGCTATGGCCAGCATTGACCAGATACAGCACATGGTAATGATACGCAGAGTGTAGGTTGAGGCAACTAGCGGGAAAACAAGCGCCGCAACGATCAGCAGGGCAAATAGCAGGTGTTTGGTAGTATAGAGCTTAAGTAAATTTTCCATTACTTTGCTCCGAACAGGCCGGTAGGCTTGATTGCCAGTATTAGGATCAGCACCCCAAAGACGATTACCTCGTAATAGTTGGCGGTTAGATAAGTGGCGCTAAGGCTACTGATCAATCCCAGGATAAAGCCCCCGATAATGGCACCAGGTATACTGCCCATGCCTCCCAGGATGATAATCACAAAGCCATACGTAGTCATATGGTCGCCCATGCCGATATTTATATTGGTCAAGGGCGCCATCAGTCCCGCGGCTATGGCAGCCAGGCTAACGCCCATAGCAAATACTATCGATCCCACCCGGCTGGTATTTATTCCCATTAACCTGGCGCTCTCCGCATTTTGCGCCGTGGCTTCTATGGACATGCCCAGCGTCGTCCGCTTCAGGAAAAATTGCAGTAGTGCGATCAGGATCACCGCAGCTACAACAATCAGGACCCTTTGCAGGGTGACTGTCACATTCAGGAAATGAAATTCCTGGATATTAATTGCGCCCAGGGTTTCAGGCCTTGCACCCCATATTGCCAGCACACTGTTATTGAAGATCATGATCAAACCGATAGAAACTATAAGGCTGCTTAAAGGTGTGCTGAAGGGGCCTTCCGCCGGCCTGAACGTTAACCTCTCAACAATAGCACCGAAGATTGCCATAACGACAGCGGTGATGAGTATAGCAAGCCAGAAGTCAACCCCCAGCAACGTTATAATCGTCCATATAACGTAGCCGCCGATCATGTAGAAGGAGCCATGTGCAAAGTTGGATATATGCATAATGCCCCATATCATGGTTAGGCCCAGGGCCACCAGGGAAAAGGCACTTCCTATCACTATCCCATTTATAGTAGTCTGAAGTAACATCGACATTGTTTTTTCCTTATATGCATAAAATTAACCTTCCTTTTGGGGTTGACTCAATGCAATAACTTACCTGATCATAGTTAAAAAACCCCCTTTCATGGGGTGTCTTCTACCAGGCGGTAGAAGACACCCTGTTGATCTTTTCTTTAGCTTTATGGTCTTTAGTTAAATTTTATTCACTGGTTTTGGGCGCTATGCTTGGATCTCCATATAAAACCATTGAATTGCCCATTACACCGTTCGTACAAATATTGGCAAACTCACAATATTCTCCCGAACCATCGGGATTGATCTTATAAAAGGGGTAAACACCCTCCGGGACCGGTACCGCATCCGCCATTGCGGCCCTGATTGCGTAAGCGTCCGTGGTAGTGCCCGTTTTTTCCATGGCGTATTTGAATGCATAACATAATTCATATGGGTTGGTTACAATGGAACCCCATAGCTTGTCGGCACCGTACTTGTCATGGAACTTTTTAATATGAGCCCTAAACCTAGTCTGCTGCCCCTCCGGCAGGGTGGCGGTTTCATATGCCGCAACTCCACAGAAGGTCCCCATGGTCTGCATTGCCTTCGCTGGGATCAAGTGGAGAACTTCGCCTACCTCTGTGACATCGCCGAACACCCACTTGCCCTTGTATCCGAGCTGTTGGGCTTGCGTCATCATAAGCACCAGTGAATCAGCCGAGGCAAAGGTACTTATGACATCGGGGTTTTCAGCTATGGCCTTGGTCAGAAATGGATAGAAATCGGTGGTCGAAAACAGATCGACATCTATGCTGTCCAGAAGCTGCCCTCCCTTGGATTTGTAGGTTTCAATCCACTGATCACGATAAAGACCGGATGCTGAATCATCGCCGCACAGCATTATTGCCTTCTTACAGCCCATGTCATCGTAAGTTATGTTGGCAAAACCTTTAGCCACATCACGAGTATCGGATTCCAGCCTGATAAGCAGTTTGTTCCCCGTAGACACCACCGCCTTGTCCGAACTCACGATTTCCATGATAAGATTTTCCTTTTCATTTTCATCCATGATAACCTTGCCCACTACATCGCTGCCACACCAGTAGAAAACCGGCTTGGGGGTCAATTTTTCCAGCATCATATCGACCTCATCCTCACCCTTGGAAGCATCAAATTCGTCATCCATGACGGTCAGTTTAATGAGATAGTTCTTCCCGGCAACTTTGACGCCGCCGGCGGCATTTATTTCGTCTACAGCCATCTGCATGCCTTCCTGCTGCTCCTGGCCGAAGCTCGCCAGCATTCCGCTCAGCGGAACTGTCATAATAATGTTTACCACACCCGGCTGCTCGGCCGTTGAAGTGGTTGTTCCGCCACTCGGGGCACAGCCTGCCAGAAACGTGATAGCCACTACCAGGGTAAGCGCTGTCATCCATAAACCTTTGTCCAGCTTTTTCATGTTTCCTCCTTCTTCCCGTTTTATTTTTCTTTTACCCTTGCCGACTCTAGACTCCTTCTACATTGGAAAAAACCGAGTCGAATCTGCGCAACGCCTCATCAATAACCGCATCAGTATCGGCCATGCTGGTATAAACGCGTGATCCGGCCAGGGTGATGATCCCGTTAGCCATATAGGCTGCTCCCATCTCCTCTATCATGTGCTTGCGGGGGTTCATTTCCTTCAACAGGCGATCCACGTTATTGAAATCCAGCAGCATTACACCGGAAGTTTCCAGGTGTACGATCGAACCCTGGCTATAGACCACGAACGGTAGTTTAAGCCGCTGGATGATGTCCTGCAGGCCTTTGGTAAGCCTGTCGCCCGCCCGCCCGGCAATGACCGGGGCATTCGTGCGCTCCATCTCCAGCAGGGCATAGTATCCCGCCACGCAAGAGAGCGGGTTGGCGGACAGCGTCCCGCCGATGTAGGCGCGTTCACCTGCCTTACCGCCAATGCCGGCCGCGAAACACTGGATGATATCGGCGCGGCCGCCCACGCCACCTGCCATGGGGTAGCCCCCGGTTACGCACTTGCCAAAAATCGTAATGTCCGGTTTGACTCCGAAGTAGCCCTGGGCACCCCCCATGCCCAGCCGGAAACCGGTAACGACTTCATCGAAGATGAGCAGTGCACCGAACTCGTCACACAGCTTGCGCACCTCGCCATTAAATTCAAAAGGTACGGGGCGCGTGCCGCTTTCGGGTCCCACCGGCTCCACTATGACCGCCGCCGTCCCGCCTGCTCGGCGGTTGGCTATTAGTCTCTTTTTCAAGGCTTCGAGATCGTTTGGGTAGAACTCCTGTGTATTGGCGTTAGCACCATTCGGGATGCCGGTGGCTTCCATCCGTCCCGTGCCGGGTATGTGCATTCCGAATACCATCGAATCGCTCCAGCCGTGGTACGCGCCGCCGACCTTGATAACCTTCTTCTTTTGAGTAAATACACGCGCCGCCCGGATGGCTGCCATCACACTTTCTGTACCGGAGCCCAGCATGCGGAACATCTCAACAGCAGGCATATAGCGATTGATCAGTTCCGCCAATTTTAACTCGTATTCATGGAACAGGCCGGTTACAGGCCCGCAGGAATGAAGCAGTTCAATGACCTTATCGCGCACCGGGGCGTAATTGCTGCCCAGCACGATCGGGGCGCCTGCCTGCAGGAAATCAATATATTTATTCCCGTCCACATCCCATAGATAAGCCCCTTCCGCTTTTTC
>DBZK01000035.1 GCA_002311135.1 Dehalococcoidia bacterium UBA1162
CGGTACTGGTTCACTATCGGTCGTTAACAGTATTTAGCCTTGGAGCGTGGTCACCCCAGATTCCCACAGGATTTCCCGTGTCCCGTGGTACTTAAGAATGCAACCAGAGCTTTTGACCTTTAATCTAAGGGACTATCACCCGCTATGGTGGCCCTTTCCAGGGACCTTTGACTAGGTAAAAAGTTTGTAACTCTGCGACAGCTCTTGAACACTGTCCGCTGCACCTTGCAACCCTTCGTCGGCATAGGTTTCAAGCCCACTAAGCCGGCGAAGTTTAGGCTGTTCCCCTTTCGTTCGCCACTACTCCGGGAATCTCATTCGATTTCTTTTCCTCAGGGTACTAAGATGTTTCAGTTCCCCTGGTATCCTCTCATATAGAGTATCTGGTGATTAAACCAGATGGGTTGCCCCATTAGGGAATCCCCGGCTTAAGATTGCTGGACATCTCACCGGGGCTTTTCGCAGTCTTGCCGCGCCCGTCATCGGCTGTTAACGCCAAGGCATCCGCCCTGTGCCCTTATTATCTTTGACTTACAGCAGCATGAACACAAGACCTTGCGGTCTCATACGTCCTGCTGCACCGGCAACTAGAACACTAGACACCATTCATCATTACTAAACTATTCTCTTTTTAAAGAGCAAAACGGCCTGGTGTACTCACCAAGCCGTCAGAGTATACACCAAGATAATGCTTAAATCAACTATCGCTAATTTTTAGCATGCTTTATAAGTATATGGACGCCTAATCTTTTTGTCAACTGATTTGAAACCAAAGGAAAACATACTATTCCCACTCGATGGTGGAAGGCGGCTTGCTGGTTATGTCATATACTACACGGTTAACGCCGTGCACCTCGTTGACGATCCTGTTGGATATAGTCGCCAGCAGGGGATACGGCAGCCTGGCCCAGTCGGCCGTCATGGCATCCTGGCTGGTAACTGCACGCAGCGCCACCAGATAGCCGTAGGTCCTGAAGTCTCCCATTACGCCTACGCTGTGCACGTCGGTGAGTATGGCAAAGGTCTGCCACATCTCACGATAAAGCTTGGCTTTTTTAATCTCGTTCATCACGATCCAGTCGGCGCCCCGCAGAATTTCGAGCTTGTCCCTGTTTACTTCACCTATGATGCGGATAGCCAGGCCCGGCCCGGGAAAGGGTTGCCGCCAGACCATATCGTCCGGCAGACCCAGTTCCAAACCTACCCTACGCACCTCATCTTTGAACAAATATCTTAGCGGCTCGATCAGCGTAAGCGCCATCTTGGCGGGCAGGCCTCCCACATTGTGATGGGTTTTTATTTTGGCGGCCGCCTTGGACTCGGGCGTGGCGCTCTCTATCACATCGGGATATAGCGTGCCCTGCGTAAGAAAATCTATCTTGCCCAGTTTGGTTGCCTGACGCTCAAAGACCTTGATGAATTCCTGGCCGATATGCTTCCTCTTCTGCTCAGGATCAGTCACACCTTTGAGTTTTTTTAGGAATTGGTCGGTGGCATCGACATAGACTACCTTCATACGAAGGTTCTTGCGAAAAGTGTTAAGAGCCCTCTCCGGCTCCTCCCGCCTGAGCAGGCCGTTGTTAACGAAAATACAGGTGAGCTGGTCGCCGATAGCGGCATGCACCAGCTTGGCAGCCACAGCAGAGTCAACGCCACCCGAGAGCGCACAGATCACCTTGCCCCTTCTTACCTGCTCCCTGATAGAGTTGATGCTCTCGTTTATAAAATTGCCGGGCGTCCATGTGCCCTTGCACCCGCACACCCGATAGAGAAAGTTCTTAATGATGTTTATGCCTTCGGGTGTATGGGCTACTTCCGGATGGAACTGAAGGCCGAAGGACTTGCGGCCGTCCGAAATCACGGCATTAGGAGAATTTTCGGTGTAGGCGGACGATTTGAATCCGGGGGGCATATCGATTACCTGGTCGCCGTGGCTCATCCAGACAGAGAGGGATTCAGGCAAGCCTTTAAACAGCGGAGACCTTTCGTCGCTCACGTGTAAAACGGCCGGCCCATATTCACGTTTAGCTCCGGGGGCAACCTTCCCGCCCAGTTGATGGGTAATGAGCTGCATACCATAACAGATGCCGAGTACAGGCAGGTGGCTTTCATAAACGCCCACGGGCGTTAGCGGGGCCTTTTTCTCGTATACGCTGGCAGGACCGCCCGAGAGGATAAAGCCCCGGGGGTGTATGGACATGATCTGTTTGAGGGGGGCATCATGGGGGAAAAGCTCGCAATATACGTTACATTCCCTTACGCGGCGTGCGATCAGATGGCTGTACTGGGAGCCGAAATCGATGATGGCGATCGCTTCTTTTTCACCGTGGAAAACCTCTCCCGGCTTGGGCGCCGCCTGAACGCCCTGAAGTTCTTTGGCGATTTCAAGATAGGCGGAAACCTCGGCGTCGTCTGTGGTTACTATGCGGTGGCTGGAGGTCTCTTCTTTACCCTTCTTCATCTGCAAAGTATATCATAGCCAGGAAGCGCATTCCAAGGTAAGCCATATTTAAAATATACCGCGATTTAAGGTACAATTTGTTATAGAATCCTCCACAAAATATGGATAGTAAATCAGCATTTAAACCTATTCCCCCAGCCCTTTTAGACCAGGTCAATCAGGCCGTTGCCGTATTGCGTGGAGGCGGTATAATTGCCTACCCCACCGACACGGTTTACGGCCTGGGCGCCGATATATATAACGACGAGGCTGTCGCCAGGGTTTTCCATATCAAGGAACGTCCTTTGAACCAGCCGTTGCCGGTATTGATAGCCGATAGCCGCCAGGTGGAACTGCTGACGGGTGATCTTAGCAGGGCCACACAATTATTAATGAAAAAGTACTGGCCCGGCGGCCTCACCATCATCGTCAATAAAAGCTCTGATTTCAACAGCCTGGTGCTGGCGGGCGGAGCCAAAATTGGCATACGCATGCCCGACCATGATATCACCAGGGCCGTTATCAGGGAGTTGGGCCGGCCTATTGTCGGCACCAGCGCCAATTTGCACGACAGGCCGGCTGCTTTGACCGCTTCCGAAGTAATTGACCAACTGGGCAACCGGGTTGACTTCATCCTTAACGGCGGAAGGTGCCCGGGAGGCAAGGAATCGACCGTTATCGATCTGACTATCGAGCCTCCCGCTATATTAAGACGTGGTATGATAGCGGAAAAGGAAATCATGGCTCTAATAAAAACAGGGGGTAATTAGATGATAGTCGCCCTTGGAAGCGATCATCGCGGCATCGACCTCAAAAGCAAAATCGCAGACTTTCTCAAGGCCGGCGGGCATACCGTGTTGGATTTCGGCACCAATAGCAACGAATCAGTAGATTACCCGGATTTCGCCTCCCCAGTTGCACAATCGATCGTAACCGGCAAAGCAGAACGCGGGATATTGATTTGCGGTTCTGGCATAGGTATGTGCATTGCCGCCAATAAATACAAAGGTATCAGGGCCGCTATCTGCTGCAGCGCAGATCTCGCCGTACGCGCCCGCCTTCACAACGATGCCAATGTGCTGTGCTTTGGCGCCGATTTCATAACCGTGCCTGAGGCGCTGGAAATCACAAAAACATTCCTTGATACCGGCTTCGAAGGTGGCAGGCATCAACGCCGTCTCGACAAAATATCGGGAATCGAGTGCAGTTTTCTTGACAATAAATAATTACCTATGATAGTTTACTACAATATTCCCTAAATCTAGCGGCCCATACAAAATACAATTGAAATAGAGTTGGCGGGGATTTCATCACATGAGAAGTGACAGCATCAAAAAAGGTATCGAGAGGGCTCCGCACCGCGCACTGCTAAGGGCGGTAGGAGTATGCAGCCGGGACTTCGATAAGCCGTTCGTCGGCATAGTCAACAGTTTCAATGAGATAGTCCCCGGGCACATCCACCTGCGCTCCATCGCGGACATGGTCAAGACCGGCGTGCTGAGCGCCGGCGGCATACCTTTCGAGTTCGACACCATAGGTGTCTGCGATGGCATAGCCATGAACCATCCGGGCATGAAATTCAGCCTGCCCAGCCGTGAATTGATAGCAGATTCGGTAGAGATCATGGCGGAGGCACACCGCTTCGATGCCCTGGTGTTCATACCCAATTGCGATAAGGTGGTCCCGGGCATGCTCATGGCAGCAGTTAGGTTGAACGTGCCGTCCATCTTTGTCAGCGGCGGGCCGATGTTGGCCGGCCATATGGTGGAGGGCGGCGTGCAGAAGCCCGTCGATCTGATATCTGTTTTCACAGCTGTGGGCTGTGTGACACAGGGTAAGATGACCGAGGCCGAATTGGAGCAAATCGAGATAGCTGCCTGTCCGGGATTCGGGAGCTGCTCAGGAATGTTTACAGCAAATACTATGAACTGCCTTACTGAGGCAGTGGGCATGGCATTGCCGGGCAACGGCACTATCCCAGCCACCGATTCTAGAAGGTTACACCTGGCCCGCGAAACGGGCCGCCAGGTCATAGAGCTTTTTGAGAAAAATGTCCGCCCGTTAGACATCATAACGAAGGAGTCCATTGCCAATGCATTTATGGTGGACATGGCCCTGGGCGGCAGCACCAACTCGGTTCTCCATTTTATGGCTATTGCACACGAGGCCGGAATCAAATTTCCATTGTCCCTGATAAATCAGTTGAGCGATAAGGTGCCCCACCTGAGCAAGATCAGCCCGGCCAGCGACGTCCACATAGAAGACCTTGACCGGGCCGGCGGTATCCCGGCAGTCATGCACGAGATCAGCCGCCTGCTGAACGGCAACTCCAGGACCGTCACCTTGAAGCCCTTATCCAGCACCTACCGCAATGCCAGGGTGGCAGACCGTGAAGTTATCCATTCCTTTTCCAGGCCATTCTCTAAAACGGGAGGGCTGGCCATTTTGTTCGGCAACCTTGCACCAGGCGGCGCGGTGGTGAAAAGCGGAGCTGTACTGCCCGGGATGATGAAGCATACCGGCCCCGCCAGGGTATTCGAAAATGAAGAGGATGCTACAAAGGGTATTATGGCCAAGAAGGTTAAGAAAGGCGATGTGGTAGTCATCCGCTACGAAGGCCCAAGGGGCGGGCCCGGCATGAGAGAGATGTTGACTCCTACTTCGCTATTAAGCGGGATGGGACTGGACAACAGTGTAGCTTTGATAACCGACGGCCGCTTTTCCGGCGGCACTACCGGGGCAGCCATCGGGCATGTTGTTCCCGAAGCTGCTGACCGGGGCCCCATAGCGGCTATACAAAACGGGGATATCATTTCCATCGATATTCCAGCCAGGAAAATCAACGTGAAGCTGAGCGATGCCGAGATCAAGCAGCGTTTGAAAAAAGTACCGCCCTTTAAAACCAGCATTAAGAGGGGTTATCTCAAGCGGTATATAGAACAGGTCGGCCCGGCCAGTGAGGGAGCAGTATTCAAGGATTGAGGAGAAGACCGCACAGATGATGAAAACCGGCGCAGAAATTCTATGTGAGTGTTTAATAAAAGAGGGCGTCGAGGTTATCTTTGGATTCCCCGGCGGTGTGCTGCTGCCTTTATACGATACCCTGCCGAGGTACCCCGAACTCAGGCACATACTGGTAAGGCATGAGCAGGGCGCCGCGCACGCAGCCGACGCCTATGCCAGGGTGACCGGAAAGATAGGGGTTTGCCTGGCCACTTCCGGACCGGGAGCAACCAATCTGGTTACCGGCATTGCCAACGCTTATCTTGATTGCGTGCCGCTGCTGGCCATCACCGGACAGGTACCGACCAATTTTATCGGCAAAGACGCATTTCAGGAGATAGACATTACCGGCATCACAATACCCATCACCAAGTTCAATAATCTTGTTACAGATGTCGAGGACCTGGCAATGCTGATAAAGGAGGCCGTCCATGTGGCGCTGACCGGAAAACCCGGCCCCGTGCTGCTGGATATACCCCGCGACGTGTTCCTGGGCAAAACCGAATTCATTTATCCTGATAAGATCGACCTGCCAGGGTTTAAACCGAAGCTCTTCGGCCATCCCTCGCAAATCAAGAAGGCAGCCGATCTGGTTAACACAGCCGAGAGGCCGGTCATTATCGCAGGCCATGGGGTCAACATCTCTTCGGCACACGTTGAGCTAAAGGAATTGGCCGAAAAATCGCAGGTGCCGGTAGTTACCACCTTCCTGGGCATAGGCTGCTTCCCCGAATCCCACGTGCTCAGCTACGGTTGGCTGGGCATGCACGGAATGGGTTATGCCAATAAGGCTGTCCACAGTTCCGACCTGGTGATCGCCATAGGCATGAGGTTCGATGACCGCGCAACCGGGCTGGTAGCCTCTTTTGCTCCCAATGCCCAGATAGTCCATATAGACGTAGACCCGGCGGAGATAGGCAAGAACCTGCCCGTCGATGTCCCCATCGTCGGCGATGTCAAGAACGTGCTTCAGGTGCTCAATAAGCAGATCGTCAAGCGCGAGCATATAGCCTGGCTGTCCCAGGTCGACGAATGGAGAGCCATGCACCCTGCAACCGAGGTAAGAGAGCATGAAGGCGTTCTCCCTCAATATATTATCAGGCAGATATACGAGGCCACACGGGGAGATGCGATAATAGTTACCGGCGTTGGACAGGCGCAGATGTGGGCGGCACAGTATTTTTTCTATGATAAGCCCAATAGCTTCGTATCGTCCGGCGGCCTCGGCACCATGGGCTTCGAGTTACCGGGCGCTATCGGAGTCAAGGTAGGCGCCCCCAATGAAACAGTCTGGTGCATAGCCGGAGACGGCGGCTTCCAGATGACAATCCAGGAATTGGCGACCATGGTCCAGGAGGACCTGGATATAAACATCGCTGTTTTTAACAATGGATACCTCGGCATGGTCCGCCAGTGGCAGGAGCTCATTTACAATAAACGCTATTTCGGGACCCAGTTGTATAATCCGGATTTTGTTAAGATCGCGGAAGCATACGGGATTAAGGGGGTCCGTGTAACCAAGAAAATCGATGTGCGGCCTGCCATAGAGAAATCGATGGCACACAAGGGTCCTTTCCTGATAGAGTTTGTGGTTGAGCCCGAGGAAAATGTTTACCCGTTCGTACCGCCTGGCAAGATGCTGGTTGAATTCCTCGAGTTGCCCAACCATGCAACCAGCTTGAAAAAATAGGCACTCACAAAATATATAGGGAGCATTTAGTTGATCAGGAAGCATATTCTAATAGCGCTGGTGCAGGACCGTCCAGGGGTGCTAAACCGTATTGCAAGCACCATACGAAGACGTAATTTCAATATCGACAGCATCGCGGTCGGAAGCATCGAGGTTCCTCATCTCTCGCGCATGACTATAGTAGTGGAAGGCGATGACGCCAAGGTCGAGCAGGTCAGAAAACAGCTCGATAAAATAATCGAAGTTATCAGGATATCGGACATAACCAACGATAACCCGGTGGCCCGCGAGATGGCCATGATCAAGGTAAAAGCTTCCGCTTCAACGCGTAGTGAGATCATCCAGATCACCGACATCTTCCGCGGCAACATTGTCGATGTGTCACCGGATTCGCTGATAATCGTGGTAACCGGCAACCAGGATAAAATAGAGACGCTGATCGAGCTGCTGCGTGGTTTCGGCATAAGGGAGCTGTCGAGGACCGGGACTATCGCCTTGCCACGCGGCGGGGCCGGGCCGCTCACTATTGAAGAGGACAAACCCCTCCGGCATGTTGTAGAGCACATTCCTGCTGAGGAAGAGGAACTCCCCAACTGGTAGGTAACCCGGATTTTGCCGAATTCATTATAATGTTAATTGTATTTTTTATAGGAGGAGATTATGGCAAAGATTTATTATGAGAAAGACGCGGATCTGGCGTTATTAAAGAATAAGGTTATCGGCATTATAGGTTACGGCAGCCAGGGTCATGCGCATGCGCAGAACCTGCGGGACAGCGGGGTGAAGGTGATCGTAGCGGAAGCCAAGGGTACCGAGGGGTATAAGGCCGCCAAGAAAGCCGGCTTCGATGTGTCGGACGCCGCCGACGTGGCTAAAAGGGCCGACGTTATCATGATGCTGGTCCCCGATCAGCTTCAGGCGAAAGTCTATAAAGATTCTATTGCAGACTATTTGACCAAGGGCAAGACTCTGATGTTCGCCCACGGGTTCAACATTCATTACGGCCAGATCGTGCCGCCGGATTTCATCGATGTGACCATGATCGCTCCAAAATGCCCGGGCCACATGGTCAGACAGCTGTTTGTTGAGAAAAGCGGTCCCCCCGCCATCATTGCGGTCTATCAGAATGCTTCGGGCAGAGCCAAAGAGCAGGCGCTGGCCTATTCCAGGGGCATCGGTTGCGCCAGGGCCGGCGTGATCGAGACAACATTCGAAGAAGAGACTGAGACCGATCTTTTCGGTGAACAGGCTGTCCTTTGCGGCGGCGTCACTTCCCTTATCCAGAGCGGGTTCGAGACGCTGGTGGAAGCCGGTTATCAGCCGGAGATCGCCTATTTCGAATGCCTGCACGAGCTCAAACTCATCGTCGACCTGATCTACAGGGGCGGCTTCGCCTTCATGCGCTACTCCGTTAGCGATACAGCCGAATACGGTGACTACACACGCGGCCCCCGGGTCATCAACGAGATGGTCAAAGATGAGATGCGTGAGATCCTGGAAGATATACAAAACGGCAGTTTCGCCAGAGAATGGATCCTGGAAAACCAGGCCAACCGCCCTGTCTACAATGCCCTCAAACGTAAAGGGGCACAGCATCAGATAGAGACCGTGGGCAAAAAACTGCGCTCAATGATGCCCTGGCTTAAATAGCCGGATCTGTCCCTTCCAAAATAAATCGAGGCAGGTGGAATATGAAAGGTGATCGTGTTCTCATTTTTGATACAACTTTGCGGGATGGAGAGCAGGCTGCCGGCACCAGCTTGAACTCCAAGGAAAAGCTTGAGATAGCCAAACAGCTTGAGAGCCTTGGCGTAGATATCATCGAGGCTGGCTTCCCCATAACTTCTCAGGGCGATTTCGATGCCGTGCGCATGATATCCAAAGAGGTGCACAACTCGACGATATGCGCCCTCAGCCATGCCAACGATGAAGCTATCGACAGGGCCTGGGAATCCATTAAAAAGGCCAAAAGCGGAAGGATTCATATATTCCTTTCTACTTCAGAGGAACATCTTAAATACCAGTTGAAAATGAGCCACGCCGAGGTCCTGAAATTGGCAATTGCCTCGGTAGAGCACGCCCATAAACTCTGTGATGACGTGGAATTCACGCCCATGGACACGACAAGAACAGAGATCAAATTTCTCTATCAGGTCCTGGAGGGAGTAATAAAAGCCGGGGCTACGACCGTTAACATCGCCGACACCGTCGGTTACGCAATACCATCCGAATTCGGCAGGCTGATCGAGGGCATAGGCAAAAATGTACCGAATATTTCCAAAGCCGTGATCAGTGTGCACTGCCACAACGACCTGGGCCTCGGTGTGGCAAACAGTCTGGAGGCTGTGCGCAGGGGCGCCCGGCAGATCGAAGGCACTATTAACGGAATAGGCGAACGCGCCGGCAATGCCGCCCTGGAGGAGCTTATAATGGCCATCCACACCCGGGCGGACCAGTACCGCATATCCACCAATATTCATACGGAGCAGATATATAGAACCAGCAGGTTGGTCAGCGATTTGACCGGCTTCGTGGTTCCTCATAATAAAGCCATCGTGGGCGCCAACGCCTTCCGCCATCAATCCGGGATACACCAGGACGGCATTATAAAAAAGGCCAAGACATACGAAATTATGGACCCCAAATCGGTGGGTATGCCGGCCAGCGCACTCGTACTGGGCAAGGTCAGCGGCAGGCACGCCTTTAAGGAAAGGCTGCTGGAGCTTGGCTATTCAATGGATGAGGAAGCGCTAAACCATGCTTTCAGAGCTTTCAAAGAGCTGGCTGATAAGAAGAAGACCATCACCGACCGCGATATCCAGTCTCTAATTGGAGAGGAAATACGTACTTCCTCGGAAGTCTATCACCTGGACCACGTGGGAGTATCCTGCGGCAACCAGAGCATGCCTACAGCCACCGTCCGGCTGATCGGGCCGAACAAAGAGGTGCTGGCAGATGCCGCCCTGGGCACCGGGCCGGTGGACGCCGTCTATAAAGCCATCAATCGCCTGGTACGTGTGCCCAATCAACTTACCGAATTCAGCGTTAACTCGATTACCGCAGGCATTGATGCTTTGGGCGAGGTGTTGATCCGCATTGAAAGCGACGGCGCCAGCTATTCGGGAAGGGGCGCCGATACGGATATCATCGTAGCCAGCGCCAAGGCCTACATGAACGCCCTTAACCGGCTTCTAGCAACCAAGAAAATGAGCCGGAAACAGGTGGAAAATGAGCCCTGAAATTATAGCCGCATTACGCTTACTGTTATCGGCCGTCCTGGGAGCAGCCATAGGCCTGCAGCGTGAGTTGTCCCAGAGACCTGCCGGCCTGCGTACTCACATATTGATCTGCATGGGCTCCGCCCTCTTCACAGTGGTCTCGGTGATCGGATTCAGCGGCACGGTCGACCCATCCAGGGTGGCCGCAGGTGTGGTTACAGGCATCGGCTTCATAGGCGCCGGCGTAATATTGCGCGGGGTAAGGGGAGACAAAATCGTGGGCATTACCACCGCGGCCAGCGTATGGATAACGGCTGCTATAGGAATTGCAGCCGGGGTTGGACTTTACATCATCGCTGTTGCAGTTACGGTACTGACGGTCATAGTATTGTGTATTCCAAAGGTAAAAGGATAATTAATGTACAGGAGCGGTTTACTTTGACACTTGCAGAAAAAATACTGGCAGCACATTCGGGTAAGGACAGCGTCAGCCCGGGAGAATTTATCAACGTTAAAGCCGACCTGGTGCTCTCCAACGATATAACGGCCCCGATTGCCATCAAAGAGTTTAACCGACTGGGAGTAGAGACGGTCTTTGATCCCAGTAAGATAGTCATGGTGCCGGACCATTTCTGTCCCAATAAGGATATTCAGTCTGCCGAGCAGGCGAAGATGATGCGAGACTTCGCCCGCAAACACAAACTGATCTATTTTGAAGTTGGCGAGATGGGCATCGAGCACGTTTTGCTGCCGGAGAAAGGCCTTGTGCTGCCGGGAGATACTGTTGTGGGGGCCGATTCCCACACATGTACCTACGGCGCGCTCGGTGCGTTTGCTACCGGCATGGGCTCCACCGATATCGCCATAGCTATGGCTACCGGCGAGATCTGGATGAAGGTGCCGCCAACTATTAAATTCGTATTCCATGGCAAGCCTGGAAAATGGGTCGGCGGCAAGGACTTTATCCTCTATATCATCGGCGATATCGGCGTGGACGGCGCACTTTATTCTGCCATGGAGTTCCACGGCGAAGCTATCGATGCCCTTCCCATGGACGGGCGTTTCACCATGTCCAATATGGCCATCGAAGCCGGGGGCAAGGCAGGCCTTTTCCATGTTGACGCCACTACACGGAAATATCTCAAGGGCAGGGCCAAACGGAAATACACGGAATACTTCTCCGATCCGGACGCCGCCTATGCGCGTGTGATTGAATACGACGCGGCTAAGATCGAGCCCCAGGTTGCCTTCCCGCATCTCCCTTCCAATACCCGGCCCATCAGCCAGGTGGGGAATATCCCCATAGACCAGGTGGTCATAGGCAGTTGCACCAACGGAAGAATAGATGACCTGCGCCTGGCGGCCCGTATACTAAAAGGCAAAAAGGTTGATAAGCGGCTGAGGACTATTATCATACCCGGTTCGCAGAGGGTCTACCTCGATGCCATGAAAGAGGGCCTTATCAAGAGCTTTATAGAAGCGGGAGCCGTAGTCAGCACCCCAACCTGCGGTCCCTGTCTGGGCGGATATATGGGAATACTGGCAGCGGGCGAGAAATGTGTCTCGACCACCAACCGCAATTTTGTGGGAAGGATGGGACACGTGAAATCTGAGATATACCTTGCCAATCCTGCTGTGGCAGCAGCCAGTGCCATATTGGGCAGGATAGCAAGTCCGGAGGAAATCGCATAATGGCACGTAAAGGTAAAGTTTTTAAATACGGATCCAACATAGATACGGACGCCATCATTCCGGCCCGCTATTTAAACCTATGGGAGCCGGCCGACCTAGCTCAGCACTGCATGGAAGACCTGGATGCCGAGTTTATAAGCCGGGTTGAGCCGGGAGACATCATCGTTGGGGAGCTCAATTTCGGCTGTGGCTCATCCCGTGAGCATGCCCCAGTGGCCATCAAAGCATCGGGCATTTCCTGTGTCATAGGCAAGAGCTTTGCCAGGATATTCTTCCGCAACGCTATCAATATCGGCCTGCCGCTGCTCGAATGCGAAGAAGCAGTCGACAATATCAAGGCGGGAGACATAGTGGAAGTCGACCTGGCAACCGGCAAGATAACCAACCTGTCCACGGGTAAGAGCTTCATATCCAAGCCATACCCTGATTTTATGATGGAAATAGTTAATGCCGGCGGCCTGGTTGAACATACTAAAAAGAAAATATCCGGAGCGAAATAACTTGAAATTCAATATTGCTGTCCTGCCCGGTGACGGCGTAGGTCCCGATGTTACAAATGAGGCGCAGCGCGTACTCCTCGCCGTCGGACGCCGATTCGGGCACCAGTTCAATTTCCAAAATGGCTTGATAGGCGGCGTTTCTATCGATAAATACGGGGAAGCCCTCACCTCAGAAACTCTGGAAATGTGCCGCAGTTGTGATGCCGTACTCCTGGGCGCCGTGGGCGGGCCCAAATGGGATGATCCCAATGCCGCGGTAAGGCCGGAGGACGGTCTACTTGCGATCAGGAAAGAGCTTGGACTGTTCGCCAACCTAAGGCCGGTCAAGATGTTAAGCATGCTGGAAAACTCCACCTCGCTTAAGCCCGAGGTCGTACGCAATGTCGATATGATGGTTATCCGTGAGCTGACAGGCGGTCTTTATTTCGGCAAGCCTAAAAGAAGGTGGAGTAACAGCAGGGGACGCCGGGCTATAGATTCCATGTATTATACCGAGGGAGAGATAGACCGCATCGTACGTGTCGGTTTTGAAGTAGCCCAGTCCCGGCGTAGGAAGCTCACTTCGGTCGACAAGGCCAATGTTCTTGAATCTTCCCGGCTATGGAGGCAGATTGCCACGGAAATTGCGGCTGACTACCCCCAGGTAAAGCTGGACCACATGCTTGTTGATGCCTGCGCCATGCGTTTTATACAAAATCCCGGCTACTTTGACGTTATAGTAACCGAGAACACCTTCGGGGATATATTGACTGATGAGGCCTCCATGCTGGCAGGCTCGATGGGAATGCTCCCTTCAGCCAGCCTGTCCGGTATCCCCGGCGGTAAACGCCGGGCCTTCGGCCTGTATGAGCCTATCCACGGCAGCGCCCCGGACATCGCAGGGATGAACATCGCCAATCCTATAGCTACGATCAAAAGCGCCGCCATGATGCTGCACTATTCCCTGGGACTTAACAACGAAGCTGACACCCTGGAAAATGCTGTGCTGAGGGCTTTGAACGACGGCTATCGCACCAAGGATATTATGAGCGACGGCATGAAGCAGGCAGGCACCGCCGAAATGGGCAAGTTGATCGAGGAAAGAATTTAGATTTGAGGATGGATGGTTATGCGGCATGTTGACTTATACGATACGACGCTGAGGGACGGCGCACAGCAGGAAGGCATATCTTTTACAGTATCCGATAAACTGCAGATCACTCAAAAGCTCGATGACCTGGGAATAAAATATATCGAAGGCGGATGGCCCGGTTCGAATCCCAAGGACACTGAATTCTTTAAAAAAGCGCGGAACCTGAAACTAAAACACGCCACACTGGTGGCCTTCGGCAGCACACGTCGTGTCGACGTTAAGGTCAGTGGGGATGCAGGCTTGCTGGCGCTGATAGAATCGGGCGCCAAGGTCGCCAACATCGTGGGTAAAGCCAATGACCGCCAGGTAAAACAGGTACTGGAAACCACCCTGGCTAATAACCTGGCTATCATACGCGAGTCCATCGCCCTGCTGAAATCTAAGGGGCTGACCGTATTTTTCGATGCCGAGCATTTCTTCGATGGATATAAGTCCAACGCGGCTTACGCAATCGAAACGCTGGTCGCCGCCGTAAAAGGCGGGGCGGATTGCCTGGTACTCTGTGACACGGACGGCGGCACCTTGCCTTCCGAAGCGGCCGACATCATAACCCGGGTTAAGAAAAAGATAAGTTGTCCCCTGGGCATCCACGCCCATAATGACTCCGAGATGGGAGTTGCCGTGACACTGGCTGCGATTGAAAGCGGCGTCGAGCACGTGGAGGGCACGATAAACGGTTATGGCGAACGCTGCGGCAACGCCAACCTCTGCTCGATCATCCCTGCCTTGCAGCTTAAACTGGGAATCAAGTGTATTACGGCTGGCCAACTGGCCCACCTTACGGAAGTATCACGCTTTATAGCCGAGGTGGCCAATTTGCCGCCGTCCTCGAATTTGCCCTACGTGGGAGGCAATGCCTTCCTGCACAAAGCCGGACTGCATGTTTCAGCGCTCTCGAAATGGGAGGAAAGTTACCAGCATATAGACCCGGCGCTGGTCGGCAATAATCCCAAGGTGGTTATCTCCGAACTGTCAGGCAAAAGCAATATCATTTATAAAGCCAGGGAGCTGGGCATACCGCTTCAGCCGCACGGCAAGGAAGCACGCCGCATACTAGAGCAGATCAAACAGCTTGAAAGCCTGGGATTCCAGTATGAAGATGCCGACGCCTCCTTTGAACTGCTGCTGCTCAGATCGCAGCCGGGCTATAAACCGCCTTTTAACCTGGTAGACTATATGGTTGTTGTGGAAAGGCACAGGCGTCTGCCTGCAGCCTACGATATAGGAGCGCAATTCCTGGCCGAAGCTACCATCAAGGTTAAAGTAGATAATAAACTCATGCACACTGCCTCGGAAGGCAACGGCCCGGTCAATGCCTTGGACTTCGCCCTGCGAAAAGCCCTGCTGGGATTCTACCCGGGCCTAGCCAAAGTAGACCTGCTGGACTACAAGGTACGTATTCTTGAAGGCAATAGCGGCACGGGCTCGCTGGTGCGGGTACTGATCGAATCAGGCAACGGTAAGGTTCAGTGGAGGACAGTAGGCAGTTCCACAAATATCATAGAGGCCAGTTGGCTGGCCCTCTATGACAGCATGGAATATTTCCTGCTAAAAATAGATAAGAAGACGAAAAGATAATCCAGGCTTATATCCAGCATAATAAAAAGAGGACGGCCCATGGGCCGTCCTCTTTCATTTCAACTTCAGCCGAAATTATACTATTCAGCTTTGATAATGGCAGCGACACCCTGTCCGCCTCCCTCGCACATAGTAGCCAGGCCATATTTGGCCTTATTTTCCTTAAGTGTCCTGGCAAGGGTTCCAACGAGCCTGATCCCACTGGCGCCCAGCGGATGGCCGATAGCCATAGCGCCGCCGTGGACGTTGACCTTGGCTTCAGGAATGTTGAACTCTTTCATGCAGTAGAGAGAAACTATCGCGAAAGCCTCATTGATCTCCCAGAAATCGATGTCATTGGCTTTCAGGCCTGCTGCAGCAAGTGCTTTTTTGCTGGAGGGGACCGGTCCGGCGCCCATGAGGGTAGGATCGACACCGGCCATGCCGAAGGAAACGAAGCTGGCCATCGGTTTAAGGCCCAGTTTCTTGGCTTTGTCTTTGGACATGATCAGCATGGCAGTGGCGCCCGCATTCAACGGGGAAGCATTGCCGGCTGTGATCGAGCCGTCGGGTTTATAGGCAGGTTTTAAGCCGGCCAGCAACTCCAGAGTCGTGTCGGCCCTGACGTTAGCATCATAATCAAACATCTGCTTGCTGCCGTCGGGAAGGGTAATCTCTACGGGTAGGATCTCGCCTTTGAGCCATTCCTTGTTTTTGGCAGCCAGTTGATGCGACCTCGCAGCGAATTTATCCATCGTTTCCCTGCTGATGCCGGACAGTTCCTGCAGCTTCTGAGCGGTAAAGCCCATATTCAACGAGAACATCATGTCCAGTTTCTTATATTGAGGTTCGGTAAATAATTTGTCGGGAAATTTGATGGCTCCGCCACCACCCATCGGGATGTGGGTCATATGCTCGATACCGCCGCAAAGCACGACATCGGAATAGCCGCAAGCGACAGCCATGACACCAGTCCTGAGCCCGCAAAGAGCGGACCCGCACTGCTGATCTACCTGCTGGCTGGAAACCTCGAACGGCAGGTCAGCGAAAAAGCAAGGAATTTTGCCGCCGAAGGTGAAATTCTCAAGAACCGGGTTGGCTGTGCCTACTATGGCCTCATCGATTACTTTCTGGTCAAGCTTATTCCTCTTGATCAGCTCTTTCCACAGGAGCGCCAGCACCTCATCCATTCTCCATCCATTCAATAAATCCTTCTCGGGTTCCTTGGGACGGGACCGGGAAAACGCCGAGCGTAAATAGTCGATAATTACTACTTCTCTTGCTAGACCCATGGCTTATCACTCCTTATTAAAAATTTCTGGGTAAATTTTACACGATTACCTTTGAGAGCACAAATATGCGGCTCTTGAGCAGACAATTTTAGCTTCAGATCAACCTTTTATTACACCTATGGGTACGGCCCTGGCAACCCGGCTCGATATGCCTGCTTCCTGCGTAATATTGATGACATCATCCACGTCCTTATAGGCAGAGGATGCTTCCTCCGCCAGCGATTCCATGCTGCCGGTCCTGACGTAGATACCCCTGGCAGCAAGGTCCGCTGCCACAACTTTGCCGCTTTGTGCCCTCCTGGCTGCTCCCCTGCTCTGCACCCGGCCGGCTCCATGGCAGGTGGAACCGAATGTCTCCTGCATGGCCCTTTCAGTGCCCAGCGCAATATAGGAACACCGGCCCATATCCCCGGGTATCAGAACAGGCTGACCGATGGCGGCATACCTGGAAGGCACTCCCGCTTGCCCAACCGGGAATGCACGTGTAGCGCCCTTGCGGTGCACGCACAGCTTCTGGCTCTTGCCTTCAATAATATGATCTTCGATCTTAGCGATATTGTGGGCCACGTCATAGACCTGTTCCAGCCCTATATCCTCTTCCTTTCTGCCGAGGACCTTGACAAATGACTCTCTGGCCCAGTGGGCGATGCACAGCCTGTTGGCCCAGGCATAATTGGCAGCGCAAGCCATCGCCGCCAAATAGTCCCGCCCTTCCTGCGATTCAACCGGCGCACAGGCAAGCTGGCGGTCGGGTAAATTTATGCCGTATTTTGTTACGGCCTGACCCATAATCCGCAGGTAATCATCGCATATCTGGTGGCCCAGCCCCCTCGATCCGGTATGGATCAAGAGCAGCACCTGCCCGACGAAGGTAATCCCCATCACACGAGCTGCTTCCTTATCGTATATTTCGCTTATTACCTGGACTTCCAGGAAATGGTTGCCCGATCCCAGGGTGCCCAGTTGCGGCATGCCGCGCTTTTTCGCCCTGTCGCTAACCCTCTCAGGGTCGGCCATCGTCATGCATCCGTTCTCTTCTGTAACCTCCAGGTCATTCGCTTCACCATAGCCGTGTCTTACAGCCCAGCCGGCGCCCTGCCTGAGCAGCTCATCCACCTCCCTCTCGCTTATCTTGATCTTTCCTTCGGAACCTACCCCGGAAGGCACATTCATGAAGAGATGGTTGATCAGCTGCTGAATTCTGGGTTTAACTTCCTCCTCGCTCAGATTGGTGCGCAGCAGCCGGACTCCGCAGTTGATATCGTAGCCCACGCCTCCGGGAGATACCACTCCATCACGCACCCGGGTGGCAGCCACACCACCGATGGGGAATCCGTAACCCCAGTGTATATCCGGCATGGCCATGGAACTGCCTACGATGCCCGGCAAAAAGGCCACATTAGCCACCTGTTCCAGCGACTCTTCTTCCCTGATAACGCTCATCATGCGGTCATCGGCGTAGATCAGGCCAGGCACTTTCATGCCGCTCTTGTAGTCCTGAGGTATTTCCCAGCGGCATATGCCGGTCTGCCTTATTTTTCCATGCCAGGGGCTCATGATATCCTCCCACAGTGTCTAGATATCAAATATGATCGCAGCCGAATAAACATTGTTTTCCTTCACAATATTTAGATTATGGTAAGTAGCAGCCTTGACTTCACGTTTTATAACGTGTCTTTGGGGATCCAGTTTCTCGCCATAGCATATGGCTGTTAACCGGCCCCCATCGTGAATACTCAGAGCAAAATCATTAAAAATGAGGTGTTCGGCGTCCAATTCGTAGACCAGCCCGTTAAGCCATTCTACCAGCAGCGTGACGCTATCCTGCTCCTGTAAAACGATTTCTTTGCTCAGCTTGTTTTCGACCTTGCTTAAATCCGTTATCAGGCTCAGCATGCCCGTAGCGGCATTTTTAAATAGTTCAGCCAGGGTGTACCCGTAGGCCATAATGCCGATATCCGCCGTATGGTCGATGATTTCAAACTGCTTCTCCAAAGCAAATACATTATAGCTCAGCTAGAATCCGTCGTATCATAATTAGCTTGACGTAGTTAATTAACGGATGCTACCATAGTAAACCTTGGGCCGCTAGCTCAATTGGTAGAGCAGTTGACTCTTAATCAACCGGTTCACGGTTCGAGTCCGTGGCGGCTCACCAAGCTTTTTAGAAACCATTAGGAGAATTCCGTGAAAACATCTAACTATTGTCTGAATATAGTGCTCGGCTTACTTGCCATGTCGACCGGTTTGATCTCCGGCTGCGCAACCCAACAGACGCAGGGGACTCAGTTAGGGGCGCCTATTTTCCAGGATGATTTCACGAATCCCCAAAGCGGCTGGTATGTTTACAAAGCCGATTCGTCAAAAGGCGGGGCATATGAGCAGGGTGACTACAGCGTATGGTCAGTCGGCAAAAATACGGTTGTTGTGCTGAACCCCAAAACCACGCAGCAACTGGGTAATTTTGAATCAGAAGTTGATGTCAGAAAGACTTCTACATTAAACGGGGCTGCGATGGGAATTATCTACCGGCTGGATGCCAACGGGAACTACTACCGGTTTGCCATCACCGACAACCAGACATATTACGTAAGCAGCGGCGTCAAGGGCCTGGAAAGGGAAATACAGCCCGAAACTCCTTCCGATACCATAAAGCCAGGCAACGAATTTAACCAACTTAAGGTAGTCTGCTCGGGGGATAACCAGGATTTTTACATCAACGGCAGCAAGGTTGCCAGCATCACTGATAATACCTCTTCGAAAGGGGAATTGGGTATAGCGTTCGGCAACTGGACGCCTTCTGAAAATTTCACCTTCACAAACTTTAAGCTATACAGTCTTAAGTGAACCTTAGCTAAAACGCCTTTTCAATCCCTTGAAGTAGTGCTCAACAGTATGAGGGATAGTGCTAAATAAGCAGTTTCCCGTACGGTTAGACAAATTTCAACGCTTCATCTCCCCCTCACAGCTCTGGTTACTTCTTATCCCAATATTTAAAAAACGTCTTATACAAAACCCATAAATAAGTTAATAGAAATACCGCCCATATTATGACTATGTACTGAATAATAAACTGTGCAAAATATGTGCCAAAGAGTATACCAATAGAGATAAGTGTTACCTTCAGCCAAACATAGTCCCAATAACTATAACTTTTAGCGGCATTGATTACTTTGCCGATAAATCCTTTCATATATGTTTACCTCCATCTATAAAAAACGCAAAAATAAATAACCTTAAAGCTAATTATACAATGTCAAGTGACCCTACCCCTGTTTATAGTCCAGCATGAATTAGAATTTTCTCGGTTTTGAGGGCATCCCCTTTTCTGTACCAGCCGTAATGTTAGTTTTGCGGATTTACCGTTGACAGGGCATATTCCAGTGGGCTTAAATCGCCCAAAGAGCTATGTGGCCTGAACTCATTGTAATCTGTCCTCCAGGCTTCTGTAGCTTCTCTTGCATCTCTAAAGCTTATGAACCAATTCTGATTCAAACACTCATCCCGCAGCTTGCCGTTGAAGCTTTTTATGTAGATTGCACGCAAAACCTCTCCTGAAACTATGAGCATTACAAGGGAAGCCTCCCCTTTCTGTAAGGCGACTGAGCATATCCTGTATCCCTCTTGACTTCATATTAAATATAGTCCCATTTTGGTTATTAGAAGAAATGTATTCCTTTAAGAGTTCTGCTGTTTTTTCAGCTGGTTGGTTAACTTTTTGATGCAAATGAGTTATAGTAGAAACACCTTCGCGTTCTCGTTCGTGGGGGAGTGTCGGAACTGGCAGACGAGCATGACTTAGGATCATGTGCCGCAAGGCGTAGGGGTTCGAGTCCCCTCTTCCCCAGGGGAATCCGGAGCAAATATTTTTTCAGGTGATGAGATGGCTATAGAAGTTAGAAAAACCAAACACAGCAAGATCAGCAAGGTAGATTTCGCCGGGCTGGGCTTCGGAGATATATTCAGCGACCACATGCTAAAAATGGCCTATGGTAAAGGCCGGTGGGGCGCTCCCAAGATCGTGCCGTTCGGACCTATGAGGATATTCCCTTCATTATCTACACTGCATTACGGTCAATCGGTCTTCGAAGGGCTTAAGGCCTTTTATGCCAAAGACGGCTCTATCAATGTGTTCCGGCCGGAAAGGCATATCGACCGCTTTAACCTGTCCTGTCACCGGCTCTGCATTCCGCCGGTGGATAAGAAGGTCTTTTTTGAAGGCCTGGTGCATCTGCTGCGGATCGATAGGGAGTGGATACCCAAGCAGAAGGGCTATTCCCTTTACATCCGTCCCTTTGCTTTCGCCATGGACAGCACGCTGGGCGTTCACGTGGCAAACACCTATCAATTCATGATTATACTTTCGCCCGTAGGCGCTTACTATAAAGAGGGATTCAACCCGGTTAAGCTGGTCACTGCCGTCGAGCATGCCAGGTCGGTGGAAGGGGGCTGCGGCGCGGTCAAAACGGCCGGCAACTATGCGGCCAGCCTTTTCGCGGCCAATGAAGCCCAGAAAAAGGGATTCACACAGGTGCTCTGGCTTGACGGCGTCCACCGCAACTATATCGAGGAAGTCGGCACCATGAACGTGTTCTTCCTGATCGACGATGTGCTGGTGACCCCCCACTTGAGCGGTACCATACTCGCAGGTGTCACTCGCGATTCGGTCATACAGATTGCCAGGGACTGGGGTATGGAGGTCAATGAGCGCAGGATCAGCGTGGACGAACTGATGAAAGCGGCCGACAGCGGCAGGCTCAAGGAGGCCTTCGGCACCGGTACTGCGGCTGTAATATCTCCGGTCGGCACAATCAGGCATAAGAATAAGACCATCACCATTAATGAGGGCAAGACCGGCAAGCTGGCATTGAAGCTGTATAATACGATAACCGGTATCCAATACGGTGAGAAGCCCGATAAATTCAAATGGATATATAAGATAAAGTAATCCGTTTCATTTGAAAACCGGGCATTGTCAATACCTGAACGACGAGTGCAGAGTCCTTGACACTGAATTAATGCAAAATATATACTTTACTCTGCATTTCGAAAGGGCCATTAGCTCAGTTGGTTAGAGCACAGTCCTGATAAGACTGGGGTCTCTGGTTCGAATCCAGAATGGCCCACCATCTTAGGTAATATTATTACCCAACTTTAGCTGTGATTTGATCAAATTAAAATCAGACAATTACCATTTTAGCTTCGATCTTTGGCAATATCATTACCATTGAACAAACATCGGTATGTATGTTCAACCATGATAATAAACATAGGTCTATGATGACTGCTGTTCTTCTAGGCTAGCATTGCTGATCTTTTGAGGGCAGGTCACTCTATTCAACAAGTCGTACTGCCGGAGGTATCCAGGACTTGTCTACTACCTGCTTCTGCGGCCAGTATAGTCGCAGTGTCAATGAAAAACCACCGCTGGCAGGAGCTGGCAACCAGTTGGGTATCTTAGCAGAGTCAGGCGAATCGCGCTGTATATAAAGATCAATTGAGCCGTCGGGATTCTTTGTCAGAGGCGGATCACTTAATGAGCCCAGGCAGTATCTATCGATCGGGTTGGCTGCAAACAGGATTTTTTCATTATATATAGTAATCGACCAGAAGCCGTTTACCGGCGGTATCTCATTCTTATTGAAATGAATTACATATTTGTTAGCGCTTGAAAATTTAGCCCCATCGCCGCTGGTTGATGCGGAGGCATAGAAAGCGTCATCAGTTAGATTAGCGCCCAGCCCCCGATAAGCTATGGCTGCTCTCAGTATGTAGTTAGTCCCGTAATTGCCGGTATCGTAGGAGAGTTGCCACCCGTTCTTGATAGTACCCATTCCCCCGGCAGGAATTTCAGTCAGAGCGGACTGATAGCCAGTTTGGATTGCCGACTTAACGCCATTGTCCAGTCCCGCAAAATATGACTTATAGTCAACTTCAGTCTTGATACCTATCTTTGCCATCCTATCCAGTATTGGCGCGTCTGCTTGATACGGAGGGTTTTCAATCATCAACTGGCAGACATAGTTGAAATAGCTCGCTGCATCCAGAGCCAGCAACTGGTTCAGAGGAGAGACTTTGATATTGACAGTCGGGTCGACAGGGACATTAGTCGGCGGCACATAATTGGTACCCCAGGCAGAGAGCGGTGTTAGTTTCAGCTGGTCTTGAAGTTTCGATACGTTCTGGTAGTCGGAAGGACCGGTACAGGCGATGCGACCGACTATCCAGACCCATCTGGTCGAAGACTTCATTTCTGTGATGCCTTCAGGTAATTTGCCACTCCAATTCGGGCCGGTGATGGCAAAATTGCCAGATCCGGTACCGGTAGTGCGTGAGCCAGGCGAGGCAAAAGCATCGGTCCAGTAATTAAGCATAGGCATCAGGTAGTAGCGGCCTTGAGTGTCTGGCAGAGAAATGATAACAGGTTCTTTCGCGGTATCAATCCAGGCTGATGAATAAAGCGTGTCGGCATTAGGGTTTACTACATTAGTAAATGTCGCATCAGGAAATACTTTCTTATTCGCGAATTGGTTAACCGGTGCCCCGTTCGTATTGGGTGCGGGGACTGCTGTGAGAACCTGCCGGGTCAGGTCCATGATAACCAGCGGGAAGCCGTATATAGTGGCATCATAGGCGATCTGCTGAGCCTCTTGCTGATTTACGGTTTGCTGGGCTGAGTGCTCCCCGAGAGTACATCCTGCAGCGACGGTACTTACTGTGAGCAGTAATACAATGAGAACCAGAAACTTGTGCAGAATTACGTTTTTCATACAACACTAGTCCTTAACACTGGCCTGCCCCAAGTATTTATACCACTCTTAAGTTAGGAACACAATTATTGTGGCAAGTGTATGAGATCCAATCATACGCATGGAATGACGTTCAATGGCATGAATGCGTGGACTTAAATTAAAGGATAGATATTAGGTAATTAGATGATTATTCAAATAACCATGCATCAACAAAACGGGCATCTGGTCGGCGCCGAAGCCACGCTGGATGTTATATGGATCCTACCATAAAATTCGCATTTAATGGCGTAGCCTATGCGGCCGACCGTAATGCCATTACTATTATTCTTTGATGGCACCTTCGCATTTGGCTCGCCATATCTACGGCCGCAATTTGGACACTTGGTTGAATCAGGTGGTATAGTGCATCTGCATTCGGGACATTGTAGATCTGTTATCTTATCCTCCTATGAGCAATTGTTGAAGCGCTGGGATAAGCTCTTTGCTCTCAAACAGAAGTTCGGGAACTGTCCAGAATGGCCCACCAATCAATCCATTCGTTCACCTGCAGACAATCTTAAGACATAACTATATTCTGGCTTGGGGACTCTGATGCTTTCATTTTGGGCACAAACGCTTACCCTAAGGAATTGAAATAATTAAAAAAGCCCGAGATAAACCTCGTGAAATGCCCGGTAACCCGGACTATCGCCAACTCTATGTAATTGTCTTTCCTGATGTCCTGTTATAAATTTATGTTGTCCGGTCATTTTCTTTCCTTGACTAAGTTCTGTCAGGTATGTTTGGTAATCTTCATTTGCGCCCACGGATTATGAGTATACTAGCACGCCAGTGAGGTGGCTCTAATAGAGCCACCTCACTGGCCGGTATCATCCACGACTACAGGCTTTTAGCCGTGCAGGCTGCCGACAATCGCCCATATTCCGACGATGATAAGATAGATACCGATTATGTAATTGAGTATCCTGGGGAAAATCATTACGATGATGCCAAAAATAAGCGTGATAATTCCCCATAGTAAACCTGAAGGTTGCCACATAACTACACTTACCTCCTAATAAAGGCAACTAGTTCAAAAATTTGAACTAGCCCCGCTTGGCCGGAATGTCCCTTTTACCTGGCAACAGCGATAATAGCCAGAATGCCGATGATAATCAGGTAAATGCCGACGATCCACGCCAATATGGAAGGCATCAAGATGATCAAGATGCCCGCTAATATGGACAGTATCCCCATCAACCAACCACTTACTTTAGGCATGACAAGACTCCTCCTTTAAAAATAGATACTTATATGTTAAATGGCTAAGAATGTAATAATCATATAATTCAGTAAAAATATATTAAAAAGTTATGAAATTTTTGGATTGTTTCCAACGGGGATTAAGGATACGCTTGAGGACTTGCCGGCAGGGTTTTCTTGAAAATAGTCAGGGCTATTTTTTTAAAATATAGCCCATTTTAGGGGCGGTAACTATGATTTGGGGTTCATCGGGTTTCTCTTCGATTTTCTTTCTAATACGGCTGATCCATGTCCTGAGGAATTGAATGTCATCACGGTATTCAATCCCCCAAACGCGGATTAATAGCTCCTCGTAGGTCATGAGGCGGTCGGCATTTAAGGCTAATTCGCTTAGCAACAGCCATTCGATCCGGGTTAAGTATATTTTGTTGCCTCTAACCATTACCTTATGTGCCTTGAAATCGATGGTTATATCGCCCAGAGAAAGCTCATCTGGAATTTTAGGTTCATCGGGTCTAAACCGGCGCATCACTGCTTCAATTCTGGATACCAGTTCCTCAGGATTAAAAGGCTTGGATATATAGTCATCGGCCCCCATTTCAAGCCCTGTTATTTTGTCACGTACACTTCCCTTGGCGCTGAGAAATATGACGGGTACCGTTGAAAAACCACGGATCTCCTTAAGCACAGCCATGCCATCCATTTCAGGCATGACTACGTCAAGCAAGACCAGGTCGGGCTGGCTGGCATGGAACTGCTTTAAAGCCTCAAGACCGTTGCTGGCGGTTACCACTTCGTATCCCAGGGTTCTCAGGTTTGATCGGATAAAATTCTGGATCCGTATTTCATCGTCAACTACCAGTAACCGGCACTTTTTCCCACTTTGTTTTCTAACAGCCATGTTATCTAAAATAATAATATCCGGATGGGAAGGACGTCAAGATACATACTGTTTGACAAATATCGGTATGTGCCCTAAAAATTAGTTATGCGCAGAAATGCCGGGCAGGTTCGGGATATCAGAACCGGCATTATGGTGGGAGTAATAAAATGAGAGACAGCCGAAAAACAAAAGCTCAACTTATTGAAGAACTGGGCTTATTGCGTCAGGGGACGGAAAAAAGATTATCAGCAAAAACCAGGAGTGGCAGTGCGAAGAAACTTTTGGAGGATTCTGAAATTCGCTACAGGCGTCTTTTTGAAACGGCACAGGATGGCATACTGATTCTCGATGCCGATACCGGTCAAATACTGGATGTCAATCCGTTTCTAACAGACATGCTGGGATATCCCCACAAGGAATTTGTAGGAAAGAGGCTCTGGGAGATAGGGCCTTTCAAAGACGTTGAGGCAAGCAAAGCCTCCTATCGGGAATTGCAGGAGAAAGAATACGTACGTTATGAGGATTTGCCGCTTGAAACCAGGGACAAACGTCAAATCGAGGTGGAATTTGTATCCAATATATATAAAGTCGATCATTCCCGCATTATCCAGTGCAATATCCGGAATATAACGGCACGCAAACAGATCGAACGGCAGATGAGGTTTAATGCGGAGGTGCTCGACAAGATCAGCGATGCGGTAGTTGTCATTGATAATAAGGGCATAGTAAATTACTGGAATAAAGGTGCAGAGCGCCTGTACGGCTTAAGTGAGGAGGAAGCGTTTGGGCAGCCTTTAGGGGAACTTTATCAATTTCTCTGGGTGAAACCCGAGGATGAGCAGGCTTCAGTACAAGCTTTGAAAACAAGAGGGTTCTGGTCGGGAAACAATATTCATATAAAGCGGGACGGAGTACGGTTATATGTTCAGTCATCTGCAAGCGCGATCAACGACAAGGACGGCAAAGTAATAGGGATGCTGGCCGTTATCCGTGACATCACCGGGCACACGGAATTAGACCATTTGAAAGACGAGTTCATCGGCCTGGTATCGCACGAACTGCGCACACCGCTGACGGTTATTATCGGGAGCCTGGAAACAATCCTGAGCAAGCATGGACTCCTTCCTCAAGATGAGATAAACGGACTTCTTAACGATGCCTTCTTCGAGGCTGAATCGTTGTCCCATATTTTAGAGAATCTGCTTGAACTTTCCCGCACGCAGGCCAGACAGTTGCAGCTCTACCCCGAGCCAATGAGAATTGAAAAAATGGCAAAGGATGTGGTTAAGGAATTCAAAGGGCAATCTGCGCGCCAGTTTATACTGGATTTTCCCGGCGAGATACAGCCGGTGGAAGCCGATATATTACGAGTCAGGCGGATATTATACAATCTGATGCAAAATGCAGTTAAATATTCGCCCGCTGGAAGCAAGATAGAAATCTTCGGCAGGCAGGATCCGGATTGCCTGGTTATCGGTGTCAGAGATCATGGCAAAGGTATATCCGCGGCGGATCAGGCCAGGCTTTTTCATTCTTTTCAGCGGTTGGGGTTAGAGCCGTCCGCTGATATTAAAGGAATCGGATTGGGACTCATGGTATGCCTGCGGCTGGTGGAAGCCCACGGTGGAAAAATCTGGGTTGAATCGGCGCCGGGGAAAGGCTCTACCTTCTACTTTACCCTGCCTGTAACACAATCTTGAAGCAGAGCAGCTAACAAATTCCGCGTGTACCGTGCCGTCCGGATCGGGACTTCTATCAGGTCAAGTGTGTTTTCCCAACTGATTAGGCCGGGGCCTGCTCATCTCGTCCAAAAAGTCATAACTATTTAACTTTCTGCCTGCTTATTATATTACTTTTCCATTCTCAGCTTGCCATAATTTTTAAAGGAGGTGGTTATGAATATCTTGTTGATTATTGGCATTATTCTCCTGGTTTTGTGGCTGCTGGGTTTATTCGCTTTTCCTTCTTTGGGCTCGCTGGTTTATATAGCACTCGTCGTTGGGGTTATTCTAATAATTATCTGGCTGATACGAAGAGTGTATAGGCCACACTGGTGGCAGCGGTAGCGGTAAAAACGCGGTAATGATGTGGCCGGATATTTGTAATTGGCGGTCACGCAAGATATAGGACGAGTCGATTTCACAGGCAATAAATTTTAGGAGGTATACATACATTGAAAAGGTTTGTCTTTCTTTCTTTATCACTATTAGCATTACTGATTCTAATCCCCGGTTGTTTTACACTAACCCCGACACCCTATCCGGCTGGAACGACTCCGGTTATCATGGTATTCAGCAATTTCCCGTCCAGCATTAATCCCGGCGACAGCACAACTCTGTTGTGGAATGTTACCGGAGCTACATCGGTGAGCATAGACCAGGGTATAGGTCAGGTTGATGTTGCGGGGACCAGGGTAATATCACCCGGTCAATCAACTGTTTATACTATGAGCGCTACCAACTCTGCCGGTACCGTTACCCGAACAGTGACTACTACGGTCAGCTCAGCGCTGCCCCCTCCGGCTATGCCCTTTGCGGTAACCAGTGTTGTAGCCAATTCGACGCCTGCAACCTTCAGCGGTTCCTGTCCCAAAACCTTCACCTTTTACGCTACTATCACCGTTAACGGTCCCGGCACGGTTACTTACAGGTGGGAAAGAAGCGATGGCGGATATAGTGATGTCCAGAGCCTCACCTTTTCCCAGGCCGGTGCAAAAATAGCAACATTTCAGTGGGATTTGGGTCAAACGGCTTCCGGTTGGCATCGTATCCACATTTTGACTCCTTATGATGCAGCATCGAACCCGGTATATTACACACTCAATTGTAATAGCGGATCACTGGTGACGGGCATCATCGTGGGTATTGATGAGTTCCCATTCACCGGTCCCTGTCCCAAGGCCATTCACTTTTGGGGCACTATCGCCGCCAGTGGTCCCGGTGCAGTTACTTACAGGTGGGAGAGAAGCGACGGTTCTACTCTTCCGGTTGGTACCATCAACTTCACTTCCGCCAGTTCGCAGACCGTCACGGACCTGTGGACACGCAGTGATGGTTCCGGATGGGAAGGCCTCCATGTCCTTACGCCCAATGATGTGTCATCGAGTCAAATCGCCTTTACAGTGACGTGTTATAACCAGACTCCTCAATAGAAGACATATTTCCCAGCACGATTAAGAGAAAATGGATTTGCTGCCATTGGTGGACGGAAAGCCGTCTCCAATGGCAGCAGTTACTTTACAATCCAATGTCATCACTGCCCCGTAAGGCATAAAAAAAGAGGCCTGGGGGCTCGGGAGCCCCCAGGCCCCCCTTTTAGAATAGCAATGATCTGTTTTCCCGTGTGCCTCTATCTACAGGTAATCTCGACTCCTCTGATGAGGGGGTATTGACTTAATACGTTACAGTATATTAGAATATCTGCAATTAGTACGTATAGTACGTAAAAGACACGGTCAGTATATGCAGGAGGTTTCAAAGTGAAAAATAGGAACATAGTCTGGCTGGGTGTATCTATAATCATGATACTCGCCATTCTACCGGTGTTGGCCTGTGCGCCAACCGCAACGCCAGCAGGCACTATTCCCATGGTGATTTCCACAAACCCGGCCAATGGCGCCCAAAATGTGGTTGGCCACACCCTGGTTACGGCCACCTTCAATGAGGCGATGAACGCATCGACCCTCAATACCACAACATTTACCTTAGTGCAGGGGTCTACGCCTGTTTCGGGCAAGGTGACTTACGCCGGCACAAAGGCGACTTTTACACCGGATGCCGATCTCAATCTCTGCACTACATACACTGCCAGGATTACTACCGGTGCTCAGGACCCTGCGGGCAATGCACTGGCAACTGACTATGTTTGGAATTTTTATACATCGTGTGCCTCAGGAACCGGCGCACCTGTAGTGGGTGGGACAACTACAGTTGGAACAAGTGGATATAGCGTAGGAGGTATTTTTGGAGGAGGAGGAGGAACCCCGGCATCGGGAGTTGGCACTACTATTCCTACGGTGACTGGTACAAACCCGTACAGTGGTCAAACATGTGTGGGCGTCAACAGTCAAATCACTGCCACTTTCAGTGGGATAATCTCATCGATTACCAACATTACCTTTACCCTAATGCAGGGGAATACACGCGTTCTCGGAACGGTGACCTACGCCGGCACAAAGGCGACTTTTACGCCGGCAGTCGCGCTCCTGCCCAACAGCACATTTACCGCCACTGTTGCCATCAGGGCCGGCAGTTCACTGCCCGTTACCCATGCCTGGACTTTTACCACATGTTCAGGCCTACCCATGGTGCTTTCCACCGTCCCGATTAATAATGATCTGGTGTGTTGGCCGCCCAATGGTTCAATCAGCGCCATCTTCAATCATCCGATGAACCAATTAACGATTAATCCCGCCACCTTTGTGGTAAAGCAGGGGGCTACGACTGTTGCCGGAACGGTGAGCTACAGCGGCCTCACGGCAATCTTTACGCCGACGGCCCCCGCTTTCGCGATCAGCAGCACCTATATTGCCACGATTACCACTGGGGTTGCAGACCTGTCCGGCAACCACCCGGCGGCTCCCTATACGTGGATCTTTAACACCTGCTCATCCACAGACACCACCCCACCCACGGTGATTTCCACCATCCCGGGCACGGGTGCCACGGGCGTGCCCATCAATACCGCAGTCGCAGTCACCTTCAGTAAGGCCATGAACCCCTTAACGCTTAATAACCTCACCTTTACCCTGGCGGATATAACTCACCCGGCACCTATCACTGCAACCTCAATACTCACCATTGGCGCCGTGGCGACCTTTACGCCGAATGCCAATCTCACAGCCGGCGACACATATACTGCCACTATTACTACCGGGGTCACGGACCTGGCCGGCAACCACCTGCTGGCTTCGTACCATTGGAACTTTACCGTACTTGCGTCAATACCACCACCGCTAGGCCCATTGCTGCCGCCCCTGCTGACGGCCGGCAATTACACGATTCTAACAGAAACAGGAATCTCAAACTCTGGAGCCTTTCCTTTGACTACGATTACTGGAGATATTGGAACGTTATCCGCAGCGACTTTAATAACCGGATTTGGGACACTACCGCTGGTTCCCCCTGGTGAATATTCAACATCACTCGAGGTTATTGGAAAGGTTTATGCGTTCGACTATGCGACCCCAACTCCGGCTAACCTGACCGCGGCTGAAACTCAAATGACCAACGCCTACACTCAAACCGCCAATGCAAACGATGTTGCCCCTGTTGTCGATACTGGCGCCAGCGGAGAGCTGGCCGGGTTGTCACTCGTTCCCGGTATTTATAAATTTGACTCCTCACAACCCAACGTTACTCTCCATGGCACTCTCCATCTGGCGGCTGTCGGCGCAAATGATACCTGGATCTTCCAGATACCGGGAACTCTCACTGTATTCCCCGGTTCGAACGTTATCGTGGACCCCCCCGGACAGGCCAAGAATGTATACTGGCAGGTGGCCGGCGTTCCTCAAATCCAGTCGAGTGCTAGCACTCCAACTACTTTTAGCGGAATTATACTGTCTTATCTCGGTATCGCAGTGGGAGACCATGCAACTATTCACGGCAAGGCGCTGTCACAGGCTGCCGTTACCTTGATCGCCGATCAAGTTTTGCTGCCGTAAAGCCTATCCTCTATAAGGCATAAAAGAGGCCCGGGGGCTTAGAGCCCCCGGGCCTCTTACATTATTGTGTGTGCCTTAGCCTGAGCCGGAATATTTTGCTTTCCGGTTGTAATAGACGGAGTTGCTTATCCCATGCCTTCCGCAATAGATCCGCTGCTGTTGCTCCAGCCTCAGCTTCTTTGGGAAGGCCGCCTCAGAAACGGCCAAATGTCACAAGTATTTAATGTATCCAGACCCGATTATATAACTATTCTATGATCGTGTTGCTATTATTTCCTAAAAGTAATTTAAAGGAGGCAATACTATGTCAGTAAGAGTCCAGTTGGAATTGTCAGACGAAGAGGATAAGATCGTCGAGGTTTACAGGATCGAACACAACAAGAAGACCAACGAGGAAGCTATCAGGGAAATTATTAAGCAGCACAAGGACCTGCATTCGTTCAAGGAAAAAAATAAAAAGAATTGGCTGAAAGATTTAACGCAATAATACCAAAAATGAAGGCCGCCTAATAGGTATTTCAACTTAAAATTTAATAGTTTAAAAGGAGAACACCATGGATATCCTGTTAATTATAGGTATTATTCTCTTGGTTTTATGGCTGCTGGGTTTATTTGCTCTCCCAGCTTTGGGCGGGCTGATCTATATAGCACTGGTCATTGCGGTTATTCTCATTATTATCTGGTTGCTGCGAAGGGTATTCAGGCTTTTTTAACCTGTTCAACCTTTATGCAGGTTATGCTTCATGGGACTATACCGGACTATATCCTCTTCACCTTGTATAAATCAGGTCAGGAGAGAATGAATTGCTGCCATTGGGGACACCAAAGTCGTCTCCAACGGCAGCAGCAAATCCAGTCCATCGTTTAAGGGTTCAGCTCCGCCATCAGAATTAGATTATTTGTCCCAGGTATGGATTGTCCCTCTGACTATTCCTGGCGAGTGTGTTTTCGTAAAAGACCGGGACTATAGCCTGCCCCTTCGTCAAAATATCATAACTTTTTAACATAACATCTCGAATTTCTATTACTTCTACATGTTCACTCTGTTAGTATTTAGCTAATAGTAAATATAGGAGACGATTATCATGACAATGAAACTTACATTTAGTACAGATAAGAAAGAAAAAATTCGCAGGAGTCCTCACGCTGCGGATGGGCTGAGATTTTCTTGCGCGGGAACGGGTTGTTTGACAAGGGAGAGGTGCGCAAGATGGAATCGTATCTACAGTGGAAAATACCGCAGCAATTGAATATCAAAAGATTTTCTCCGGATTTGGATTTACCTCTTTTCTGCACGATCCACAGTATTAGTTTTGCAGTTTTCAAGTAGCTGCCATGTATTGCCCAGTTTCCACCGAGATGCCCTTTACGTAACCCTTAAATACGTTGGCTGCTGCCTATAAATGGTAGTTTGGCAAGCTGTTGTGTCGACGTATATAAGTATTCCTACGTAGTCATGTGTGTAAAATGCCCTTAATCTTGCGCGGCCAATAGTAACCTTTGGTTTCTGATGCCATGATTAATTAACCTTAAAGCACATAGTATTAAGAATATCAATGAAGAGAGGGCTGTGATTCTTGAAACCTCCACCCACGCCTGGTGAAATATTGAATTGATTACTGCTGTGAATATTTGCTGCAACTGCCGCCGACGCACACTCCCCAATTGGGATAAAGGCCCCTCAAATAAGAATCGGCGTTGGGATTAAAAGAGCCGGGCGGGATATATAAGCTGGAACTGGACGGAGCGGGTATCGTACTGTACGTGTTGGCGGACAGAGTGCTGGCAGGTGATATAGTAGTCGGTGTCTGCTGAATATCCGGTGTGGGTGTGTTATTCGGGCTGGGGCTGTACAACTGGGCCGGATGCACCGACTGTGAAGTGTCGGACGACTGGGTAGTGGATTGGTTGACTGTAGTTTTCGGCGTTAGCGAATTACTGGCCACCAGACTGATAGGGACTAGGAGCGCTATCGCTCCCAGCAGTGAAAGCAAAACTGCAGGCCAGACGCTTCTTCTGCCATACACTTCATTACCAGCGTATTTGACATGTGTGGCGCCGTATACTGTATCGCCATCCGTGGAAACCGCTGCCGGCCAATTAAGATCATTGCGGCAACTCGGGCAATTGATAAAGGTATTGTCGACCCAGGCATGGCAATGCGGGCAATTGTAATAAAAAGGACTGTAACAATAATTACAGGTCTTGACCCCAACAATATTATGGGCGCCGCATCTATAACATGGAAATGTATGCTGCATTTTTCACTCTTAAATATGGAGCTTTTCTATATTACCCCATTGTCATTATAGCCACGTAATCGGCATTATTGCAAAATCAAAAGATCCAAATAACCCAAAATAGGCGATAGTTTTAAACGAGAATCAACTATGAGTTGCCGTTTTTGAAGAATTACGATATTACGGAAAACCGGATTATTTGCCGTATTTGAGCTTGGCAAACAGCATTATGCACATTAGAGCCGAGGAAATGGCATTCCAGATGATCATCGGCATCAGCCCCAGAGAAATGCCATAGGCCAGCCAGCAAAGGCCTCCAGCCAGAAACAGCAGGGTAAAGGACAGGCTTATCTCACGTGCACTCCTCAATTTGAACAGGCGCCAGACCTGGGGCACAATGCCCATTGTTATGAATAAGCCGCCGCCGAATCCCAAAACTTCTTGCCAGATCAAAATTCCATTCTCCTTCCTTTAAAATACAGACAGGTTAATAGCGTGACCTTTGTTTCACAATTTGCACGATGATGAAGATAACCACCAGCAATCCGCAAAACGCAACGGCGGCCAGTACCGGAAAGCCGGGCAGGTTGGACTGGCCCTTTTGTGTTTCAACCGCCTCTACGGTAAAGGCGCCGGTAAGATTGTCTATGGCTACCGTGTAAGTGCCCGGCTGGTCCTTCGCCAGCGTGAAGCTTACAATCTGGGAGCCGCCGCCAGGGAGAGTGACCTCCTTGCGGGCCTCCTCAGCCTTATTTACCTGGAGAACAATTTCGCCGGTAGCCTCTGCGGCACTATTATTAACTATTCGGGCGGATATAATACAAGTTCCTCCTGGAGCGCATGTCTGGGGAGCTACTGTCAGATCGGAAGTTGTGAAAGCCGCTGCGGGGGACAATTTATTAGCGGCCTCTTGCGCTAAAAGGCCATATACGGAAAAATGAGCTATTTTTACCGTGACTGTCTTATTCAGCACATCCACTGTCGACTGCAGCCGGGTCCAATTCTCGGAGGGAGTAAAAGCCGCTATGTAAAGGCCGGACTCCGTCATATCAGGCTGCAGTTCCGAAACATTATATTTGATCGTAAGTGTAAGCGGCGGATTAAAGCTGCTATTGTCCGGCCCAAAGCTATAAGCGGCGATCACACCGGAACCGGCCGGAGGCATAGGAGGAGTAGCGACTTGAAGGGCGGATATTTGCTGTCCGCCCTGGAGGTTGAAGGTAGTATTATCGGCAAAATCCAGCCTTATCCTGCCATCAGAGCTCTCCAGGTCCCGGCCGGCAGCCAGCATCCCGTTATTGAGGTTAAGATCTTCCGCCTTTCCCAAAATAATGCTGCCTATCACCTGGGGCGGAGGTGGCGGATTAACTTTACCCAGGATGGCAACGGTGGAAAAGGATTGTAGCTGTGCAGTAACAGTTTTAGCGATGGTATTGACCGTGGATGAGAGAGGCATCCATGCAGTGCCATTCCACCAGGCTATGTAAAGATTGGATCCGTCAACTTCCGCTGGCAGTCCGGCAGCATTGTATTTCAGGGTTATGGCTGCCGCAGGGCTAACAATAAAATTACCGGGGGAAAACGCGTAGGCTTGTATAAGTTTCACTCCTGGAGGGGGTACCGGCGGCGACGCCTGGGCATTGAGAGTAATCGAGCTTGCCCCGTTGGTGGTCACGGACGTATTGGCTGAAAGGCTGAAGCTGACCCTTCCGTCGGAACTGCCGAGTATTTTAGCAGTGGCCAGAATGCCATTGTTGAGAACCAGCGAATACGCCTGTCCCAGAATACCGACATTTATGGCAGTCCCAGTGTTAGCGATAGCATTAGAGGTATTGGGTACAGGTAAACTGGACACCGAGAAGTCCAATTTGGTTGAAGGTCCTGCTATACAGCTCGCGGCTTTACCCTGGTATTCTCCGCTGACATAGAATTCCACAAAACTGCCCGATGGAGCGCTGACTATAAACGGCTCAGCATAGCCCCATTGCCCATTGGAGTCGGTTGTGGTTGAAGCAACCTGTTCACCGTTGACGATGGCGTAGACCGTATAGCCCGGGCCTGCGGGCACGCCGTTCTTACTGACCGTGCCCAAATATTGATGGCTGATGCAAGACGGGCAATCGGCCAGAGCTTCCTGACCCATTAGTGCGATACTGATGATGACGGCAGCAATTACCGCTGTCAGCTGAAGGATATTGAATTTAAAAGCCGCAGGTCCCAAGCGTTTGAATTTATGACCCATTGCTTTTATTTTAGAGCGTTACGTAAGAACGTACAATTAAAAGCCGGTCAAATGCGCTATTTGATATATTAAAATTGCCATTACGAACGATACTACAAACTGAAAAGCTACGCTGAAAAGCGGCCAGCGCCAGCCGCCTGTCTCCTGTTTGATAGCTGCGACCGTTGCCACGCAGGGGATAAACAGCACCTGAAAAACCAGAAAAGATAGGGCGGCGGCAGGCGTCAGGATTTGCTTGAGCTGTTGGGACAGGTCTGCCCCATTTCCACCCAGTAATATGGCCAGGGTAGCTATGGTGTTTTCCTTGGCGACGAAGCTGGATAAAAGGGCCACCATCATCTGCCAGTTCAGGCCCATCAACCGTCCTGCCGGTTCTATCATTTTTCCGAATTGCGCCAGGATACTATCGTTGATATTGCCGTTGGGTATTGCCGAAAGCAGCCAGACAACCAGCGAGACTGCCAGGATAATAGTGCCGGCGCGTTTTATAAAAGCTAAAATGTTCTGCCAGGTAACTATGCCAATCAGCCTGGCATCGGGCACATGATACAAGGGCAATTCCATGATCAAAGCGCCGCTTTCTCCGCGAATCACAAAGCGATTCAAAATTATCCCTACCAAAACAAGCATCAACAGGCTGAATATGATGATCCCGATAGAAACCAGCACCGCCTGGCTTCCGAAGAAAGCCGCAGCCACGATAGCTATCACCGCCATCCTCCCGGAGCATGGGACCAGAGGCGTCAATAAAATAGTTAACAGACGGGCACGAGGGGAGTCTATTATGCGTGTCCCCAGCACGGCAGGCACGTTGCACCCAAAACCCAGCACCAGCGGCAGACAGGACTTGCCGTGCAGGCCAAGCAAATGCATGAACCTGTCGGTGACGAAAGCAGCCCGCGCTGTGTAGCCGATATCCTCCATGGCTGCCCACGCAGCAAAAAAGAAGAATAGAATGGGAATAAAGGTTAAAACTGTTCCAACGCCGTTTAATAGCCCGTCGGCCAGGAAACTCTGGAGCCAGAAAGGCATAAAAGATAGATTCGCGTGCACGAGGTCCCTGCCTTTCTCAATAAGATTTACTTCTAAAAACTTCTGTATAGGTATTCCCAGGCTGTAGACCAGCCAGAAAATCAAACCTAGAATCCCGATAAGGATGATCAACCCTATTATGGGATGGGTCGCCGCCCGGTCTATTCGCTCGGAAAGTGAAACCCAGCCGATATGGGGCTTTTCCTGGGCAACCGCCACCATTTTTTCCACCCATTCGAAACGCAGGGTAGCAATATCCACGGCCGCAGATTCATTTTCACCAAGGTAGTCATCCAGAATTTGCCAGCGGTCAGTCGGGCAGCGCCTGCGGATCAGTTTGTTGATCTGCTCGTCACCTTCCAGCAGCTTCATGGCGGTCCAATGTTGAGGATAGGGAGCTGTGATCTCAGGTGTCAATAAACCGGCAACATGGTCTATGGTATCTTTTATCTCGCTGCCGTACTCAATATGTTTAACTTCACGTGAGCCGGCGGGACTATCATATTCAATCGCTATTTGCTCTACCAGCTCCTTTAATCCCTGGTTTTTATTAGCGATAACCGGTATGACGGGCACATTAAGCGCAGATTCCAGCGCTTGCGGGTCTATTTTCATACCCTGCTGATGGGCTACGTCGATCATATTCAATGCTATGATCAGCCGCGGCGAGAGCTCAATGAGCTCGGCCACCAGGTACAAATTACGCTCCAAACTTGCCGCGTTGAGCACTGCTACAACCACATCGGGGTTTTCCTTCACCAGGTAGTCCCTGGCTATCTGCTCCTCGGCCGAGTTAGCCGTCAGGCTGTAAGTGCCGGGCAGGTCCACGATATTCATAGTCCGGTCACCCCGCCTCAACACACCTGTTTTCTGCTCGATAGTCTTGCCGGGCCAGTTACCAACATGCTGCGATAAGCCTGTCAACAGGTTGAAAACCGTGCTTTTACCCACATTAGGAGCGCCTGCCAGCGCCACCACGATCGTTTTTTCTTCTGTTTTATCTAGCATACCTTCGCGTTGGGACTGATGATAATTTTTTCGGCCAGGCCACGCCCCAGGGCAACTTCGGTATCATGAACTTTGACCAACACCGGACCGCTGCTGAAATTCTCCATCATCTTCACCATGCTGCCCGGCGTGAAACCCAGCGAAAGGCAACGTCCCAGCGAGCTGCGTTCACTGCCGCATGTTCGGATAATTCCGGAATGCCCGCTTGCCAGCTTGCTCAGAGGGATCCCTTCCGTATTTACTGGCGCCTTTGTTTCGGCGGCCGGCCCCGCCAGCAGCACGCTGGCCATTTCACTATTGATCGGAATATTTTTCCCACCCGCCTCTAAATCAATGGTGCCGTCCCTATTTTTTTTAATAATCGTTACAGGAATACCGGGCCTCAAACCCAATTTTTCGATTTTCCGCAGCAAGGCCGGGTCTTCCCTGTCAATAGCCGAAATGCAAAGTGGCTGCGAGGTCTGGCACTTCGAAAGGGGCGACATACCCTTTTCCTTGATATTTCCGCTTTTATCGGGAATGGCGTGACCATGAGGACATGTATCAACGTTCCCCAGCACCTGCGACAAGCCCTCTTCAATTTCGGGCGAAGTTACGTGCTCCAATTTGCATGCTTCCTCGTGCACTTTATCCCATTTCATACCCAGCACATCAGTCAGAAACCGCTCCCATAAACGGTGCCGCCGGATTACCGCTACAGCCTGCTCCCTTCCATGTTCTGTGAGGACCGCCCCTTTACTGGCCTTATAGTCAATCAAACCTTTGCTTTCCAGGCTGCGCAGCATATCGGTGACCGCCGGCGGCGACACCTTCAAATCCTCGGCAAGGGTCGATGTAGCAACCGGCTTCTCTGTTCTCTGCCTCTTATATATGGCTTCCAGGTATTCCTGCGTTCTTTCGCTTTCCATCGGTCCCTCCTGTAATTAAGCTCGCTTAATTAAGTCAGCTTAATTGTGGCACAGTTGCCATTATAATACAAGTTTGTACCGGAGATAAATCCGTTGGAAAATATTTGTGCAACCAAACAAAGATATTTCAGTTATAGGTAATGAAGCGGATGCTCTTGACTCTCAGACTTTGACATGGTCGGATGAATTTTCTTACACTACAGTGAACAAAAAGGGGAAAACATGAAGAAATTACATGCACTTCTTTTGCCTGCAGCCGTGGCTTTTATGTTACTATCTTTTTCCTGCTCAGCTTCGTCGCAGCCAGCCGCGACTCCTCCCACGGACAATGAAACGGCCTCGCAGCCGATAGCCGAACCGCCTATTATTAAAGGGATAGCGGGAAGCGTGGAATGGGCGCCCTCATCCAAGGGTACCCTGACCTGCATAGCTATGGATCCCGCGGGCACCAAGATGACTTATAGGTGGTCATCCGATAACGGGACTCTGGAAGGCGAGGGCCAACAGGTTACCTGGACGGCGCCGGGTGTGCCCGGAAATTATACCGTAACTGTTACGGTAACGAACGAAGCGGGAGCCCAGGCGACACAAAGCAGGGCTATCAGCGTTGTACTGAATCCCCTGCGTAACGAGCCTGAAGATAACACCATTTATTTAAAGTTCTTATTGCCCTCCCCAGGCCCGGTGACGGTCTCCAAGCGGGTGCTGGCTGGAACTACTTCAGATATTCAATGTACCTTCCCCAACGCAGACCCGAACCAGATTACAATAATATGGTCTGCGCCGGTGGGCAAACTTTTTGGTAACGGCATTTCAGACGGGACAGCCAGCCGGGTAGGCTGGTTACCACCGGGAGTCCCGGGGCAATATACTGTAAACGTTCAGGTAAGCGATAAGATGGGCCACACGGCAACAGGGTCGGTTAATTTTGATGTCTATCTCATGGATCCATATGGCAATCCTGTTGAAGGACATTAAGGCAGGGCCTTCACTAAGGGAGTAGTAAACAAATGCGGAAACGAACGGCAATATGTAGTTTAATTTTTGTTTTGGTTATATCTATCTTGGCCTCGTCCTGTTCGTTTTTCCAGCCCAAAATAACCTATGATCCCAATAAGACCTACGCCGCGTTTTTGGTCCTTGACAGCCCTGCCGGAAAGACTTCTCTAGAGAGCATGAAACAGCACACTCTGGCAGAAAGCATGGAAATCGGTCCAATAGAGTATTACAGCGCCGGCACAACGGACTTTGTACCGATCTTGACCAGGCTTACAGCCAGCAAACAGGTAAAATTGGTATGGATAATCAGCCTGGTGCTGGATGTCCCGCAAATTAAAACAGCCATGTCAAAAATAACATACCAGGGTAGTTATAGATACGCCCCCATTATGAATGAGAGCCCTGTAAAAATTCAACAATAGCAATTCATGGTCCTGTTATTAGTATAATGCCGTGCGGCTTGAGCAATATAGCAGACACCACAAATTAATATTTACACATGTTTTAATTGATAATTAAGCGATGCTGTTTTTACAGGCCACCTTCTAGATCGAAGACCACGCCAACTAACAGGTTAAAACCAGTATCAAGCAGCTAGAGGTCCTCGAGCAGGGTAGTGAATGTATCATGATGCTCCTCTTCCTGCTCCAGTATCTCTCTGAATAGCTGGGCTGTCGTCTCATCACCCTCTTTAAGAGCCAGTTTGATTATATCCTTGTACATTTTGATCGCAGTGACCTCTGCCGCCACATCGTTTGTAATCATCTCTTTAAGCGTTGCGCCGACAAAAATAGGGTCGGGTTTGGTGGTCGGAGTTTCGCCGAGGTAAAACAGCCGCTCTGCGATAGACTCGGCATGCTTCATCTCCGAAATAGCAATTGATTTCAACGCGTCGTGAACGGCAAAACCCTTTACCCCGGCCCACTGCACATGCTGCCACATGTACTGAATTGATACCTGTATTTCTCTTGCGATGGCATGGTTCAGCAATGTTAATAATGCTCTGGATGACCTGGTGACCGATCCCTGCTTTTTAGCCATAGTTGTCTACCTCCTTACTCTATTATACTCATTCAAGGGTAAATCTGGTTGCCTTCATCATCTTCGATAATTATGGCATCGACCGGGCAACTTTCGGCCGCATCCATTAACGTCTGGCTGTCGACGCTGTCGATCTCCAACACCACAGCCTTATTATTTTTGTCCAATTTGAAGACGGTTGGAGCCACAGCTACACAATTTCCCACACCCGTACACAACGACCTGTCAATCTTAACTTTCAATCTTGTCCACCCCCTTAAAATTCTATAAATTGAACCGGTATAATGCAATTTCGTTCTTGCAGCCGGACATTGAACTAATTATTAATATGGTTTATTATCAAGACAATAGGTACTAAGGAGGTATATGTATGGCTGTAAAAAAATCGGTTGCGACCAAGAAAGTTGCTGCTAGAAAAGTTGCTACCAGAAAAGTTGCTACCAGAAAAGTTACGCCCGTGAAAAAAGCGGTAGCTGCCAAAAAGCGTGGAGTTGCCGGCAAGACCTCCAGGGGTGATTCGTATGCATGCGGAGTCTGCGGCCTGCTGGTGACTGTGGATGAAACCTGTGGCTGCGCAGACGTGTGCGATATCATCTGCTGCGACAAACCCATGAAGGTAAAGAAGGCCAAGGTCGCGGCCAAAAAGAAATAGCCGAGCCCGATAACCCTGGTCAGGAAAAGCCTAGAAAAATTTGATACAATTGCCCTGATGCGCGGCAAAGCCGCGGCTGTTTATTGTGTCGATTTTTGCGCCATCAATCAGTATCTGAATGTTTGATTCCTGCATGGACTGATATTTATATAATAATGTATGCCGTTGATTACCTGTAACCCGATGCATTCGATCAGGTATCCTCTATAGTTATTTCTGCTATCTTCATCTTGACATCAATACGTATTATCAATGAAGCACAATTATATTACATGGTCAATTTGTTTTCCTTAGAAAATTAAACCTTTTTTGTTATTTTCCGTTATAACTGGTAAATTAACTTTCTGCTTTGCGCCAGTTTCTTTGGGATACTTTATATGAAAAATTTTATTGCCTACCTCTTTATCGCGCTGGCCGCAACAGTTGCCGCACTATTCTGCATAGAGCTTTCTTTCAAAACGTTCGAGGTGTTTGATATCTCGATGGAACCAACCTATCAGGCGGGTGATTTCATCCTTGTTAATAGGCTCGCCTATATTTGGGATACGCCGAAACGGGGAGACGTAATAGCCCTGTATTCTCCGGAAAACACTGAGCGACTCTCACTAAATCCTTTTGAAACCCAAGACTCGTCGCAATACATTAAACGCATTATTGCTGTGCAGGGCGATACCGTTGATATTGAAAATCAAAAGGTATACGTTAATGGCAATCTAATTGACGAACCCTACATCATGGAACCTTGTGATTATGACTGCAATACCCAGAAGATCCCCGCAGGCAGCTACTTTGTACTGGGTGACAATAGGAACCACAGCGACGACTCACACAGGGGCTGGCTCACCTCCCGGTCGGACATCATCGGCAAAGTGTGCCTTACTTACTGGCACTCGGATTATCCTGATATTCATGTTGTTCTGATCCCCATTTTTTTCGTGGTTGTTGGAGCATTATCCAAAGATACCTTAATCGGCTTGGTGAAGCGAATAGTCGATAAATCACATTCTTAGCAAGAGTCTTGCGCCTCCAGAATCACATCTTAAGAATCGCACACCTAACTCCATTATTTCGTCTTTCTGTCTGGTCCCTATTGCAGATCGGAACCTGAAGAATTTTCATTCTATCGATAGCATAAATTGCAGCTTTATCGCTATAATTCAAAAAAGAACCAAAACGAATCGAATTCAAAACGAATCAGCTACAACCCATTTCAAAACGAATCAAAACGAATCAAAATCAGCTACAACCCATTTCAAAACGAATCAAAAACGAATCAAAATCAGCTACAACCCATTTCAAAACGAATCAAAACGAATCGGTTTCAAAACGAATCAAAAACGAACCTATTTCAAAATAAATCAAATGCGTCGGGTCCTCATTATGAAGAAGAGGACAGCCACGGCGAGAATGCTACCGATTGCCATAAGTACCCATACCCAGGCGGGAATAGGGGCCTTCGTGGGGGGTGGAGGGATAACCGGGACTTTCTCGGTGGTAAAGCTGAAGGTGGCCGACCAATCACTGGGGATATTCTGGCCGTTGACCTCGAGGGCCTTTACACGCCAGAAGTAGACGGCATTGTAGTCCAGGGCATTCGGATACTGGTAAGCGGTAGTGGTGGTGTTGGCGGTGGTAACCATCTGCTGGAACTCGGAATCCTTGGCGAGGTCGAACTCGTACTTGGTGGCGTCCTGCCAGGGGCTCCAGGAGAACTGGCTCGGTTTGGTCGGTATGCCGATGCCGCCGTTGGCCGGGCTGAGCAGCTGCACTCCATAGTAGGGGGTATTGACGATGAAGCCTGCTTTGATGGTGAAGCTGTTAACTGCGGACCACGGACTGTCGGCAATCTGGCTGGTAGCGGATTTAGCCGAGCGGATCCTCCAGTAGTAGATAGCGCCTGCTTCAGGCAGGGCTCCGGGAGGAATCCAGGCAGCAGGGCTGGTGTTGTTGGTGGAGTCCATCTTCAGAAGGATGGAGCCGGTAACGCCTGCGATCACGCCTGCGCCTGAGGTGTTACCGTAGTTGACCGCCGGGTTGATTCTCAGGGTGAAGTCCTTATCTTTGGCTATCTGGAGTTGATACCAGACGGTCAGACAGAGCTGTTCCCAAGCCAGGTCGATCTGCGAGTTGCGGCCGGTTACGGGGTCAGCGCCGACCAGGAACTGGTCAGCCGGGCTCTTGAGTGCGGGGCCTTTCTTGGCCAGGCAGTCGGTGTATGCCCAGAGCATGCCCTGGTTCATGGACGGGGTGTAACCGGGGTGGTCGTTCCATGCGCTGGAAGGCGTATCCAGGAGATGGCCGTTCCAACGGCCGCCGGACTCGTCATCGATAGCATAGAGGGTGGTGTTGGTATCGAGGGTGCAGCAGCCGCAGGCCTTGAGTGAGCTCGGCTCAAGTGTGAAGAATACGTTGCTCTGATTTAGCGGTGCGAACACATCGAGACAGGACCACTGTATGCCCGGCTTGGGAATGCCGTTGCGCGG
>DBZK01000030.1 GCA_002311135.1 Dehalococcoidia bacterium UBA1162
TCTTCACAGAAACCCCCTTACTGTCTGTATTATTTATTATCAATCACTATTGCCGAATTCCTTTGGAAATACTGAAATACCCAGATTGAAAACAAAACCCAGCATAGTCCTAATAGATATCCCGCTACTACGTCAGAAAGCCAGTGAACATTAAGGTAGATTCTACTAAATCCTATGATGAGGTCTAACAGTGCAAAGAATATGCTTGCCGTTATTAGTTTTATCTTTTGCGATTTCCAATGCTGCCATCCGAGATAGATTAGAATGCAAAAAAGAACTGTAGCACTCATAACGTGACCGCTCGGAAAGGAAAAATCCTTTTCATCTATAAGTCCATTTAAAGGTCTTGCCGAATGAATAACCATTTTTACTGATGTGAGTATTACCAGATCACCAAGCATTGTTCCTGCCAAAAATAGACCATCGTACTTATGTTTTTTATAAAAGAGAAAAAGAACTATTAAAAGGCAAATAACGACCATGGCAGGTGTATCGAAAATGTAGTGAATTATTGTTGCTGCTAGCGTCAGTGATGTATTTTGAATTGACGCAGACCATATATTAACATCTGCGTCTATTGCAAGAAAATCATTTTTTAAAAAAACCATCAGCAAAAAGCAAATTAAAAAAAACAACGAAACAACCAGAATAACTCTTCTATTCTTTAGCGCATTCCCCAATTTGCGAAGTATTGTCATCGATACCTACTAATAATATTATAGGACTTAATTCTTCGGACGTTTCATCTCACGTCTAACGAACTTTTCATACACGAAAGGGGAGCCAGGGTATAGGAAGCCCAGTTGGGGTAAAACAGGATTAAAATTGAATAGGAATATTTTCTATTTTCGTTAAAAATAAGAGAGCTATTAGAAAATTCGGTGGGAAGATTTAAAAATCCAGCACGGTGCGGGCCCGTGGTAGTGAAAAGAATTGACAGGAAATCAAATCACCGCCACAATTAGTAGTACGAACCGGCCTCAGAAAAACGTAGGCATTGGAGATTGGCGGAAGGTGGCATCGATCCGCAGAATAATCAATCTTTCGGGCGTTCAATGCAGGTTAATAGGAAGGGAGGATATATGAAAAAAAGTAAACTTACGACAGACCAGGGTGTTCCCATCACGGATAACCAGAACTCATTGACAATCGGTAATCGCGGCCCGGTCTTGCTGCAGGATGTGCAGTTCATCGAAAAAATGGCCCACTTCGACAGGGAACGCATACCGGAGAGGGTTGTTCACGCCAAAGGCACCGGAGCTCATGGCTACTTCCAGGTTTACAAGAGCATGGCGCTTTATACGAAGGCGAAATTTCTCCAGGACCCGGCCAAAAAGACTCCCATATTTATACGCTTCTCCACGGTTACAGGAGGCCGCGGATCGGCGGACACTGTGCGGGATCCCCGCGGTTTTGCCGTCAAATTCTATACGGAAGATGGCAATTACGACCTGGTCGGCAATAACCTGCCTGTGTTTTTCATAAGGGATGCAATCAAATTCCCGGATATGGTGCACGCTTTCAAAGGTGCCCCCGATTCCAATATGCCGTCATCAGCCTCATCGCATGACAGCTTCTGGGATTTTATTTCCTTAACTCCGGAATCAACCCATATGATTACCTGGCTTTTCTCTGATCGCGGCACACCGAGAAGCTACAGGATGCAGGAGGGTTTTGGCGTCAATACTTATGTCTGGGTAAACCTGCGCGGCAAGGCAATATATGTTAAATATCACTGGAAGCCGAAACTGGGCGTTAGGACTCTTGATCGTCATGAGGCGACGCGCCTGGCAGGGACTGACCCCGATTTTCTGACCCGCGACTTGCATGACGCCATCGCCAAAGGGGGAAAGGTCGAGTACGAGTTGAAGGTACAGTTAATGAATATTGCCGATGAGCTAAAGCAGGATTTCGATCCACTGGACCCGACCAAGACGTGGCCGGAGAATAAATTTCCGCTGATGCCGGTAGGCAAGATGATATTGGACCGCAATCCTGATAACTTTTTTACGGAAGTGGAGCAGGCGGCTTTTTGCCCGGCCAGCCTCGTGCCCGGGATCGAATTCTCGGCCGATAAATTGCTGCAGGGCAGGACGTTCTCGTACGCCGATACACAACGTCATCGTCTCGGGGCGAATTATCTTCAACTGACTGTCAATAAGCCCCTGGCGCCTGTGGATAACAATCAGCGTGACGGCGCAATGCAGACCAGACACTTCAGCGGCCCGGTGAATTATGAGCCGAATACCCTTAGCGGAGGCATGCCGGCGGAAGCAGCCGAGGAGGGTAAGCCGCACACGTACAAACTTGAAGGTGAAGTCGTTAAGCAGAAGATCAAGCTGACCAATGATTTCGCCCAGGCAGGGGAAAGGTATCGCACGCTTGGCAAGAACGATCAGGAGCACATGGTGGACAATCTGGTGGCTGATCTGACGCCTATTAGTAGGCAAATCCAAAAGCGGGTAATTGAAAACCTGACCACAGCCGATGCGCAGCTGGGACGGTTAGTTGCAAAGGGGCTAAAACTGTAATTTTAGGTAGTAGGGTCGATGGACTGCCACAGCCAGTAGGCTATCAGGCTGGCAAATAGCAGTAAAGAAGTGGTTGCAATTAAAAATATATAATATTCTTTTCGCATTAGGTTATCAACAAGTTACGATTCTAGGTCCCAGGGATGGATGCAGGACCGGGCTCAGGTGAAGTCGGCAGAATCAGCGGAGCCAGGGGCGATTGCGAAAAGTCGAAATCGTACATTAAATTGCCAAGTTGCGGTGCATTTTCGCGTACGTCTGGGCGCGGGTCGGGGCGCCCATCTGTCCTTGGATCGATGCGCTGCCCGTTCAGAAACACATCTTCTATAAATTTAAGATACGCATCGAACGAAAGCGTCTGATGGTCAATGTATCCCTTCTTTGCATAGGGACTTACGACCAGACCTGGAACGCGCAAGCCGTAGCCGTTTTCATCGACTTTCGGTGGAACAACATGGTCATAGAATCCTCCCCAGTCGTCCCAGGAAAGGAAAATTGCGGTGCTATCCCAATCGGGACCTTGCATTGCCGCGTTGATCAGTGTCGTAACATATGATTGACCAACGCTTATCTTGGCAGGGGGATGCTCACTTACACTGTTCTCGGGCACAATCCACGATACTGCAGGAAGTGTTCCGCTCTTGGCCGCAGTAAAGTAATTGGCTACTATCTGAACGTTTGCCAGCTGATTATCTTGTTTTACCGTATCAAAAGCCGGGAGTGGATTCCAGATTCCCGGAACATTCTGACTTTGCTTGGTTCGTGGACAAAACATGGCATCGTCTTCACAGTCCGGTTCATCGCCTTCGCTGAGGTAGTAGGCCCATGAGACGCCCGCCTTGTGCAATAGATAAGTCAGGTCCGTCCATGCGTAATCGTTTTTAGAAACGTTTAGTCCACTAGGACCATTCAGGGCATTTACGCAGCTTGATGGGTCGCCAGGCCTTGAGCACCTGGCCGACCAGGCCGAGACCATGAAGAGGTGAGCAGGCAAGCTCCATGATGCATTGGGCTCAAACATTTGATCCTGAATGGTAAAGTTCTGCGCATAGGCCCAGTAATTCGGAATCTCGCGAGCGTCGTGCCAGCCCATTACATCGGGCGTTTCGCTTCTGGCACAGCCTGGGGTATCCGGATTGGTACAGGCTTTCTGGGCGCTACGGAATGTACGGATAAAGCCATCCATCCTGCCTCCATCAATATCAGCGGTGGCCGCGGCCGCTGCATGCGGACCACCAGCATTGACATCTTTGGGATTATGATATGGCCTAACGCACTCGCCTGTCTCTGGATCAACTGCACAGACGGTCGGCACACCGTTCTGCATTGGAATACCATCCGCGCCTGGATAAGTGCCGAAGTACTCATCGAACGAGCGATTCTCTTGCATAATGATAACGATGTGCTTGATCTTATCGCTTAAGAGAGCGAGCTGACTTGACTCCACAGGCGGGGTGCTGGCCTTCTGTTGCTGCCGGGTTGTCAGGGATGGGGTTGACGCAGGCACCGAGCAAGCTGCAACCAAAATAAGAACGAGTAACAGGATTGGGAATCGCCAGAAATATTTCATATTACCTCCCGCATTTCCTTTGCGGATATACAGCTTCCGTAGCCGCTGCAAAAGTAGGATTGGCTACCGAAGTGTTTGGCTTTTCAGCGTTCCTGGCTGGCTCACTCATTTTCCACTGCCTTTCTTTTCCATGATAATATCAAATCACTTTCCCGTCATGGCAATCCCATATTTCTGGTTTCCCATGTACATGAGCCGTGTCATGCCAACACTACTTTAAAATGACCTTTCTCTGTCACACCTACCACAGTTAGAGTGTATCCTGCCTACTCTATCGGGGTCAAAACCCTTGAACTTCAGCCAGTTATTTTGACCTGGGCGGTCGCTCCTGGCTTGTCATTCGGAACAGTTGCTGGCGATCGGGCATTGATTTCATATGAATTTAAGCTGATATTAACCCGACACCATCTCGTGATAGTGTGCGCTATACTAAGCGTCGGTAATGTCTGCCAGTCGATTACTAAAGTCCTCTCCTGCCCTGAACCTCTCGAACTGGACATCGTCACCAATTGTTGTAACCACATTCCACACGAGCACGCTATCATGGCACTCGAGATAAAGGGGTCAGGGTAAGGGTGATTAAGAGTATTTATGGCACCATGCGGGTTGCCCGCTCGATGAAAGCGTCCTGCAGTTTCTTGAAGGGTGAACGTACCACCATGGCTGCCAGCCACACCATAAAGGCCATGCCGGCGTTCAGCGGGAAAACGTTGTTCATAATGGCTTCACCCTGTGCGAATCCCTTCATCGCACCACCTGCAATAATCTTCTCCTGGGATTTTAGCAGCTTTTCCATGACGTTTTTTATATCCACCCCCACCAGTTTACCGTTCTTTTTCAACACGCGACCCCTAATCATCACCGTATCGATATTGCCTACGTTGGCCGCCATTATGATCGAGTTTACAGGGTTGTTCACAGGGAACATATTTATGTCGTCCGTTCTCAGCATGATTAGGTCTGCTTCCTTGCCCGGGGTCAGACTTCCTGTATTTTTATCTAGCCCTATCGCTTCGGCACCCTTGATAGTGGCTATCTCGAGCAACTGCAGGGTCGTGGGGGTGATTACCTTCGGCATCCTTCCGGCTTTATACAAAGCATCGTTCTGCAGCGCTCGCTGGATGCCCATGTTCAAACGTATCTGCGTAAACATGTCTGCGCTCTGGTTTGAGACAATATCTATACCAATGCCCGTGCGCCCGCCGAAGGAGAGCAGCCTCCAGGTGACCGGGTAACCCATTCCCATCTGCAACTCTGTCTCCGGCGTATTGATTACGGCCGCGCCGTATTTGGCGCAAAGCTTAAGCTCATAGTCAGTCAGGCTCCAGCCGTGTATAAAAAGTATATCCTCACCCATTAGCCCTGCCCGATTCAGCCTCTCTATGTACCGTGTCCACTTGTTCTGGGCTCCCATACCAACGTGAGCGCTAATCCGCTTGGCACCGATCTCCCTGGCAAATCCCAACTCTCTCTGCGAGAGCTCCATAGGGAAGAAGTCGGCCTCGGTCAGCGCTATGCCCATTTGCACGTGGCCAACGGCGGAATTGAAATATTTTGTCTTAATGCGCCTGGCGTCGTCATAATGCCACTTCGGGCTCATCAGGACTGCCGGTGTCAGTCTCTCCTCCGGCTTTGCATTGCCGTACATACCATAGCATAAGATGCCCCGCATGCCCGACTCTGTAAAGGCCCGCACAACCTCGTCCGCATGCTCGGGCGTATTCATGATGTGAGAGTGGTCGACTATGGTTGTCACGCCGGCGTTCAACGCCTCCAAGAAACCCGCATAGGTGCCGAGATAGGCGTCATCCGCATCGTAGAAGGAGCTATACACGCTCCTGATCCGCGCAGAATAATCGTACAGACTCCAATTTGCTGTGATGGCCCTGAGTTGGGACTGCCACATATGGCGGTGACAGTCGACAAAGCCCGGCATGATAATCATGCTCTGCGCATCAATCACTTCGGCGTCCTCAATGGCGAGGTTGGGCCCAATGCTCATGATTATCCCGTCCTCGATGAATATGGAAGCGTTTTTCAATACGCCCCGTGTGGGGTCCATCGTGACCAGTGTTCCACCCTTGATCAGCATCCTGCTCTTCTCTGCCATATCGGCCTCCTTAATAATTTAGCCAGCCACCCATTCCCGGCCTTTTCCCATAATTATCAAAACAATGCTAGACGCAGTCCCACAGGATGTCAATACCATTTCGGACCCGGACTCACTTTGAATTTTTGAGGGATGTTTCGTTCAGAAGCCGCTTCTCACAAGCGTAATCTCACGTTCAATTATTGTAACTACATTCTGCATGGGCAGCAGTTCATTATTGCTACTTTATGGTTATGATGGGTGGGATAGGTCAAATGACCCGTCCCTTCATTTATTCGGCGATTTACTTCTGCAGTATATCTCGAAGCTCACGTTTGAGGACCTTCCCTACAGAGCTCGTGGGCAGCTGGTCCATAAAGACAAGCTTCTTAGGTATCTTATAAGCCGCCTCGCGCACCTTAACGAACTCTATTATACTGGCGCTGGTCGTAGCGCTCTTCTCTATGCCCGGCTTCAGCACCACGGCGGTGGCCACCAGTTCGGAACCGGGGCGGTTGGGATCGGGTATGCCTACAGTCGCGGCCATGGCTACATCGGGATGTGCCGCGATGATATCGTCCAACTCGCGGGTGAAGACCTTGAACCCTGATACATTGACCATGTCCTTGAGCCTGTCGACCATCCAGAAATAACCGTCCTCGTCCATGCGCACGATATCACCGGTATAAATCCACCCATCGCGCAGGGTGTTTGCGGTTTCCTCGGGCTTATTATGATACCCCTTGGTAAAAACCTGCGGGCCGCGGGCCACCAGTTCGCCCGACTCTCCCTGTGGCACTATCTCCTTAGTTACGGGGTCAACCACCTTTATCTCGGTGTCGCAGAGAGGAATGCCGATCGATCCGGCTTTTTTCATACCGTAGCGCGGTAAAGCCGTCGTTATGGGGCTGGTCTCTGTCATGCCCAGCACCTCGATTATTTTGCCTTTTCCTACAATGGATTCAAGCTCCTTGATATTTTCTGGAGGGAATGGGGCCGCACCGCTCAGGCACCAATCGAGGTTCGAGAAATCGATCTCCTTGAAAGCCGGCTGCCGGGACAGCTCGACATATATGGTGGGCACATTGACCAGGATGGTGGGCTTATGAGCCTTTATCAGGTTGATAACGCCCGCGATGTCCCTGGGGTTGGCAACCGCCACCTGCGCGAGACCCAGGGCCATGCTCCACATGCCCAGTGCAAGTCCAGCCTGGTGGAAAAGAGGGAACGCCGACAGCACCGTGGTAGATCCCATCTCGATGTCCACCCAGGTTGTGATCTGCAAGATGTGGTGCACCATATTGTTGTGCGTCAGGGTCGCACCCTTGGATGGCCCTGTGGTACCCCCCGTATACTGCATCAGGCAGCTGGCACCGGGATCCATCCGTAATTCAGGTTGAGTTGCAGGGTAATTTTTGACGATATCCATGTAGTGTTCGATATTTATGCCAGGTAGTGAGGGCAGGGCGCCCGGCGCAGAGGGCTTATCGGTGGGCAGAAAATCTGCAATGCCAACCATGGCCACCAGTTTAACGCCGGTATTAGCGATTATTGGGCTGACGTTGCCCCACAACAGGTCCATGGCCACCAGGGTCCTGGCGCCGGAATCGTTCAACTGGTATTCCAACTCCCTCTGCGTGAGCAGGGGGCTGACGCCTGTGAGTACGCACCCCACCTTCAATATCCCCAGGATAGAGATGTAATACGCCGGTACGTTGGGCAAGTGTACACCCACCACGTCGCCCGGCTTAAGTCCCTTCTCCCTGAGGAAATTTGCGAACCTGTTGGACATGGTATCCAGTTCGGCAAAAGTTATGGGCGCCCCAGCGTAGTAGACAGCCACCCGGTCCTTCACCTTGCCCATGGTTTCCCGGAATACTTCTGAGTACAACTTTTTGGGGTACTTGAGCTTTTCCGGGACATGCTTATCGTAGTGCTTAAGCCATGGTTTTCCGCTGTACGGGTTCTCCATTTTCTACCTCCTCAATCTACCAAGTAAGCAAATATGCGCTTATGAAGATATTATATCATAGCCAACCGCCTGAGCCTCAGTTTAATACGAGAAATCAGGGATTATATTTCTGTTGGCTACCACTGCGTGCCATTGCCCTACAAGAGAGGCATCGGATTATTTTGATTTGAGAAGCTGCTTTTCACCAGCGCAATCTCACGTTCAATCATTGTAATTAATGAAGTTGGTTTCTATCCATTTTACCTACCTCTCAAGAACCACCACTTCTGAAAAATATAACCAGCTAACTGCACGGGCAGAGGTTCATTGTTGCTGTTTTATGGTTATTTTGTAGCTATATGGCCACGTAGACGTTCCTATGTTCGTCCAATGGTGACTGGCATTAGATTGAAATAAAGACTGGCACAGAATAATCGTATACATGGCCACATAGACATCCCTATGACTTGCGACGAGTCATGTTGAGTCCTCCTTCTTACCAACCGGAAGACCCTAATTGTACATTGGACTAAATTACGAGGGTGGGGTGAAATCGGCGTATAATTGGGAAATAATTGTTCGTGAGTAAGGCCAGCGGATGGATTATCGATATAGCAGTTTATTTGCAGCGTTTGATTGGGAGTCAAGACGTATAAGATTTCATAATTATCCCATAGGGACAAGTAGCTCAATCTTCAATCGTAAGTAAGCAAACGCTACGATCCTTCATACATGTAGCTTTATTGTCTATGAACCTATTTCGATTCGGTATAGATGACTGCTAGGATGGTTGCCTGCTTCTGACTGCCAGCCTTGACCACATGCGGCCGATTGGAATCGTAATAAACGGCATCACCCGAACTCAGCAGCTCGACATGATTACCCACCTGCACCTTGATTTTGCCATCGAGCACAAAGATGAATTCCTGCCCATCGTGAATTGACGATTCATCTGCATCTGTGGGTAATAACGTAACTATGAATGGCTCCATAGCACGATTGGCCTTTTCCGGTGCCAGCGATTCATACGTATAACCAAATTTGGCACTCCTCTTCTCCCCATGGCGAGCGATGGGGCGCCGCTGGTACCGCCGCACCACTGCCATTGGTTTATCTACACCCGGTGATATAAAATACCCCATCTTCATATCTAGTGCCTTACCCAGCTTGATAAGCTGACCCAATGGGGGAGTCAAATCATCAGATTCTATGAGCTTTAACGTCTTCTCAGTTATACCGATGCGGCTGCTGATATCTTTGAGGGTTAGTCCGCGATCCTCGCGCGCAGTTTTAATGCGCTGGCCGAGGGAGCTTCCGGTGCGTTTACCAGTTTTTACCGGTCCCGTGTGTGCGGGTGCTGTCAATAAGTCTTCGGATTCATCCTCCTTGCTTCTGCACGTGCCTTCCCTTTCCACGGTCAAGATTGACTTAGCAGTTTTCTTCTTCATATTGTCTTTCCTCCTAAATTGCCCTACCTGCAACACCAATGTGGCGAGCGATCACGATGCGTTGTATCTCCGAGGTTCCCTCACCAATCTCCAGCAGGCGTTGATCCCGATACAACCTCTCCACCCTGAAATCTTTCATCAAACCATATCCACCGTGGAGCTGTACCGCATGGTGAACGCAGCGATGCATAACCTCTGAGCAATACAGCTTTGCCATAGCTGCCTCCTTAGTAAAAGTTCGTCCCTTCTCACGCAGCCAGCATGCTTTGTACAAAAGGTTTCGGGCCAACTCGATCTCAATCGCCATATCAGCGAGCTTGAAGGCATTAACCTGGAAAGAACTGATAGGCCTGCCGAACTGGATGCGCTTATTAGCATATTCTAGCGCCACATCAAATGCTCCCTGTGCTCCACCCAATCCCATGGCAGCTATGCTCAACCTGCCACCATCCAGCGTTGACAGCATCTGGTGGAAGCCATCCCCCTGCTTCCCAAGAAGGTTGCCCGCAGGCACAGTGCAGTTATCAAAAAACAGTTCGCCGGTATTTGATGCCCGCCACATCATCTTGCCCTTCATTGCTTTTGCAGTGAAACCGGATGCGTTTGCTGGAACTATGATGCAACTGATCTCAGGCTTGCCGTCAGCTTGTGCACCAGTAACCGCTTGCACCACGACAACTCCGGTCATGGAACACGCTGAATTAGTGATAAATATTTTACTGCCATTAATAATCCAATTATGGCCTTTTCTTTCGGCACGGGTCTTTGAACTGCCAGCATCGGAGCCCGCTTCAGGCTCTGTAAGCCCAAACCCTGCCAGAATCTCACCTGCACAAAGTCTGGGCAGCCATTCCTTCTTCTGTTTCTCACTACCGAAGTAGTATATAGGGCCGATACCCAACGAGTTGCCTGCAGCAATAGTGGCGGCCTGCGAGCCATCGATCCTGGCCAACTCTTCCACTGCGATGATATAACTGATATATCCCATATTTGAGCCGCCATATTTTTCCGGTACGAAACAGCCCAAAAGTCCCAATTCAGCCATCCTCCGTGTGAGGTCTGCGGAGAACTCCTCCTTCTCGTCCAACTCGTGTGCAATCGGAGCTATCTCATTTTCGGCGAAATCGCGCACCGCTTGGCGCGTTAAGTTCTGCTCCTCGGTCAGATCAAAATCCATACTACCTCCCTACCCTCGAGAGGTTTATTTTACAGGGTCCCAGTAAATATCCAGTATGGTGTTGGATGGATTCTTCGTGTTGAAGCCAGCCTTGACCTTCATACCTATTTTCGCCGTACCGGATGTCAAGTAACCTTTGAATATGGTGCAGACCCCGGGCAGTTCAACATCTATCTGGTAGTAAGGGGTTTCGAGCTCGATACCGGCTCCTGGATAAACTATTTCTGCAAACGTGTGGATTGTCCCTATTATTGGCTGGGGCATTTCAACCCAATCCATAGGCTGGTTGCAGTCCGGGCAATCTGCCCTAGGCGGCAACCACATCCTTTTCTCAGGACATTCGGGATTGACGCACTTGGTAGCCATGAGTTTACCTTTCTTCAAAGCCCTGAAAAATGGTGAAAGTTTCCCGTAGGTATGGCGGTGGACTACGCTCCTGGGTGTATATACTACCATTGCTACGTCATCTTCCATTATTTCCAGTGGAGTGCCGACATACTTGGTCTTAAGTTCTTCTAACATTATCTTCTCCTTTAAAAAGCCTTCTTGAGGACGCCGACGGTTACATGTGAACCTACGCCAGCATGTGAAACCCAGGCTGCCTGCTTAGCATTGGGGACCTGTAGACTCTTCCAATCCTTCGGTTTCTCTTTGCCAAAGGATTTCCATATCTTTGTATCGCCGTGGAATTGGTCATATTTGCCCTGTATCTGCCACAGGCATTCCACGCCCTGGAAGATGCCGGTAGCGCCCACTGCGTGCATTGTGCCGATCAAGCCACCGGAGAGATTAGCCGGGCATTTGCCGCCGAAGTAAGCGTCTCCGGACTCGATATACTCGGCTTCCCTGCCATACGGTCTCATGCCGATATCGCCGTATGTCTGGATATCGCTGATAGTAAATGCGTCATGGGTCTCAATAAGGTCAAGCTCTTCCAGTGGGTCCTTGATTCCGGCCATGCGGTATGCGAAATATGCGGCAAAACGGGAAGCTGCAAAACTTTCGAAACCCGGCCAGCGCGTTCCTTCTTTCTTGCGCATGCCATCATATAATCCTGGATCTTCGTTCGGGAGCAAAGGAATGTCCATATCTCTGCGATCGGCCACCCTCAACGTATGGCTGCCGCCGGCGATATTGAGTTCGACTGGCTTGTCGCTCAACTTATAGGCGGTTTTTTCATCGCAAAGCAGCATGCATGCGGCGCCGTCGGTCATGGCGCAGCATTCAAGGAATCGCAAGGGATAGGTTGACATCGGGCTGGCTAAGACTTCCTCAACGGTATACTTTCCCGGCTGCTGGGCATATGGTGAGTAATAACCATAAAGGTGGTTCTTTACGGCTACCTTGGCCCTGGTCTGTTCGCTCAAGTTGTACATTTGAGAGAAACGGACTGCCATCGGGGCGTAATATGAAGAATATATTCGCCCGAGGCGTGTCTCAAAATCTTTGCAGGCTGCGGTTGAAATATAATAATTACCCATCCTGGTATCGACCTCCGACATGCGTTCCCATCCGACTGCCAGAGCCACATCTGCATAGCCGCTGGCAATGCCCATGGCCGCTGTGAGTATGGTAGAGCCGCCGGTGGCGCCGCCGGTCTTTATGCCGATATCGAACATTGGATCGAGGCCTAGATAATCGGTCACCTTGGCTTCGCAAAGCAATTGGTCCTGAAAGTGGTCGGCAAAACAGCCCGCTGTAATTAAATTAATTAAGCCTTTTACTTCTACCGGGGACATTTTCAGGTTGTTTTGCTCGAGCATCTGACGGAATGCTACCATTACCTGCTCTTCCAATTTCATCTCGGGGCAGAATTTCTTGTAATTAACCAGTCCGCCGGCGACCGCGAATACTTTTCTGTTCCACTTGGGTATACGAAGGTTACCTTCTTTCAATACGATCATTTGATACCTCTCATAAATATTATTTACGGTTAGGGCCCGGATTTCTTAGGCTTATCAGCTTCTTTTAGTATTGCACCATGACGTTTCTTAATGAAGTCCGCTTTTGCCCTGGCGGATTCATTTTATTTTCCTATTAGCATGCCTGTCGGATCGATGTCTTTACGCAAAATCTCCAGATCCCTTTCAGTTGGGACCGGGCTTGTGCCGTATTTTTCGGGAATTATGATGTCGAAACTTGAGTTGTCCCTGACTTCTTCTAAACTCACACCGGGATGGAGGGAAATCAGTTTCATGCCCTTGGTTTTATCATCGAAACCATACACCGCCAATTGGGTTATCACGCGGTAAGGCCCGGTCGCCAGTGGTAAGCCTGCCTTTTCCCTTGCACCCGGGCCGCTCAGGTAGCCTGGCGTAGTCAGAAAGTCGACCTTGTTGACGAATGTGCGTTTAGACTGGCTGCCGACGATAATTATGGTTTTATGAGTAAAGGATGCAATATCGTTAGCTCCTCCGCTGCCCGGCAAGCGTACTTTGGGCATTGCATGGTCTCCTATGCAGGTCGTGTTTATATTACCGTACATATCGACCTGAGCGCCGCCCAGGAAACCATAGTCGATATATCCTGCCTGGCCTGCCGACATAACATCATGCATGCTGGTGGCAGCTATTCCGCGGTAACATGTGAGCGCCTGCCCGACGGAGATGGGAAGTTCAGGCAATATCGGGCCGACGCCTCCCGCTTCAAATACGATGAGAAGGTGCGGGGCATGCGTTTTTTGCGCCAGAATACCCGCTATCATGGGAAGCCCTGTTCCAACAAAAACTGATTTCCCGTCCTCCAGCAGGTTTGACCCTGTGAATGCCAGGAATTCACGCATGTTATATTTCGCCGCAGTGTTATTTTCCATTCTTGTTCATGCCCCCTAATAATTTGGAGTTACTCTTTATAGGATTCACTTCCTCCAGGGCGTTACCAGGGGAACCCGCATAGCCTCTCGTTTAACCAGAAACTCAATTTTATTGATTCCGCCGCAAAGCTCAAGGTATTCATTGAAATCGCTGACACTGTAAATGTATTTTTTGGCATAATCCTGGACCCCTGCGTCGGTCTTTGACAGAGAAAGCCATTCAGCTATGTGTTCTTCATCAAAAAAGTACTTGCCGTGCAGTTCGCAGGGATGCGATCCGAAGGGTTGCTCGACTACACCATCCACCACGTAAAAAGGTATAACAGTACGCCATGGTTCACGCCGGATGACCTCGTTATCAATTATTTCCTCAGTTGTGATAATGAGCTTACGGGCGCAGCGTGCCAGTTCGAAATCCTCAATCATGATGCCGTCTATCTGGCAATTCCCATAGATATCACAGCGGTGTACGTGTATAAATGCAACGTCAGGATATGCTGCCGGAATCAGGTTGATAGGTTTGCCGCTGAAGGGATCTTTGACAACCTTGCAGGAGCTGTATTTGCCGGTATCGGTGCCGAGCAGGTTGCGGCTGGGGATAAAGGGGATGCCCATCATCCCAGCCAGGAACCTCCATTGATAACCGGCATTGCTGATTTCCCCGATTACTTCGCACTTGCCGGATTCCACCATCCGCCGGCTGGCAGGAGAAAGTCCTCTTACCTCGTGCCCGAAGCTGTAAGCGACCTCGACCTTGTTGACGCATCCGTTGCCAACCAATAAATCCAGGTCATGTACAGCCGTCTTGCCGGCCATGGTCAGGTCGTGCTTGCGCTGGCGTATGATTTCATAGACGATATTCATGGAAACACGAATGTGGCCAAAGCCGCCGCTGGCGATAAAGTCACCGTTCTTAACAAAGCTTGCCACGGCCTCGCTGGCGGTCATGGTTTTATCCTTGAGCTCGCGGGACTTATTGTGCAAGACGAACTCGCGGTTCTCATCCGGGTCATGCCAGCCGACCAGTTCACCCAGGCCTTCATGTAAAACTTCCATCTGACTCTCCTTAATTCCTTTGAGATGTAAGTCAACCTAAACAGGTTTGATCAGAATTTCTGTCACCTGCCAGATTGTAATTTACCTGTATTAAAGTGATGCTAAGGTTATTTTTTAGTTATACCGAGGATCTTCCGGGCTTCGGCTGGATTTGCCGGTTCCCTGCCGAGACAGGAGGCGATTTTGACCGCTACCTCTACCTGTTCATAGCTGCCTTTTGCCAGTTCGCCGTCGGGCATTCTGGTATTATCCTCAAGTCCGACGCGCATGTGTCCACCCATAAGGCAAGACTGCATAATTGCCGGGTATTGCTCCGTACCGACAGCACAGGTAGTGAAGTTCGAGTCAGGCGGCAGTGCATGGACCATCGCAACAAATACGTCAGTCCTGAACTTTTGGCCCCCTGCTACGCCCCAAACGAAATTGAAGTTGTAAGGCTTACGAAATATATCCTGCTTCGCTATCAGCAGCCAATTATCCAGGCCGCCTATATCGTAAAGTTCAGCTTCCGGCCTGCAACCCATCTCTTCCATGGTTTTGCCGAAATCCTGGAGCATGCCAAAGGAGTTCACAAAAACGTTATCTATCAATATTTGCCCGGTTTTGCGGTCAAGCACGCTGAAATTCATGGTATTAGTATTCAGCGAAGCGCTCTCAGGCTTAAGGGCCTTGATTGACCTTATCCTGGATTCCATATTTAGTTTGATCAGGTCATTGATAAGGTTGACGCAATCAGATTCAGGGAATGGCCCGACCTGGCACGGGAACCCGACAGAGGTTGTGACCTGGATGATAAGATCGGGGACGCGCTGCTTGATAGCGTCGTAAACTGCTTTAACCTTTTCTACCTCCGAAGTGTGAAAACCGCCCAGAGCTTCATCGCGTCCATGGATATGCACCATGGACGCCCCAGCTTTAAAACACTTTTCTGCTTCGTCAGCAAACTCCTTGGGTGAATATGGCGTTGCCGGGTTATTCGATTTGAATGTTGCCGACCCTGCCAATGCTGCTGTGATGATGACCTTGTTTTCCATACATACCTCCTCTAAATAGTAACTGCCTCCATGATTACCCGCTCCTGGAAGACCCGGGAGCGGGTGCGTCACCAAAGCTTGATGAATTTATGCCGGTTGGAAGTATTCGATATCAAGGATATTGGCGTTACGTTTTGCCTTGAAAACGGGCTCCAGTTTCATGCCTGGCTTAATATCCTTATAATCCACACCGCCGATGAAATGGGTTATCGCCGTATCAGCGCCTTCCAACTTTATCACACCGATAGCATAAGGCGGTTTCACCGCCTGTACCGATGACTCGTAGTGTACTATGGTGAATGTTTCAAGCTTACCCTTTCCGCTTAACTCAACAAGCTCTTCCACCTTGCTGAAGCACTTCGGGCACACCGACCTGGGCGGGAAGTTGACCATATGGCATTTAGGGCATTTGGCGCCGCTTAAAACCTTGCTGTCCCTGATTTTAATGAAGAACTTGCTGGCCAGCGAGCCAACTGAGTATTTATAAGGCATTATGACGTAGCCTTCAAACAGGACGGGCTCTTTTTTTACTGCTTCCATAGTTATTTCCTTCCTATCTCTTCTTTATTACTCGTTGATGGTCTTGAAATGCACTATATCGTAAATATTGCCTTTGCGCTCTTCTTTGGGCTTGATGACCGCTTCAACCCTCATGAAGGGCTTGATCTTTTCAGTATCTGTTTCCTCCAATTGGTGTTGGAGGGTGACCATGGCGCCATCAAGCAGAATAATGCCCACGGCGAACGGAATTTTCAACATCTCGCCGGTTGTCGGGAGCAGGAATGATTGCTCGGCCATAAAAAAGGTTACCAAGGTTCCCTTAGGCCCAACCGGTATCCATTTTGATCTTTCCGTGCACCTCGTATGGTCCCTGGTGCAAACTGTTTTCGGCAGGCAAAAAGCCCGGCCGCACGTCGGGCACTGGTTGGCATACAGGATACCGTTTTCTTTGAGTTCCCTGAAAAACTCGCCCATAGTTTCCCCGGTCCGCCACTTGAAGGGGAGTTTAAGCGTCATATCCAGATATATCAATTCTTCTTGCACTTTTGGTTTCATATCTATATTACCTCCAGTTAATCCATGGTCTTGCTCAGCAGGAGCAGGTCGGACCAGAATGAGCCGCCGAAGCCGCTGGCCAGCGCTTGCTTAACTTCGCGTGTTACCTGGTGTTCTCCCGCATCTCCCCTGATCTGCAGGGCAGCCTCGGCTACCCTCAGCAAAGCGGAATCGCCGATAGAGTTGGTGCAAAGAACGCCGCCGGATGGACTGACAGGGTATTCCCCTTCCAGCTTAAGTGCGCCTTTCTCAATAAGCTTCCATCCTTCGCTTGGTTCGCAGATAAGGAAGTCTTCCAGCCACATTGGGATGGCAAAGGCGAAGGGATCGTACATCTCAAATACCTGTGTTTCTTTCATTGGCTTAGTGATATTGTTACGCTTAAACAGCTTCGCACCAGCCTCCATATGGGAGGTCCAGCGCTTCTCGCCGATGCCAAATTGGGCGCCGCCGTACTCTACGTGGACCGTCACGTGGTCCTTCATCCAGACCGGCTTCTTGCTGATCTTCTTGGCCTTGCTCTCGCTGGCGAGTACCAGTGCGCACGCCCCGAGGCTGGTGGGACAGCACATCAGCAGGTTCAGCGGGTACATCACCATCCTGGCTTTCATCACGTCTTCGACGCTGTATATTTCACGCATATGTGCGTTGGGGTTCCTTGCCGCGGCCTGAGATGCATTAGCGCGTACCATAGCGGCATGCTCCAGTTTACAGCCGCTCCGCTGCATGTAGGCCACTGAAACCGTTGCCAGGCCGCCTATGGCGCCTACAAGGAACGGCCGGTCCACTGCGGGATCGGTGATGGTTGATATGGCAGGGGTGGCAGGTCCCTCATCATGCTTCTCCCAGCCTATCACCAGGCAGAGATCGTATAAACCAGAAGCAATATGATACCAGCCCTGTATGGCCATCATGCTTCCGACTGTGCCACCGGTATTCATCTTAAATCCGGGCTTCCCGGCTGCCCCACTGTACAGGTTCAGCATGGCATCGTTCAGGGAATGCCCCTCGAAGAGGTCCATGTTGCCCAGCATCACGGACTCCATATCATTTATGCTGAGGTCAGCGTCCGCCAGGGCCTTGGTGACAGCGTCGTAAATCAGCTCGCCGTCATTGACATACGGTCGTCGGCCGCTGTGCGTCGTCTGGCCGATTCCAACGATTGCAACCCTGTTTGACATTCTATTTACCTCCCTTTTCGAGAACGAGTACACAGTGCATCTGGCCGCAAAGACCATCGCAACCGTGGACAACGGCACGCTTGGCGCCCTGCACCTGGTGCTCTCCGGCCTTGCCCTGCAGCTGCCAGACCGCCTCGGCCACCCTAGTCATCCCCGCTACCGTCACCGGTATGCCCGACAAAAGTCCGCCTGAGGGGTTCACAGGCAGTTCACCCTTAATCTGTGTCTTACCGCTGTCTATCAGTTTTCCACCATCACCCTTGCCGCAAAGACCCAACCCCTCGGTCCAGAGCATTTCCTGGTACGCGTAGTTCTCTGAAAGCTCTACCAGATCGATGTCTTTGGCCGGGTTTCCTATTCCAGCCATTTTGTAGGCTTTCTTAGCTGCTTTGACCAGGGCATCACATTCTGCCAGGTCGCGGTCACCCGGGTTATGGAATTCATAACAATTCCCTGCCCCAGTAATCCACACAGGGTTTGGAGTCAATTTCTTAGCCACTTCTTCCGAGGCAATGATCAGGGCACAGGCACCGTCGGAAACCGGCTTTTTCTGGAGTTCGGTAATCGGATCGGCCAGCATCCTTGATTTGAGGACCTGGTCGACCGTGAGTTCCATGGCTTCCTGCGCATAAACGTTCTTACGGGCATTTCCCTTATTTTTAACTACTATTTTGGCAAATTGCTCCGGCGTTACCTTGTATTTGTCCATGTAACGCCTTGCCTGCATGGCTCCGCCAATCGTGTAATCCAATCCAAGCATGCGGTGGAAAATATGATCGATTGACCAGTTCTCGATCATTGTCCCGTCAGTGTGCGATTCGGCACAGTGACTGACAACGAGAACAAGCTTGTTGTCTCCGGACAGTATGTGCATCGCACCGTATAACGCTGCATATGCTCCGTCACCTGCCACCTTGGATTCATCTTTAAGGTGTGAGCAGACGATATCAGGTATAGGCATGGAAGATATTGTCCTGCCGTCCCAGTGATCCTGAGAACAGCTGATTACGGCTTCCACGTCATCCTTAAGAGAGATACCAGCGGCTTCGACGACTTTGTCTGTGACCTCCAGCACGAGGTCCATCAAGTGTTGGTAGGGTTTGGCGGCTTCGAACTTGGTCATCGAAGCAGCCACTATTCCAGCTCTGCCAGCCATTCTTTTTTGCCTCCTTTATCTATAAATTTTCTAAATTATTGGCCTTTAATGCTGCCCTTCAGCCTTGCATGCTGCGGCTATGTACCCAGCCTTCACAGCCTTTACTTAAAGCAACCCCGGGGAAATTGCCGTTTCCGCTTTTCCAGCCGGGAAGTATACCCTTGAAAACCAGTTCACATGCATAGCCATTTTTCGGTCAGCAAATAAAATCGTTTAATATGGCTTAACCCTTTGGCTTTTTCGCCACTGCTACCTTGGTAATCAGGATGGCCACGTCCTCATCGCGCTGGTTCTTGATATGCCACTGACTTGAGACTACGCCCAGGTCGCCCTTATCCTGAACCTCGATTACCTCTGTGACCAGGTGGATCGTGTCCCCCAACTTTGTGGGTGCGGTGAATCTGACCTTGTCCATGCCGTAAAAAGCGATCACGGCGATATCATAAGGTGTGACAAAACCGGATGCGATGGAAAGCACGAGGAAGCCATGGGCGATACGCCCCCCAAAGATTGTTTTTTTGGCAAGCTCTTCATTGACATGGATGCCGTACCAGTCGCCACTCAGGGCTGCGAACATGGTTATGTCCGCCTCGGTTACCGTCCGCCCTCTCGTTACAACTTTCTGCCCTACCTGGAAGTCCTCAAAATATAGCATGCCGCTCTCCTTATTTATTTAATGGTGTTTGGTGGACTTTGTTTTTCACATCGAAGTTAAAGACTTAAGTACTTCGTGAAGTCATTGAAGCTATATATAGAGAGAAAGCTAACGCTGAATTCCCGATGCACTGTCCACGACATCTCTGGATACACAAATTGGCTTCACTGCTGCCCAAACCTCCAATTGAATATTGTCTTACATTGCCTCGGTACGAAGCGATTTGCGCCTATTTTATAACAATTATGCAATCATGTAAATAACCTTTTCTGTAAAAATTAAAAAATATATTTGTATTTATATCATAGCTTTTAAACCATGTTGATTGATTGCTTAATTAATCTTGATTACCCTTTTTTATTTTGGTAAAATTTCCGGTAAACTGGGGTAGTTTGTGGATCCGCCATTTGGTGTACCATAAAGCATGGGCATGTAGATATAAGGAGGCTGCTGATATGGATTTCAAGTTCACTGCTGAAGAAGAGGCGTTTCGACAGGAGGTAAAGGACTGGTTAAAAGCTGCGATACCGCCTCGCTGGAGGGAACTGCCGACAGGATTCTGGCAGGAAACAGAGGAGTCGTGGAAATTGTCCCGCCAGTTCCAGAGGAACCTGGGCTCAAAGGGTTGGCTGGCGCCGGCTTACCCCGTTGAATTAGGTGGAGCAGGATTAGGACATATCAAGCGCCTTATCCTTGCGGAAGAATTAACTTACCATGACGCGCCGGTCAGCATTGAAACAGAAATTACAGTCAACTGGGTAGGTATGGCGCTGCAGCACTTCGGCAGCGAGCAGCAGAAAAAGGATTACATACCGCGTATAGCTAAAGGCGATATTATATTTTGTCTTGGCTACAGCGAACCCAACGCAGGTTCTGACCTGGCTTCCCTTCAGACACGCGCCGTTGAACAGGGAGATACTTATGTTATCAATGGACAGAAGACATGGTGCAGTTACGCTCATTATGCCGATTATTGCTGGCTGGGCGCTATAACTGACCCCGATGCCCCCAAGCACCACAACATGAGTATGTTCGTGGTCGACATGAAGAACCCGGGTATCACGATACGCCCGCTAATAAACGTGATTGGCTGCCATTCATTCAACGAGGTGTTTTTCGATGACGTTCGTATCCCCAAAGACAGCCTGGTTGGCGTTAAAAATAACGGTTGGTTTCAGCTTGCCATGGCACTCGACTTCGAACGCTCGGGAGTACAGACAGCTGCAGTCAATAAACTGCTGCTCGACCACATGGTCAACTATGCCAGAACAAATAAGAGGGGAGGTAAACTGCTGTCTAAAGATCCCATTCTGCGTAATTTGATGGCGGAGATGGCTATCGAGATAGAGGTAGCTCGCATGCTCTGTTACCGCATCGCCTGGATTTATAGCAAAGGTGGTCATTCCAATTACGAGTCCTCCCAAGCTATGATTTTTGGCAGCGAATTGCTGCGCAGGATATCAGATGCCGGCATGCAGGTGCTGGGTCAGTACGGCCAACTGGCCTACGGATCACACCGGGCGGTAGCGAGAGCTGAAATGTGTAGGAGCTACCTGGCTTCTCTGTCAATAGGTGTTGGGGGAGGAACAAACGAGATACAGCGTAACATTATCGCCATGCGCGGGCTCGGATTGCCACGGAAATAACTTAAGACTGTTATGTTGATAATATAGCGCAGATATAATCATGGACTTTCGTTTTAGCGAAGCTGAAAAAAGATTCAGGGCCGAGGTTGAAGAGTTTATCCTCCAGGAGATGCCGCCCGGCTATGCAGAAAAGGATCTTTACTGGCCGGGCGGTTACGGTGCCATAGGTGAGTTTGAGGTTCGCGACCCGGCGGTAGAGAAGTTCCGGGAGAAAATGGGGGAGAGGGGTTGGCTGACTATGGCATGGCCTAAGGAATATGGGGGTGGAGGGCATTCTTTCATAGAGCAGGCGATATTTTTTGAAAGGATTAGCTATCACGGTGCACCGGGCATGGATGTGTCCGCCTTGATATCCGGACCCACCATCTTACGTTTTGGAAGTGAAGAACTGAAACGGGAATGGATACCAAGAATTGTTAAAGGTAATCTTAAATTCTGGCTGGCTTATAGTGAACCCAATGCCGGTTCAGACCTTGCTGCAATACAGACAAAGGCAACTATAGATGGCGATGACCTAGTGGTAAACGGCCAGAAAATATGGAGCAGCGGGGCTCACGTATCGGATTGCGGTTGGATGGTGGCAAGGACAGATATGTCCGCCCCGCCATATAAGGGCACTGCTTTATTTATCGTGGATAACAAGACCCCGGGCATTACTATCAGGCCGATTGTAAATATAAACGGCTTTCATTCGTTTAACGAGGTTTTTTTTGACAACGTCAGGGTGCCGAGGAAGAATGTAGTAGGCGACATGAACATGGGTTTTTATTACCTGATGGTGGCACTGGATTTCGAAAGGCTGGTGATCTCAATGGGAAGTTTCCGACGCAGGTTCGAAGACCTGCTGAAGTATGCTCACAATACCAGGCGGAACGGCAAATTACTGTGCGAAGATGTCAGGGTAAGGTCTAAGCTTGCGCAGCTTGCAACCGAGATCGAGATTGCGTATTTGCTTTACTATAAGACTGCATGGATGATGGATAATAACCTTTTCCCCAATATAGAAGCATCTGAAATAAAGCTGATAACCACGCTGCTCAGCAGGAAACTGGCCGATGCCGGCATGGAGATCATGGGGCAACAGTCACAATTATGGCCCGGTTCCCGCCATGCGCCGATAAGAGGAAGATTTGCTGTCGGCTATCTTGATTCCATCTCGGCGGTGATCGGCGCTGGAACATCGGAAATACAGCGCAATATCCTGGCCCAACGCGGCCTGGGATTAAAACGTGCATAGATGAATATACTCACTATTATAAATAATGACCGGGAGGTACAAAGATGGATCTGGGCTTGAATGAAGAACAGGAAATGTTAAGAAAATCAGCGCGTGAGTTTCTAAGCAAGGAGTGTCCCAAGAAGCTGGTCAGGGAATTGGACGAAAGCGATACTGGCTTTTCGAGGGATCTATGGAAGAAGATGGCGGAGTTGGGCTGGATTGGATTGCCCTTTCCTGAGAAATTTGGGGGGAATGGGGGAACCTTATTTGATTTGATCGTTCTCCTGGATGAAATGGGTTATAACATTGTTCCAGGTCCTTTCTTTTCAACAGTCGTATTATCAGGATTCACGCTTTTGGAAGCGGGCTCCGATGAGCAGAAGCAGTCATATCTCAGCAAGATATGCAGCGGGGAAATGGTTATGACCTTTGCTCTAACGGAATTGGACGGCACTTATCTGCCGAAATCTATCGAAACGGCAGCAAAAAACAAAGGTAATCATTATGTGCTGAACGGTACCAAGCTATTCGTCCCGGATGCCAATATTGCTGATTTCATGCTTGTTGCGGCGCGTACAAAGAGCAGTTCTAATCCGGAGGAGGGTATAAGTATTTTCTTGGTTGATGCGAAAAGCCCGGGCGTGCGTGTTACCCTGCTTAAAACCCTGGGCAGGGATAAGCTCTGCGAGGTTGTTTTCGAGGATGTCAAGGTTCCCGAAAAGAGCCTGGTGGGAAAATTAGACAGCGGCTGGCCAATAATCAAGTCTATTTTGAGGAAAGCCACTGTCGCCAAATGCGCGGAGATGGTGGGTGGTGCGCAGGCCTCGCTAGATATGGCCGTTAACTATGCCAAGGAAAGGGTCCAGTTCAATCGCCCTATTGGCAGCTTCCAGGCCATCCAGCATTATTGCGCCAACATGGTAACGGATGTGGACGGGTCGCGCTTTATCACGTACAAAGCTGCCTGGACTGAAAGCGAAGGCCTTCCCTCGGACATGGAAGTATCAATGGCTAAGGCCTGGACAAGCGAGGCATATAAACGGGTTGCCGTGCTGGCGCACCAGATATTCGGCGCTATCGGTTTCACTATGGATCACGATATGCACCTGTATTTCCGGCGGGCCAAGGCCGGGGAACTGGCCTATGGCGATGCTGATTTCCACCGGGAGATCGTGGCCGCACAGTTGGGACTGTAGGCCTTTCACGAGAATTATCACGCATAGCGTTTTGAAGAGGCAATTGAATTGTCACGACATGAGGGAACCCAAGCAGGGTTAGACTATATCTTCCATCCGCGTTCCACTGCCGTAGTTGGCATTATCCCTGATGCGCAGAAAAGGTTTAAGTTAGGCAACCAGTTTATCAGGGTACTGCAAGATTTTGGATATAAAGGCCCTTTATATGCTGTTGGGTCAGGAGAAGGAGAGGTCAGTGGGCTAAAGGTCTTCCAAAATATAGGGGATATCCCCGGGGTGGTGGACTATGTAATAACAGCTATCCCCAACCGCGAAGTACCGCAATTAGTAGAGGAATGCGGTAAAAAAGGGGTCAGGGTAATGAACCTCTTCGTTTCAGGGTTCGGGGAGATTGAAGGCGACGTTGGGTTGGAACTTCAGCAGGAGATTTTACACACCGCAAGAACATACGGTATACGTATCATTGGCCCGAATTGCATGGGGATTTACTGCCCTGAATCCCGCCTTGCTTTCGGCCTGGATTTCTCGCGCACGGCAGGCAAAATAGGCTATTTGTCCCAGAGCGGAGGCCAGTGTATCCTAGGTATAAAAGAAGCTAACCGGCGCGGCATTTATTTCAGCAAGGTTGTGAGCTACGGCAACGCTGCCGATATTAACGAGTGCGACCTGCTGGAATATTTTACCCAGGATGCCGAGACTGACATAATTACTGCCGATATAGAAGGTACTAACCAAGGGCCGCGTCTGCTCCGGGTACTTGGTAAGGCAGCAGCTGAGAAACCGGTGATTGTCTTCAAGTGTGCAGCTACTGAAGGGGGGTCACAGGCGGCCGTTTCACATACCAGCTCTATCGCCGGCTCCGGCTTAATCTGGGAAACGCTGCTGCGACAGGCCGGCGCTATCAGGGTTTACAGCGTTAAGGAGATGTTCGACGTGGTTACCGTGCTGCAGCGGTGCCCGGAAATAAAGGGATTAAATACCTTAGTTTTAGGGCATGGTGGTGGGTCGTGTGTGCAGGCGTCCGACGACTGCTGCAGGGTCGGGCTGAAGATGCCGATATTGCCGGTTGAGCTCAGGCAGGCCCTTATGAAGGTTTATAAAACGAATGCAGGGAATATATTCAAAAACCCTCTTGATATTAATCCTTACTTGGGGATAGATAAGGCACGGGAGGCATTCAACGCCGTAGCAGGCTGGAATGGAGTGGACCTGATATTACTTCACACCACACCTGAACAGGACCCGTTTGCACCGCGCGATTTTCAATATCAGATTCATACGGATACACTCATTGAATGGGCTAAATTATCACCCAAACCGGTCGTCCTGGTCATGAACACTAACACAGCGCCGAGAGATGACAGATTGCCGGAAAAGTCATTTAACCGTGTTCTGGAGGCCGGTTTTGCTGTTTTCCCTTCAGTCAAACGGGCCGCTACAGCAGTTTTTCGGGTTTACAAGTATTACCAATGGAAGTCTAATTTATCTAAAAGGCGATAACTTTAGTATTCCATCAAATGACGGGTTTCGCCGGTGCAAAGTGGCAACGCAAGAGTAGCCGTTATCAAACCTGGCATCGAAACACCACCACTCATAGTATTCAGGGTTTTCATACGGATGCAGAGTATCATCGCTATCATGCCACTGCGGAATTGACATGCGGGACATGCTATGCTTTCCCCTTTAACTGGGATACCGTTGTTATCAATTCACCTGTATTTAACCCTGGGGACGTTGGTCAATAATACGGGTTGCCTTCAAGGTATCACCAGGGTTAAATATTTCAGAGAGTTGTACGAATTCCACCTTGGGAGTTATCTCAACGGCCCTCCTGACCTTATCCCTTAATTCACCCTCGAGTTTATTCTGGTCTGCGCCCTTGTCGGCACCAACAAGAAGCTTAATAACATCCGTGGAATATGGATCATCCAGTTTTTCCTTGGTGATAATGAACTGGTATTCGATTACCCCGGCGGTATTGGCAACAGCATCACGCATAATCTCCGGATTGATCAAAGTTCCTTTTACCTTGAGGAGTTCTTTTGTACGTGTTCCGTAGGTGCTGCCAACGGTCGTTACGATTCTCTGATCGTTTCTGCCGCAATGCGGGCATTGCTGGTCTGTAATGGCGACTATATCGCCGACAAGGTAGCGCAACAGGCAAGTTCCACGGCGATCAAGGTGAGTTATACATAATAAGCCTGGTTCACCATCGGGCTTGCGTTTGCCTTTTTCATCAACTACCTCGAAGTAATACATTTGAGGCACACCCTGGTGGGCGCCTCCCAATTCTTGGCATTCCTGGAAAGCCGTCTGCGATTCTGTAAAGCCAAAGGCATTGGTGATGAATACCTCTTTAGCACCCATTTTCTGCAGCCGCTTGCGCATATCGTCCCTCATTCCCTTGGGGACAGCCTCGCCCAGAGCCTGGACTTTGTTAACACGCGAGAAATCCCTGCCCTGTTCTTCAGCAACCATAATCAGCCTTCGAATGTAGGAACCGATCCCGCTGAACACGTTGACATTCTTTTTCTCGATGTCTTCAATTGCCTGCTGCATTGGGCGGTGTATATTATATGGGAAGCCGGGAAGCTGGGCCCCGGTGAAGCCGAAGCATATTGTCATACCAGTGGCCGCCGCGAAATGCATCGTCTTGTAATATCCTATATGAGGTATGAAATGGAAGGGGAAAAGGTTCATCACTACGTCAGTAGGCTCCAGGTAACCAATTTTGCAACCCATTCTGAACATCCAGGATTGCATGAACATATCATAGGTAGTGTTGTAAAATCGTGTCGGCATACCGCTGGTAGTGCCGGTGGTATAAGTTATCTCGTAGAGTATATACTCCATTATGTTATTAAAATCCATATCCAACTTAAAAGATTCGCCCCTGTCCTTCATATAATCTTCTTTGGTAGTAACAGGTATCTTTTCAAGGTCATCGATTGTTTTAATTGACTTTGGATCCAGGCCCCATTCCTTGAATTTTTCCCGGTAATACGGGCTGAACTTCTCGAGGCGCTCCATCTGCTTGATGAGATTGGCATCCTGGGCCACCCGTATCTCAACTTTGCTCTTAAAGGAAAGGTCCAGGGGTTGGTCTTCTTTGTACATGGGAATGCTATTGATCCATTCCATAACCTCTTTTGGATTCTTAGGTACTCTAAACTGCTTTGACAAAATCTTACCTCCCCATAGATAAATTATTCCTGCGGCTATGCTACAAGTCGATTATGCTTCTACCATATTCTGCAAATCGCACTATACTGCAATTTTATTATATCGTAGGTCAACTGGGCAGACAATGTACTGAACCAGTACACCCTCTTGACAGCCGTAACCCCGTGGGTTGTATAGTGAACATCCCCACTCAAATTCAAAATTAGGTATAATGATATAACAATCTAATCATAACTGACCCTGAATCATGATTGAACATATATTACCCGGTCTCTGGCGGATCGAAGTGCAGCTTCCTGAAAATCCTTTGCAGGCCGTCAACTCTTACCTGCTGAAAGGCGATGGCCGTTTCCTTATTATCGATACTGGCATGAACATGGAGGTCTGTGCGAAGGCGTTGAACGCCGGTCTGCAGCAATTGAATGTCGACCTGAAGAAAACCGACTTTTTCGTCACGCACCTTCATCACGACCATATGGGACTGGTATCAGCACTGGCCACGGAGGGGGCCAAGGTCTATTTCAACCAGCCGGAAATTCCTATCATGCGACAATTTACGAGCAACACGCGCTGGGCCACCCTCCTTAACTTCAATGTTGCCAACGGCTTTTCGGAAAAAGAGCTGATCAATTCAATGCCGAATCTCTCATATCTTTACGGAACCAAACAGCTCCCCTTTATTGCACTGCACGATGGAGACGGGTTTGAAATTGGCGAATATTGCTTCACCTGTATCGAAACTCCCGGGCATTCTCCCGGCCACATTTGTCTTTACGAGAAAGATAAGAAATTATTGGTTTCCGGCGATCATATCTTGTTCGATATTACGCCCAACATTACATGGTACCCGGAGATGCCAAATTCGCTTGAGCGCTACCTGCATAGTCTCGATAAAGTATACCCTCTGGACGTAGAACTCGTTCTTCCCGGCCACAGGAAGCATCAGAATAACCACAGGGCCCGGATCAGGGAGATTCAAGAGCACCATAATATCAGACTGAAAGAGACCGCAGCCGCGCTGGAGAGCGGCGAAAAGACCGCCTACGACGTGGCTGCCAATATATCCTGGGATATCACATATACAAGCTGGGAGGATTTTCCGGTCACTCAAAAGTATTTTGCTGTCGGAGAGACGATCGCCCACCTGCAATACCTGGCTGACGCAAAAAGGATTAGGAAATACGCGGCTGACGGCAAAACCCTGTACAGTCTTGCCTGAAATATGATCGAGCGCCAGCGCCACATAATAATATATGAGCGTATCGCAAATAACGATTGATCACAGAGGAGTGGAAAGTGATGAACGTATGGTGGTAGCTTCAGTTAGCTTCGAATAATTTCTCAACGATTTACCATTGTACGAACATAAGGATGTCTATCCGGCCATATAACCATAAAATGGCAACAATGAACCTCCGCCCGTGCAGTTAGCTGCTTATATTTTTCAGAAGTGGTGGTTCTCGGGAAATAGTATGTCTGCTTCTTAAAGACTTGGTCACAATACACGTATTTTAGCCTTCCGTGTATTCAAAAATACCTGGCGTTGCCCTCTCATGGTTCTACTATAATGTAATGGTCTCATTCATCGCCATCACCCGGACTTCTGTGGATGGGCATCTCTCTTTTACTGCTTTTACAAAGGGTGCGATATCCACGTATGTGGAAAGGGGTGGATAAAAGTCATCTTGGTGGTGAGGTATGACCATGTGTGGCTTGAGTTCTCGGACGTATTCGAAAGCGATATCGCAGATATGGGTGTGCCCCTGTAGCGGGATCATCAGGACATCGAGCGGGTTGGTTGCAAGGCGTGCCAGTTCCTCCGGCGTCGACCCGCCGCTGCCGAAATGATGCATGGTGAATCTGCCGAATGTGAAGCGCCAACTGAGCACTTGGCCTGCCGGGTACTGGCTATGCATATTCCCTAAGCGATGGTAGTCCGGGCCAATCCGCAATAAGGTTTGTTCCATAAGCTCCTTGTCGAATTTGATGTGCCGACTGAAAAAAGCCTCCGCCTTGTAGCTGTCGAAATCGACTTTATAGGCGTCCCCTTTGACTATATGTATGCGTCCTTTGTCGACGCCCTCGCGTACCAGCGTGCCGGCCGCAATCTCCGAACAGTACACGGTGGCTCCACCGTGCGCCATAATGGCGGGAATATCGTAAATATGGTCGGAGTGTCCGTGAGTCAGGAAAATCTGGCCAGTGTCGGAAATATCACACGGCTGCAAAGTTTGGACTGGTTTGGCCTTGGGATTACGGGAGAAATAAGGGTCAATGAGGAATACCTGACCGCCGGTGTCAACTTGGAAACCGGCGGTACCCAACCATTTGAGTTTCATATGAGCCTCATCATCAACGCTTTACAAGATATATCCCTGTCTTTTATCTGAGACGCTACGAATTCATTCACTATTCTTGCCATTTTAAGCGTATCCTTGAAGCGATCGGTTACATAGCCGTCCCACATAGAGTATAGCGCCAATGCCCCCTCCCAAATTACGATCATATTCGCCGATCAGCGCCGCAGAAATTCGCCATATGTTGCCAGCGCATGCATGACAACTGCCGCCTCGTCCGGCGAACTGTAGCATACTCCCCCCACCCCTGCTATTTCACTCATTATATCCTGTTCTTGAACGTAATGCCTGGGAACAAATAGCTCGGCCGATACTATCACCGGCTTGCTATACTTCTCCGAAAGTCCCCGTATTTTCATAAATACATTTTTATAATGGTCGATGATGAGCCTGCCCCTGTTCTGTCCCTCTTCATCTGTCAGAGGAGAAGGCGGACGCTCCGGGCTGGGGAACGGCAAACCAAGGCAGATAACGCCATCAGTCTGATCGTATTTTGCCAGTACTTCGATTACGCGCAACATCTCATCGGCCATACCGGACCCCGCGACCAGGTCTACCGGATTGTTCCTGCTCCACCAGCCGGGCAGGAATGAGTCCAATTCCTTCAATACCTCTTCATTTAGTTTGACTACGTCCAGCCCCAGCTTGGAGCAGGCGTCGGCAGCCAGCACTCCCCACCCGCCGCCCAGTGTGGCAATGCCCACGCGCCGCCCACGGGGCGCCGGGTTACACAAGAACCCGTAACCAATATTCATCAGCTCACGCATATTATGCACGCGGATAATCCCGGCCTGACGGCAGGCGCCTTCGAAGACACGGTCGGAACCGGAAAGGGCGGCAGTATGCGACCTCGCTGCCGAGGCGCCGGCTTCAGTTTCACCAACCTTAATCATAATGATTGGCTTATTTCGGCTGACCTGGCTGGCTATTTTAATGAAGGCGCGGCCGTCCTTAAAACCTTCCACATAGCTTAATATCACTTTAGTAAGGCTATCTGTGCCCAGGTACTGGAAAAAGTCCTCTACATGCAGGTCGGCCTCATTGCCGGTGCTGATCAAACGGCTGATGCCGAAATTAAGAGTCATAGCACGGCGGGCAATCGTTGCCCCCACATTTCCACTCTGCGATACGACGGCAATCGACCCGGCGGGAGGATAAACCGGGGGCATCTGGGCATACAATTTTTGCGAGGGGCTTAAGATGCCGAAACAGTTCGGGCCAATCAGACGCATGCCGCCATTTCTGGCCACTTCAAGCATCTCCTTCTGCAGGGCCACGCCCTTTGCGCCGATCTCGGCAAACCCAGCCGTTATCACCACCCCGGCTTTTATACCTTTATCGACACAGTCCTGAACAGCAGTCACAATCCCCGTGGGCGGGACTACTATTATCGCCAGGTCGGGTACCTCCGGCACATCGGCAACGCTTTTATATACTTTTTTACCCAATATCTCATCCCGATTAGGATTGATCGGGTATATATTCCCCTGGAAGCCGCCAAACAGTATGTTGCTCAATATCCGCCAGCCCCACTTGCGCGGGTCGCTGGAGGCGCCTAACAAAACAACGGTTGACGGTTTGAAGAATTTATTGAAATCTGTCATAAATTGAATTTCGTGTTCGTATACACTTTTCATAAAATGTATAAAGCAATGGCCGTTATTTTACGCCGATTATTTGGCATAAAATAACGAACTTATTATAGCGTTACTTTGCCCATAATGTCCTTTCAAGCTCGCAGATTGTCTGTTTGAGTTCTTCGCCACTTTCCACTGAACGAACATAGGGATGTACGTTACGCCATACTAAAAATCGAAGAGCAAAGGTATCCGTGAATTAACATCGGCATATATGTTAATCCATAATAAAAATCATAGGTTTAACGTACCAATTATTGCAGCACTTGCATTCTAGTATTGTACTTATTGAGCTCTTCAACATAGCTATTTATGCCATCGCTTATCTTAGAAACGTCCAAAGAATTAACACCTATAACAATTAACTATATTCTGAAAAGTCAGCTTAATCAAAGTTCGGGCAGGAAGAAAGTATCCAGTGCCATGTGACTGATTGTACTTGCTATGTTAGAATTTGAAAAGCGGCTGTGGTGTTCATAGCAATTACAAGATCACGTTGCCAGGGAGGAAGTACCGTTCCGTCTGCAGATCAGCTTCAAACCGGTACTTTTATCAGAAGTATCCTGGATATATCCAGGAGATAATAGTTTCAGCTACGAGCAGCCATCAATTTTACGATTAAACATAACCTAGCTACGCTACGTAGCTACCACTGAACGAACATTGGCATGACAACGTGGCCATATAGCTATAAACCTTTGCCCGTGCAGCTATTACGGTTTTTGGAAATCAACTTATCTTGACTATTTAATGACTATTTTGATAGTCTTCTTGTGAAAGGAGGCAAGCGGTTACTGCCTTTTAGCGCGCTTGTTTTGGGACCATGAAGTCGTTGCTGTTGCCTGACCGCCTATCAAGTACCAGCTAAACAATCCATTGGATCAATGATCTCTTGAAATGTAAACAACGCATCCGCAAATTTCTTGAAATTTCTTGGCTTAAGTCATAGAATCAGTGTGTCAGCAGAACCTGTGATCTGACACACTGATTAGTCTGTCGAAATAGGGTCAAATTGGTGGGTTTGATAGTGGTAGGCCGTGCAGGAATCGAACCTGCGACCCACTGATTAAAAGTCAGTTAAGGTATCCGTACCTTTTGTACTCTCCACCTTCTTAAGTTAAAATCTTCCTGTGGATATGGCAAGCCTGGGTAAAATACTCCTCATCTTCGGCGGTGTTATCATCGTGGTCGGGCTGCTTTTCATCTTCGGACAGCATATCCCCTTCTTCGGCAAGCTGCCGGGAGATATATTTATCAAGAAGGACAATTTCTCCTTTTATTTTCCCATAGTTACCTTCCTCATCATCAGCATCGTGCTCACCATCATTATTAACGTGATCATTCATTTCCTCAACAGATAACGCCCATGAAGCTCAGCGATTTCGACTACGACCTGCCTCCCGAATATATCGCACAGCATCCATTGGAGCAGAGAGACCACTCCAGGCTGATGGTTATAGACCGTGAATCACGCACCATCGAGCACCTACATTTTTATGATCTTACAGATTATGTCAACACCGGTGATACGCTGGTTTTCAACAACAGCAGGGTCATTCCCGCCCGTCTCAAAGGGACCATAGCGAGCAGCCAGAGGCAAGCCGAAATACTTCTGCTGAAACAGCTTACACCCGATACCTGGGAGGCGCTGGTAAGGCCGGGACGCAAATTGTTTCCGGGCGCCAGGGTCCTGCTGACAGATGATCAGTTCGCTGCAATTACCGAAAGGCGGGAAGCCGGAATAAGGGTCGTAAAGTTCTCCGATCCCGAAGGGCTGGACGGCCTGGGCGAAATGCCTCTCCCGCCCTACATTAAGGCCAAACTGCAAGACCGGGAACGCTACCAAACAGTCTACTCGTCCGTTAAGGGGAGCGCCGCGGCACCCACCGCCGGGCTGCATTTCACGCCAGAACTGATGGATAAGCTGCGAAATAAAGGGGTTAACCTGGCCTTTGTCACCCTGCACATCGGGCTCGACACCTTCCAGCCTGTACGGGCGGAAGACCCATCACACCATAAAATCCACACTGAATTCGGCCTTGTCGATGAGGAAACAGCGCTGCTGCTAATCAGGACCAGGAAGGCGGGAAAGCGCGTGATAGCGGTCGGGACCACCTCCGTGCGTTTGATCGAAGCGGCTTCACAGGCGGGAGAGGCCCTGCCGTTCTGCGGCCAGGTAGGACTCTTCATATTGCCCGGCTACCGCTTCATGACCACCGATGCCATCATTACCAACTTTCATCTGCCCAGGTCGACGCTGCTCATGATGCTCTCGGCCTTTGCAGGACGTGAATTTCTGCTGAACTGTTATGAAGAAGCCAGGGAAACGGGCTATCGCTTTTACAGTTTTGGCGACGCCATGCTGGTAAAATAAAAAAACGCAAAAGGCTTTGACAATCATATCCGCAAATTCGTAAAATTTCGTATCTACCAAATAATTAAATGAGTACCTTCAATAAAGTCCTCCTGGTGATCCTGTCCGCCGCCATACTGGTCAGCGTAGGCGCCATCATCTATCTTCTGGTGACCCCGGCGCCAGCCAACAGGTTCACTGAATTTTATCTGCTGAACGAGGAGGGAAAGGCCTCCGATTATCCGGCAGTGGTCCATGCCGGCATGCCTGTCACGGTTACGCTGGGCCTGATAAACCGTGAAGGTAAAACCGCGTCGTACAGGATAGATACAGTCTCGAACGGGACAACAATCCAATCCGTCAGCGTGCCCGGCCTAGCTCAAGACCAGAAATGGGAAGGAAAAACCAGTTTTACGCTGAACGACCCTGGCGATAATCAAACGGTTCAGTTCTATTTATTTATGAATAACGATGCTAAGCCGCATATCAATGACCCATTGCTTCTCAGGCTAAATGTCGTTAAGTAGTCAATCGCATCAACTTTCATTAACCTGTTAAACAGGCATATACTAGTGATATTAATCGAATTAACAAAATTTAGGTTATAAAAAATATGTGCGGAATTATAGGCTATTGCGGAAACAACGGTAAGGCTTCCACCATCATCTTCGAGGGGCTGAAACGCATGGAATACCGCGGCTATGATTCCTCGGGTATAGCCATGCTTTCCGGTGACGGCCTGGTGGTTAAAAAGGGCGTGGGAACTCTGGAAGAGGTAAACAAGAAATACAAGCTGGATAAAATGCCCGGCTATATGGGTATCGGCCACACCCGCTGGGCCACGCATGGAGGCGTAACAAAGATCAATACCCATCCGCACTGCGACTGTAAAAACCAGATAGCCGTAATCCACAACGGCATCGTCGATAACTACCAGGAACTGCGGGATGACCTTATCAAAAAGGGACATCATCTTGTATCAGAAACCGACACAGAAGTGATCCCGCACCAACTCGAAGATGAGATGAAAAAAGGTCGCTCGCTGGAGGAAGCCGTAATGCAGGTTGCGCCCAGGCTACATGGGTCCTATGCCTTCCTGGCTATCTCCACCAAAGAGCCTAATAAAATCGTGGGCACACGCAAGGGCAGCCCGCTGGTAGTCGGGCTGGGCGAGCATAAAGCTTTTGCCGCCAGCGATTCACTGGCGCTTGCCGGCCTGATCGACAAGCTCTATCTGCTGGGAGATGGAGAAACGGCCGTTCTCACACCCCAGAAAACGAGGTTTTATGACCAGACAGGGTGTGAAATACGTAAAAAGTCGATTAAACCGGATGTGATGTGGAGCGAAAGCAAGAAGGGCGGCTATGACTACTTCATGCTGAAGGAGATCATGGAGCAGCCCAAAACCTTGATTGCCGCAGCCGACCAGGATAAGGAGAATTTCACCAGCATCGCCTTGGATATACTCAGGGCCGACCAGGTGATAATAACCGCCTGCGGCTCATCCCGTTACGCTGCACTGGTAGGCAGATACCTGTTTTCCAGTGTAGGCAAGAAATTCGCCGAAGTAGTAATGGCTTCAGAGTTCCAGTACTTTGCCGATTCCGTCGATAAGAACACCCTGGTGCTGGCCGTATCCCAGAGCGGTGAAACGCTGGATGTAATCGATGGCGTACAACTGGCGCGCAAGGCCGGGGCCAAGATCGTATCTGTGATCAACAGGCCCCAATCCTTGCTGGAGGAGCTCAGTCATCATATTATCTATTTGAATTGTGGCCCCGAGATCGGCGTCTGCGCTACCAAGTCGTTCTTGAACCAGGTGGCTGTCTTCTACCTGCTTTCTTTCTCCATGGTCCATAGTTTCGATCTGGCGGTGGAGAACATACGTAAAGTGGGAAAGCAGGTATCGAAGGTGATCCATTGGAACAAGGATGAGATTAATCGTATATGTGAACGGTACCATAAAAATAACGATTTTTACTATATTGCCCGAGGTATCAATTTTGCCATCGCCTCTGAAGGCGCCCTAAAACTGAAGGAAATTTCTTATATTCATGCCGAAGGCATGCCTGCCGGCGAACTTAAACACGGTACACTCTCACTTATAGAAGAGGGCACTCCGGTCCTGGCTATTTGCCCGGACGACTATACGTACCCGGAGACGTTGAGCAACGCTATAGAAGCTAAATCCAGGGGCGCCAAAATCATTGCCGTCTCCGACCGGGATAACGAGATATACGACCACTGGATCAGGCTTCCCAAGGTGCACGAGCTCCTGTATCCTATCGTGGCCGTGGTCCCTCTGCAGCTACTGGCCTACCATATGGCTATCAAGCGCGGGCACAATCCCGATATGCCGCGCAACCTGGCTAAATCGGTGACCGTCAAATAACACAGGGAATTTATCCCTCACCCCCTGCCCCCTCTCCCCGGAGAGTGGGATTCTTTTTTCCTAAGAGGGAACAGGTTCCCTCTTCAACGCCTTCCTTCACTTCATTGCGAGGGCAAACCTTTAACCCGTCATTGCGAGCCCCGATAAAATCGGGGCGTGGCAATCCCATGATCGAAGAGAGCGAAGCCTGAAGCAATGATGCGAGATTGCCACGTCGCCCTGCGGGCTCCTCGCAATGACGTGTCAGTGTAACGTAGCCGGTTATATTGACTTAGCATCATATTCCAGATACTCTTTTACAGAAATGAATCATAATAATCAGTCTCCCAACATCATTGCTGTAATCCCCTGCCTGAATGAAGAAAGGTTTATCGGCGGCGTTGTAGCCCAGGCCGTAAAATACGTAAATAAGGTCATAGTCGTGGATGACGGCTCTACCGATCACACTTCGCAAGTAGCTATTCAGGCCGGAGCCGAGGTCATCCGGCACCCTGTCAGCCGGGGCGCCGGAGCTGCGACAAGGACAGGGCTTGAAGCGGCGTTCAAGAGCGGCGCAGACATCATCGTCACGCTGGACGGCGATAATCAGCACAACCCGGATGAAATCCCTGACGTTCTCAAACCTTTTGCCAGCGGTGAAGCGGACCTTGTCATAGGCTCACGTTTTCTGCAAGATGCCCGCGTGCCGGTTTTCCGCAAGTTTGGAATCGATTTAATAACCTGGCTTTATAACGTTGGCCACAAAAAGAAGATCGTCGATGGGCAGAGCGGTTTCCGCGCCTATAACAGGAAGGCCGCAGAGGCCATGAACATTACCTACCCGGGCTTCGGATTCAGCATTCAGACCCTTGTGCAAGCACGTAAAAGAGGGCTGAAAATTGCCGAGGCGCCTATATCCTGCATCTATCACGATGCAGGTTCGACGGAACAACCGTTTATCCACGGCCTGACAGTTGCCCTGGCCGTATTTAAAATCAGGATGAGGGAAGAATTCTTCAAAACAGGTAAAAGCTGAAGTCAATGAAAGTCCTGTTCGTGCTGGAAAATTATTTTCCTTTCATCGGCGGGGCCGAGGTGCTTTTTAAGAACCTGTGCGAAGGGCTGGTAGAGAAGGGCCACCAGGTCACGGTGATAACCAGCAGCTTACCGCAGGCTCCCTACAATGAGATGGTAAACGGGGTGGAGGTGCTGCGCGTTCAAACGCCCCGCAAAGGGTCTCGCTACTGGTTCACGTTACTGGCGATTCCTTCGTCTATCAGGATCGTTAAAAAGTTCGATATAGTTCAGACCACGACTTACAACGGCGCTTTCCCGGCATGGCTGGCAGCCAGGCTGGCCGGCAAGAAATGCCTTATCACCGTACATGAAGTCATAGGCTCAGACTGGAAAGATATGCAGGGCATGAACTGGTTGACAGCTTGGCTGCACAGGTTCCTGGAATGGCTGATCGTTGCACTGCCTTTCGACCGCTACGTGACAGTATCACAATATACCGCAAAGCGTGTAGAAAAATACGGTATCCGCCCGCAGCGGATATCGGTAGCTTACAACGGCATTAATTACGATCAATTTGATATGTCCAAAGCGGACAGGCCGGCCATCCGGGAAATGCTGAACCTGAGCGACAAATTCGTTTATATGTATTTCGGCCGGCCGGGCATCTCCAAAGGCGTGGAATACCTCATTGCCGCGGCGCCCCTTATTTCCCGGGAGATCCCCAATTCCAGGCTCCTCCTGTTACTGGGCAAGGAACCTGCCGAAGGCTACAAAAAGATGCTTTCGCTAATCAAGGAAATGCAAATTGAGGAGCTGGTTATTCTGCATGATCCCGTACCGCGTATCGAGTTGCCCGGCTACATCGCCGCCGCTGATTGCGTCGTAGTCCCCTCTCTTTCCGAGGGGTTCGGGTTCACAGCTGCCGAAGCCTGCGCCATGGAGGTGCCCGTAGTTGCATCAGACGTGGGGTCGCTTCCGGAGATAGTCTCAGGCAGGTATATGCTCATCGAACCCAGAAACACACAGGCGATAGCAGACGCAGTGGTAGAAGTCTATAATAACAGGGCCAAAGCCAAGGCCCGTAAGGTGTTCACCTGGAACTCCTGCGTGGATAAATATGAGAGCCTCTACAATGAGATAGTGAAATGACAATTGTGAAGAGCCAGCCGAAGGCCCATAAATGGATTCAAATGGCGGACCTCGAGTACATAGCCTGCCAGAACAGGCTGATGACGCTGCTGAAGGGCAACAAGGCTCACAGGTACCTGGACATCGGCTGCAATGCCGGAGAATTTACCAGGCAGTGCGGCGCAATACTTGAGGCAGGGGAAATCCACGGTATAGAGATCGACCCCGAAGTAGCCGGAAAGGCCGAAAAAAACGGCGTGCGCGTCTTGCTGGCTGACGCCGGTAAAAAATATGCCTACCCCGATAATTATTTCGATGTCATTACTGCCAACCAATTATTGGAGCATGTTAGCGACACCGATAACGTGCTGCGCGAGTGCCATCGTCTTCTAACCGAAAACGGGTTGCTGATACTGGGCACCCCCAACCTGTGTTCTCTTATGCAGCGGATCTTAATACTATCCGGCAATCAGCCGACCACTCTGCACGTCAGCGAAGTCCAGGTGGGCAATTTTATCAGGGGCACTGCCACGCACAACGACCATATACACGCCTTTTCCCCCGGCGCACTCGAAGACCTGATAAAATACCACGGCTTCCGCATTGAAAAGAAGCTGGGCAGCGGGTTCTACCCATTGATGTCGCCTGTATCAGCCTGGACGGCCCGGCTGTTACCCAGGCTGGCCGTCTATTATATAATCAGCGCTCGTAAGAACAGCCCAGGCAAATGATTGGCGCGCAGGATAACGTAAGCGCGACTTAATAAGAGGAGAAAAGATATGGCTTTTAAGAATAAGAATGTACTTATTACAGGCATAAGCGGCTTCGTCGGATCCTACCTGGCCGACCACCTCATAAAACAGGGCGCCCACGTTTACGGCCTTTTCCGCAGACGCGCTGATGGGATATGTCCCTACAACCTAAAATGCCTGGGAATTCAGGACGACCTGAGTTTAGTGGAAAGCGATCTTTTGGATATCTCCAGCATAGCTTCAGCTCTCGACAAAGGAAAGCCCGACTATATCTTCCATCTGGGCGCACAATCCTTCGTGCACCGGTCATTCGTTTGCCCAAGCGAGACTATGGACATCAACTGCGTCGGCACCAGCAACCTGCTGGAAGCTGTCCGCGATAAAGGCATCAGCCCGGTCATCATCTTTGCCGGCAGCAGCGAAGAATATGGGCTGGTTATTTACTCGGACGCGCAGTACAAAGCAGCTAAAAAGAAATACGGGGTCATATTCCCCGAGCCGCACAAGATCCCTGAAGTGCCCATTACCGAAGAAAACCCGTTGCGCCCGATGTCCCCATACGCCGTTACCAAGCTCTACGGCGATTTCCTCATGAGGAATTATCATGCCAGCTACGGGCTGAAAACCGTAGTCTCAAGGGGGTTCAACCATGAGGGGGCTGGCAGGGGCGTCATGTTCGTCACTTCCAACATCACCCGGCAGGTAATGAAGTTGAAGCGCGCGGAGGCCGACAAGATATTAGTCGGCAATGTCAACGCCTTCCGGGACTGGTCACATGTAACCGATATTGTTAAGGGCTACTGCCTGCTGGCCGAGAAGGGGAATTACGGCGACGTGTACAACCAGGGCTCACAGCGCACCAACTCCGTTATAACCTACCTTCTGCTCAGCCTTGAATGCGCCGGCTATAAAGTTGAGAAAATTCAGACTATCAAGGGCAAGAAAGCCGTCGCCAACCCCACTGCTGCGGACAGGGCCAAATTCTGCGGGCTCAGTTTTGAAAAAACTAAAATCGACCGGATGCTCCTGGACGGCGAGATCGAGTTTAAGGCAGAAGACGGGGGACTGAACGTTTTCACCAGCAAAGGTAAGGTCACTGTCATTTTCGATTCCGAACGGTTCCGGCCGGCGGAAGTGCCCATATTGCTGGCCTCAACCGCCAAGATAGATAAACTTGGCTTCAAAACGGTTTACAGCCTGCGGGATATAATTAACGATCAGTTGAATTATTACCTGGATCCATCGCGGTAATAAATTTGAAAATTGCCATTGTAACGTTTGCGGCCTATGGGGCCGGGGCCCAATATACGGCGCAACTGGCCAATGCCCTGGCTGCCGAAAAGCAGGTCGCGGTTCTGCTTCCCGCTGACGCAGATACCAGCCAATTCAGGCAGTCTGTTTCCCTTGTTAAACTGCCACTGCCATTTAACCTCATACCGGCCGCCTTTAAGACGCTAAGTCCGGGCTTTATGAACCTGTTCCTGAACACGCTGGACCGTGAAAAGCCGGACGTGGTACACCTTGTATTCGAACACAGGTTTCCTTTCTGGTACGCCTGCAAGGTCCACGGCAAGCACCCCTTCGTGGTTACCATACATGAGCCCCGGGCCATCCCTAACAGGGGTTGGGTTGGCAATCTAACGGTGGGGGCGCTGGAATATACGAATAACAGCCTTTTAGCCCGCTGCTGCGACAGGGTTATAGTGCACAGTGAAAAACTGAGAAAAACCAGCCTCATCTCCAAATTGCCGGCTGAGAAGGTGCATGCTGTGCCGCATGGCAATTTTTCTTTTTTTTCCTCATACGGGCAAGGTAAAGAGAAAAAGGGCAAAAACATCCTGTTCTTTGGCAGGATCGCATCTTACAAAGGCCTGGAATACCTTATTGAGGCAGCGGCCATGATCAGGCCTTCAGTGCCCGGCCTTTCTGTCACCATAGCAGGCGGAGGGAACCTCTCGAAATATGCAAAGTCGATTGCCGACCGGGAGTTTTTTCTGGTCCACAACAGGTACATTCCGGACGAAGAGGCGGCAGACCTGTTGCAGGCAGCTGACCTGGTAGTGTTGCCGTACACCGATGGCTCGCAGTCCAGCCTGATTTCAGCGGCCGCAGCCTTTAAAAAGCCCGCGGTTGTAACCAGCGTCGGCGACTTTGCCGATATGGTTGAAGACGGCAGAACAGGCCTGGTTGTACCACCCCGCAACTCCCGCACCCTTGCCGAAGCCATACTGAAACTGTTAAACAATGATGAACTCAGGACAAGCATGGGCGAGAACGCCTATTGTAAAATGCAAGGCGCAGAATATTCCTGGGATACGATCGCTGCTAAGACAATCACAATTTATAATGAGGCGATAGCTTCATACATGAGCATGAAAAAAGGCTGATTTCAATAAAATGATCACTGCATCTCCCGCCGATTGGCCTATCAAACGTTTATTTTATGGCGTTTTAACGCTAACCGCGGCACTCGTTCTATTTATTGGTCTGGGACTAATAGGAATCAACGTGCCGTTGCTCCGGCAGATTGCCGGCTTTCTATTCCTTTCCCTAGTACCCGGAGTCCTCATCTTGAGGATATTACGTGTGCACAATATAAACGCCGTAGAGAGCCTGGGCTATTCTGCGGGTTTGAGCCTGGCCTTCGTCATGTTTATAGGGGCGTTACTGAACTTCACTCTACCGCTGGCAGGCATCAATTCGCCTTTAACATTATTGCCCCTCTCCATTACCTTCCTTTTAGCGACCATCGTATTGGCTGTTGCCGCTTATTTACGGGATAGGGATTTCCAGCCTCAGCAGGCCATCAAATTGCCGGCCGTTTCGGACGTATTGCCGGTATTGTTCCTGGCGCTGGTACTTGCGTTGACCATCCTGGGTGCCCTGTTAATGTATGCCTTTCAGTATAACCTGCTGCTGATCATTTGTCTTTTCCTGATATCTCTGGTTGTTATATTGGCCGCCTTCGGCAAATTCATCACTCTCAGGCATTTCCCCTTTGCAATTTTTATCATCAGCCTGTGCCTCTTATATCAGACGACTCTGATCTCACCCTATTTGATCGGCACCGATATTTATATCGAATACCAGTTCGCACAGCTTGCGCTCAACCACGGCATCTGGGCCTACGCCATGCCAGGCACCATAAACTCATGTCTCAGCATAGTTATAATGGCCCCCGTCTACTCTCAAATACTTAACCTGGATATCGCACACATATTCAAAATACTTTACCCGTTATTTTTCTCACTGGTGCCCTTGCTGTTGTATCGTATCTTCAGGCTGCAGATCGGCCCCAAGAAGGCATTCCTGGCCGCCTTCTTTTTCATGGCGGTACCGACCTTTTCGCTGGAGATGATCGGCCTGGCACGGCAACAGGTGGCCGAGCTGTTTATGGCTCTATTTATCCTGCTGCTGGTGGAACGGCGACTTCGATTTAAGCCCAAACTGATTATGATGGTTGTTTTCACCCTCGCAATGGCAGTATCTCACTACGCCCTGGGATTTATAAATTTCGGCTACCTGAGCCTTATGCTGGTCCTTGTCATCATCATGAGAAGCAACTGGTTCCGTAAAGCCTGGGCATGGTTGACTCAAAGGACGGGAGGACTGCCAGAATATATAAAGGAGCCCGGTTCAGGAGGTCTGCCGTTATCAATCCTGATTACCCCCGTTATTCTCTACTTTATCATAGTAATAACCTGGTACGGATTAACGGCTTCCGGAAGCAGCCTGCAATTTCTTGCAGCCACTTTGAGCAGTCAGTTTATAGATACGGTACGGGCAATCTACGCTTTCTTTGGCCAGGCGCATTTAAATGTGCCGACAGCTTCCGTTCAGAGCAACGCCCTTATCCAGACAGCTCTCGGCCTCGATTTTTCACAGGTCTCGCTTCCCGGGAAAATATTCCGCATACTTCAGTACCTGACTCAAATCTTCATTATTGTCGGCTGTTTCAGGTTGCTTATAAAGCCCAGTGGGCTCAAGTTCAGAATAGAATATATTGCCCTTAGCTTGGTCAGCGTTGCCATCCTGGCAGCTTGCATTGTCCTCCCCGATTTTGCTGCCAGGTTGAATGCCACCCGCTGGTATCATATCGCCCTCTTAACCCTGGCGCCATTTTGCATACTGGGAGCCAAAGCCCTATGGGATACGGCAAAGTTCATCTGGCGCAGAATCAGAAATAGGGTCGTGAATTTGCAGTATGCTGACAGCGGAACAGGTTTCAATGCAGCTGTCACACTGCTGATATTAATACCCTATTTCATATTTACCTCGGGCATAATATATGAAATAACGGGGCAGCAGGACACTGAAAAAATAGATGTACCCTACTCTATTGCATTGAGCGCCAGCCGGACGGACGCTGCGCGCATATTTAACGCCATGGATTGGCGCTCCTCACAGTGGTTATACCAACAAAACGCGAATCACCTGCAGATTTATACGGACTACCACGCATTGAAGATGCTTTTTTATGTGGATTTTAACGTTCCCGCGAATTTGGTGGCCTCTGACACAGAGCTTCAAATACCGTCATATGTTTATTTATCAACCTGGAATAATAAAACAGGTGAATTAACAAGCATCGAGCCAGGAAAACCGGGAATCAGGAAACACGACAATATTAAAGACATAAGCGGGCTTGCGGGTGCTATAGGCCGCGGCGACCTGGTCTACGCCAATGGTGGAGCAACAGTCTGGTTCACGGAATAATTATAAATCTAAGCCTTTTGTTTACGGCCGGGTCTGAACTTATTCAATGTGTTTTCCAGTATTGTCAGAGTCTCGCCCGCCGCCTTTTCCCATGAGAACAGCCGGGCCCGTTCAAGGCCTTTCTTCCTCATTTGCTTATTTAGATCCCTGTCCGAAATCACACGGTAAATAGCTTCAGCTATATTTTCCACATCATAAGGGTCCACGGTGATCCCGGCATCACCAACAACCTCCGGCAGCGAAGACGTGATGGAGACAACCACAGGCGTGCCGCATGCCATGGCCTCCAGCGGCGGCATGCCAAAGCCCTCGTGCAGCGAAGGAAAAACGAAGACATCCGCCCCGCTGATCAATGCGGGCAACTCCGCCTGGGGAACGTAGTCCGTGAATACAATATCCGACTCACAGCCCGACATCCTGATCTTATCGAAAATACCGCTGTCCTTCCAGGCGCGTTTACCAGCTATAACAAGTTTATGATCAATACCCTTTTCTTTCTTTAAACGGCAAAAGGCCTCGATTAAACGGATAATATTTTTCTTGGGTTCCAGAGTGCCGACATACAAAAGGTAAGGGCTTGCTATCGCATATTTGTCTAATGTCAACTTGATTTTGTCGGAGTCCTGCTCGGGCTTAAATAACGAAGAGTCGAATCCCGGGTAAACAATGGAAATCTTATCGGAACTAACGCCAAAATAGCTGACAATTTCATTTTTCGCCGCTTGCGAAATGGTGATAATCCTGTCGGACCTCTTGACAGCATCCGTTGCCTGCAGCCTGAACCTCACCTCGAAGTCCAGCCTGTGGGCATCACTAAGGGAGATGGGAGTAAGATCGTAGATGATGCAAACTGCAGGATGCGGGCAGCCGGGGGGTAGTGAAGGGCTTAAGGAAAAGAAAACATCCGGGTTTATCCGCTTTAATTGAAGGCTGAGCCCGGTGAAATACCAGGAATACCACGATAGTAAAGCTATAAAGGGCGTTAGGGCCTGTAGCGCCCGAGGCAGAGATTTAATGTTAAAGTTAGGGTTTTGCAGGGCACCTTTATCTGCATCGTAAACCGTAAATACCGAGTATCGATTGGCAGTATCGATTCTACCGAGGGAGCGCAGTAAGTTTAGCGAAAAGGTAGCTCTGCCCGATTTATTAATCTCTCCTATTTCGGAAGCGTCGACCGCTATATGCTTATCAGCCATAAAATCCGGATCTCCTCAAATTCAACCGCTACTCATTTTATCGAGAGGCCGTCACCCACTCCCCGGTAGTAGGAGGATAATACATTCATATCCTGCCTCCACAGCAAAAGCACCACCTGCGAATACCAGAATTTGAAAACAAAAAAATAAAGGATGAATAGACTGTACTGCCAGATTGAGTCATGTTTCTTCAGGAACTTAAACATGTTTCGAGTAATATAATAAATAACATAGGGCGATTCCTGTATTACCTGGCCGCCGCCGATCACTTTCTTCTTATTGCCCGGCACAAATGGCTTTTTATGCCATATCCTGGCTTGAGATGCACAGATCACACGATATCCGGCTTCCCTGGCCCGGGAACAAAAATCGATATCTTCCCAATAGCAAAAGTAGCTTTCATCGAGATAACCGATACGCTCGATAACCTCCCTTTTCACCAGGATGCAGGCGTCTACATAGTCTACATCTAAAACCGCGGGATATTGCTCTGAATCCAAATGACCGAACCCAATGGACTTAGCCGAACCTTTAAACATATTTATTCGGCAGCCGGCATTTTGTATCCTGTCCTTTGCATCATAAAAGAGTATTTTGGGCCCGGCCATGCCGATCAGGGTATCTCTCTCGGCCGCTTCTACCAAACGGGTAACAAAATCGGCATCAACCACAGTATCGTTATTTAACAATATCAGGTACTCAGGTTTGGAGTGGCCCAACACATATTTAATCGCTCTGTTGTGGCCGCCGGCAAAGCCATAGTTTTGATTATTCTCAATTAAGGTGATAAAACCCGGATACTCTTTCTTCAGGATTTCGACGTCGGGTCCCTCTGAATGGTTATCTGCGACAAATATCTCGCAGCCGGGATACGTGATCTTCCTAAGGCTGTCCAGGCATTCCCTTGTATCCTTAATCCCGTTCCAGTTAAGTATTATAATCGCTGTTTTGCGCACGTTTAATTCGACCTGACAAATTCATTGATAGCGATGCTGAAAATCAGCACTGGAAAATATCAGACTTAATCTTAAGAAAATTGACGCCATCTAATATAGATTAACATAAAAAAGTTGGCTTTTATAGCTTTATTTAGAACTGGTTTACGACTATACTGTCAAGTATAATTGCCAGCGAAGGAGACAGTAAATGGACCAGCAATCGATTCAATCCAAGAAAGGAGAGGTGGAGTTTCGCAAGAAGCTTTATCAGCTTCAAGTTGAAGGCGAAGCTGCTGTAAAGGACGAGTTTAAAAAAGAGGACATCGAACGTTTGCTATCTCAGCGCATGCAGAAAACTCTGATGCAAATGACTGCCCTGAAAAAGGAAGGCATCGTCTCATCGCCCTACCTGGAGATTGGCGCAGAGAGGTGTCAGCGTTCGCTTATCATGGAAAATGACCTTGCTGAGTCGGGGGCTGCCTCAGACATCTCGTATTACTCGCTTAAAAGCTGCTACTACTATCTGACTAAATTCGACAAAACCAAATGCCCGGTGAGGATTTGCTGCGATGTTTATAATCTGCCTATTATGACAAACTCCCTCCCATTCATATTTTGCTATGAAACGCTCCATCATTTCCCTGATCCCGTCCCGGTTCTCCGGCAAATAAACCGTGTTCTCATGCCCGGGGGATATTTTTATTTTGACGAAGAGCCCTATAAGGTAATCCTCCACTTGAATCTGTACACCGGCAGTAAGATCTATTCCGAAGAAGCGCTGAAATCGAGCAGGTGGCGGCAGGTTATGGACTTTTTCCTGGCCAGGCCAAGCTACAACGAAGTTGAGCATGGAATTATAGAAAACCACCAGATCCCAGTACAAAAATGGAAGCAGGCCTTGGGCATTTTCGATGACGCAAAGTTGAAGTTATATTCAGCCGGAAACATCGAGGTAAATTTGTCCGGACCTCACAATGCCCTTAACTACTTCATAGCCCATATGCTGGGAGGGAGAATTTCAGGAATTTGCCGCAAAAACGGTACGGCTGACAATAAACCATCGCGTATCGAAGACACTCTGATCTGCCCGGCCTGCATGGAAAAAGGCGAAGAGTCAAAATTGGAGAAGGAAAACCTGGCTTTCACATGCAGGGGATGTTCCGCTAAATATCCGATCGTGGACGGCGTGATATTCCTGTTTACCGGAGCTAAATTCGAAGAGTTATACCCTGAGATATACAAATCCTACTGCGGTTAGCTGGCTTTATCCCTGCTTAACGCATCCATGAATAACTTATCCAGCTTATCTGTTGCTTTGTCCCAGGTAAATTTACCAACATAGTCGTGTCCGGCTGAAGCAACTTTTTCTCGCAGTTCCTTATCTTCAATCAGCCTTATAAGGTTTTCAGCCAGCAGGTCGGGACATCCGGGAGGGGACACTAAAGCCGTCACACCCGGTATAGTATAATCCGGTATTCCACCGACATTGGTAGCTGCAACAGCACATTTGCAGGCCATGGCTTCCATAGGAGGCAACCCAAACCCTTCCGCGTGACTGGGAAAAAGAAAAATATCACAGGATGTATAGATCCTTCTCAACCGTTCACCGTATGGACTTCTGTGATATTCAACGTATCCCGGTAAATCCCTCGCCGTGGATGGGCCGAACATTACCAGTTGAATCTGAGGATATTTCTCTTTGGCGATTTCGAAAGCTTTTACTCCATCCGGAATGCCTTTCCATTTTTCTGAACGATAGGGCATAAGGACTCTAATAACTTTATTACCTTTTTCCCTCGCATCAGCATGAAACTGATTAAAATCAATTGCATTTGTTACAAGGGCTTCAACGGGCACCTTTATCTTATCTTCGAGAATATTTTTCAACCAGGTTGAAATCACAATATTGTGCAAACCCAGTTTATAAGTATTTTCCACCTGTTCTTTCGGCCCGCCCCAAAGCTCATAATGCTGTATAAGATAAAATTTTTCGCCCTTCCGTTTGCCATACCGGCTAACATAATAGACCGTAGCCCACCAGGTAGCCACCACAACGTCAGCATCGGGCATATATTTCTCCGCAAAGGTCGTCACCCGCAACAGTCTCGCCTTGAGATCGAACCAATTTACTCTTTGGGCACGAACAAGGTTACTAATTATGCGGATGGCGGTATTGATCAAAGCTCTGGGATCGGACAGTTTTAGTCCCAGCATCGGCGGAACAAGCGGATATACGACAATGACATCGTGGCCCCTTTGCTGCAGATGGTTGGCGTACTCGAAGATAACCTTTGTCCCACCGGACATATCGATGCTTGGCACCAGGAAAGTTATCTTCATGCTTTGATATCCTGCCGATTGTAGCCTGAGTTCAATTTGAAGAGAAAAAGCAAAACCGCCGTTATGCTGAACAGTTTATTTCAAACTCCTCGCTAAAATACCTGGATGTCTAATGTATGTTAATAAATATGGATAATAGCTGGAATTCCAGCTCCATCCCGTACCCCAGGCATTTAAACATCCCGAGCAGTTCCTGACCATCTTGCGGACTTCGTTAGCCCGTTTGCTATCCCAGACTTCTTCAGGTGATTTTTCCCTGACGTTGCCTATTTCAATATCCCACAGGCTCAAACATGGCGCAATGGCGCCATCGCACTTCAACACACAGAATGTATCTATGGCAAAACATTGGAACTTGATCGGCCGGCCCGCTAGCCATTTGAGCCACATCTCTTTTAAATTAATGCCGCCCAATATTTCCGGGTCCAGTGATTTAACCGTCTGGATTAACTCATCTTTGCCGGTCAATGTATTTCCAACATTATCGTAGAAGGGAGCCTCGTTATACCATTGGACGAAAGGCTCTGTACAAAATTTTTCCTTTAAATATGTCCTTACCTCTTGCAATGTAGGCAGTGAGAGCGCCGAAAGCACGTATCCGACGGTTATATCCAGTTTGCCCGGATTCTGATCCCTTAATTTAAACAGCTCGGATAACAATCGTTCAGCTTTATTAAAATTGCCGGGCACGCCTCTTATCTCGTCGTGTTTATTGCCGATCCCGTCGAGTGAGATCCCCACATCTATACCAATATCATTTTTAAGGGCAAATTTGACCAGGTCCAGCGCCCGGTCGGGCAGCAATCCATTCGTGCTTAGCTGAAGCTTGGCATTAGGTAATGCTTTATGCTCAGCAAGGAAAACCTCTTCCAGGTCACCCCTGGTGGTTGGTTCTCCACCTGTATTTAGAATATATTCAATATTTTCAAAAAGAGGTGAACTTAATGTTTTCTGAATCTCCGCCGGTGTTAAGGGGTTGACAGTGGGAGTATTCTGCCAGATATTGCAGTGCTTACAGCGGGAGTTACACCGATCGGTAATGGCAAAAAACAACCACCTTGGTTTCAGCGGCCTGTTTACCGCCCTTGATATCAAATTTACAGGGGCGCTAATCAGCCTCTGCATATTCTTTGCTATTTGCATTTCAACCTTTTTTCTCTATTTTGGATTAAGGTTCCGCTTTAAATCCATGCGGTAGGCAATGTCGCAGCCAGGAATTCGAACCCGTAATATTATATGGCATATAGCCATCACTAAACTAGCTAATATCCTTTAAAGTTGACCGCCAGCTTAATAAGATTGATATCTTCTTTTCCAATTCCTTTGATCGCATAGAGCAGCAAAAAGTATAGCAATACCGAAGATACAATAATCAATATTAAGTTTAATTCACGTATTAATAAAATATAAAGACCCATTAGTATGCTTGCAGTTATAACTTTAGCTAGATATTTAATGTTCTTGCTTGAAAATCCATGGCTCATACCGGCAGCAAAGACCAGGCAAAGGATCAATGATACAGCTTCCGTTAAGACAGTAGTAGCGCTTGCCCCGATCAACCCATACTGTGGGATCAGCGCCAGATTGAAAACCACATTTATTATCAGGCATATGGCCGTAATCACCATTGTTAAAAGCTGTTTATTCATTGAGTTGAACAGGTTAGCCAAAGGCATGCTGATGAAAATGCACACCTCGGACCATACCAAAATCTGTAGAACCGTAACAGATTCCGCATATTCTGAACCAAATATCAATGAAATGAATCTCGATGCAAGTATTGTTGTTCCTATCCCCAGAGGAATTGCCAGCGTGGCCAGGTATTTCAGAGACCTTTCATGTACTATTTTCAGAGTATCCTGAGAGGTCACAAATAGCTTTGCCATAACCGGATAAATTGCAGCTATCACAGCGGCAGGAATAAAGGACAATATTAATACCATACGGTAGGATGCATTATACCAACCTACCATTGCATCACCCTTCATGAGTGATAGCAAAATCGTACTGATCCAGTAGAACGATGTCACAAAAACCTGTGATAAACCAAAGGGCAAGACCCTTTTAAACGTAAGTTTCCAGAAATCCCGGTCCATTTCCAGCATATTCGGCACCCAGTTAACGGAATATTCAAAAAACCGGCTTTTCATGACTATGTAGCTATATATTAAAGTCACCAAAGCTACGGCGACATAGATATAGGCGAAGATGACTATATCCAGGCCCAGCCTTATGGCAACCACAATGGAGACAAGCATCAAAACTGAATTCAGGAACTGTCCTATCGCCTGGAATTCCATCCTTTCATAAGCCTGGAATGTTGAATAGAACATCTGGGTGAAGGCGCTGCAGATAACGTACACTCCAAGCAGATAAACGACCAGTATCGTCTGCCAGGGGTAGGCCATTAAATTTATAATTATAGCTATCAAACCATAGGCAAATACGGCTAAAATGATTTTCATAAGGCTGAAATTAGCCAGATATTTTTGAGTCAGATTTTTATCACGAGCGACTTCCCTGGTTATCAGCAGTTGCAACCCGAAGTCGGCAAACACAGCAAAAATCCCGGTAAAGGCCAGTGCGAAGGAAAGCACCCCAAATCCGGACGGCCCCAGATATCGTGCAATATATGTCATGTAGAGAAAGGCCAATAGTAGACTGATGACTTGCGAACCCAGCAGGAAAATTGTGTTTTTAGCTATCCGTCGAACGGTACTCAATATCTTTTTTACCCGATTGTTGCTGTCGTGTTTCTTTATATTATCAATCTATACCGGCTAAGCCTGCAGCCCGGGTTTTCGGCTTGGTTATATGGCCTTTTTCCACCAAATAATCCGTGAGGGCCTTTTTCCAATCCCGCATATCATCCATCCCCAGCAACCGTAGATGGTAGTTGTCGAGAACCGAGTATGCGGGCCGCCTGGCCTTCTGCGGATACCCTGAGGTTTGGATGGGTACCACACCTGTTTTGCTCCGGGTCAACTTCAGTATTTCACGGCTGAATTCAAACCAGGAACATACGCCGCTGTTGGTTACATGGAATATTCCATAGTACCTGGTATCTATCAATTCACCGATCTTGTGCGCAAGGTCTTTGGCATAAGTAGGCGAAAATACCTGGTCGCTCACTACATTCAATTTATCCTGCTTCTTACCAAGCTTGATAATGGTCTCGATGAAATTGCCGCCTTTGCCGGAGGAGCCGGCCTTCCCGAACAACGCCGAAGTCCTGATAATGAAATACCTGGAGCATAGATGCTCGACAAACCGTTCGCCGGCCAGTTTCGATTTTCCATAAGTGCTCAAGGGGATGGGAGTATCGAATTCTGTATAAGGAACATTGCGGTTTTCATCGCCACCGAAGACATAGTCGGTGCTGAGATGGACCATTACAGACCCGATCTGTTGTGCGGCAACCGCCACATTGCGGGCACCAAGGGCATTGACATGAAAGGCGATATCCACATTCTCTTCGCAGTCGTCAACCAGCACATAAGCAGCCGTATTTATAATTACATCCGGTTTATGCCTCTTGCAGATAGCCAGCACCGAATCTATATCGGTTATATCTATGTCTTTGTCTGTAAGCGGCACCAGCTCACGGTTTTTGAGGGCAATACACAGGTCTGATCCAAGCTGGCCGTTTGATCCTATAAGAACTATTTTCATCTACTGAGGTACATTTTCTCGTAGTATTTTAAATACTCGCCGGTCCTGATTCTCTGCCACCAGCTTTCATTCTCACTGTACCAATTGACGGTCAATTTTATGGCTTCGTCAAAATTGTAAAGAGGCTTCCAGCTCAGCTCTTTACGTATCTTTCTATCATCAAGGCTGTACCTGCGGTCATGGCCCGGCCTGTCCTTAACAAATTCAATCATATCCTGTTTTTTGCCCAATTGTTTGAGCAATGTTTGCACGATATCCAGATTAGTTTTTTCACTGCTGCCGGCTATGTTATATACCTCCCCCGGCTTGCCCTTTTCCAGCACTGCCAGCAAGCCCCGGCAATGGTCCTCCACATAGATCCAATCCCGAACGTTGAGCCCGTCGCCATAGACCGGAATAGCTTTGCCTTCCAGAACGTTACTGATTGCCAGAGGGATCAATTTTTCAGGAAACTGATAGGGCCCGTAATTATTGGTACAGCGCGTTATACTAACGGGAGTTTTATATGTATTCCAGTATGCCAGGCAAAGAAGGTCTGCGGCAGCTTTGCTGGCTGAATAGGGGCTGCCAGACGATAAATTAGAAAGCTCGCTGAAGCTACCCCTGGAGATCGAGCCGTAGACCTCGTCAGTCGACACCTGGACGAACTTCTTTATTTGATATTTGTTGGCGCCTTCCAGCAGCACCATGGTGCCCTCGATATTGGTGCGCATAAAAGGCGAAGGATCGAGTATACTGCGGTCTACATGCGACTCTGCGGCGAAATTTATAATGGCATCAAAATGATCTTCTGCCAGCAATGTGTCCACGGCCTGCTTGTTAGCGATGTCACCATGAACAAAGCGGTATCTTTTTTCGCCCTGAATATCCTTGAGATTTTCCAGATTCCCGCAATAGGTAAGCTTATCGAAATTGACGACCACCCACTGAGGTTTCTCTTGCAGGAGCAGCCGTATGAAATTACTTCCGATAAACCCGGCGCCGCCGGTCACCAGTATTTTCATAGCGATCAATATCCAATCATTTATAGGGAAGGGAAAGCCAATCGAAGGGTTTGCCAACCCGGGGATCATTTTTATTACCGTTTATTTGAGCCGCGATTACTTTGGGATCGTTCCACAGGCGGCGTTCCTCATCCGGCTCATTTGCGTCATAAAGCCGGTTTGTAAAATACACAACCAGAGACAGTTCATCGCCGACATTGCGCGTGCCATGCCAATACTGGCCGGCTATCCGAACAAGCATCGGTCTGCTGGCGCTATTGACGATTTCAACAAGACCTTTAGTATTGTCATCGTAGGCACATATTTTAAGGGCGCCTTTCACCACCATGAAATAGTCAACCTGCCCCCGCAGGTGTCGATGCCAGGCCCTGACAACGCCGGGATAGCTGTGGCTCAAATTGGCCTGTACTATTTTTTCATCTATTAAATCGGACCAGTCTGATCTCATTATTTCTGCGAAAAGTCCGCGTTCATCAGGCAACAAGTTGATTTCCTGCGATCTTATCCCTTCCAGCGCATAATTCTTAATCACGATAAATCCTTCTCCGTCATTATAAAGAATATTAAAGCTCTACGATAGCATCATCGCCCAGAAACAGTTTCTTATTCCTGAAACTGCTTTCGTCGTGAATAACCTTGCATGCCCTGCCGATTATGCTGTCTTCCAGCCGCTCGATTCTATTAATATGGCACCCTTCCAGGATAACGGAGTGCTCGATAGCCGAATCCTCGATTACAGTATTGTCGCCGATGCTGGTAAACGGGCCGATAAAAGAATTGATTATGCGGCATCCCTCGGCTATTGACACCGGGCCTCGTATTTTGCTGTTGATTATTTCCGAGCCCTTACGTATTTCAACACGTCCCGCCACATGGCTGTTTTCATCCACTTTGCCCTTAATATCTCTTTTCAGGAGGTCATCCAGCACGACCCGATTGGCTTCCAGCATATCGTCTTTTTTTCCTGTATCCAGCCACCACCCGTGCAAAATGTAGCTTCCTACCTGCCTTTTGCAATCGATCATTTTTTGGATGGCATCTGTGATTTCGAGTTCTCCACGCCAGGATGGTTTTAAACCTTTTATGGCAGTATGGATGTGCTTGTTAAAAAGATATACCCCCACGATTGCCAGGTCGCTTTTGGGTTTCTTGGGTTTTTCCACAAGCTTTACCAGCGCACCTTTGCGGTCGATCTCGGCTACACCGAAAAGGCGCGGGTCGGGGACGGATTTGAGAAGTATCAGCGAGTCCGAATCATCGCTGCGAAACTGGTCGACAAATTTTTTAACGCCGCCCTGTATCAGGTTGTCACCCAGGAACATCAAAAAGGGTGACGTACCGAGAAATTCGCCGGCGGTGCTGACCGCATGGGCCAGCCCGAGCGGATCGGCCTGCATAATGTAGGTGATCTTAACACCCCACTTCGACCCGTCTCCGGCAAACTCTTTTATCAGGTTGCCTGTCTCAGGTGCAATTATCATCCCTATGTCGGAAATACCTGCTTCCACAATCTGGTCTATTACGAACGACAGTATAGGCTTATTGGCAACGGGCAGAAGTTGCTTGGGGATGGTTGTTGTGAGGGGTTTGAGCCTGGTCCCTTTGCCGCCACTGAGAATCAAAGCCTTAATGTTTTTTTTCATGTCCCTTAATTTTATACTAACGAGCCGATGATCGCTTGCTTCTTAGCCGGCGTCCCGACTATTACTTCTGATATTCGAAAATCTTAACCTGCGGACTGGTGTTCGGCCCGGCCGTCACCTTCTCTTCGGATTCATGGAGCAGTTTAATATTCTTCAGGGCCTCCAAGGGAACAGGGCTTTTGAACGGGTCTTCTCCCACGATCCGGTATGCGCCGGGTTTCTGCCCGGCTAAAAACGCTTCAGCTTCCTCGTATGTCTTAAATTTCTTTGTATCGGTAATTAGATTATATTTAGTTCCGTCTTTGGTGGTAACCGGCATGGTCTGTACCACGTTGACTTCATCGGGCGTGAAAGCGGCACCGTCGAAACTGTAAAGCCTTACCACCATAGTTTGATAATATTCAGGGTAGAAAAGCAGGACCTGCGAATATTTGTCCGTATCCTCTTTCTCCAGATAAATATCATAGTAATCCTGGTAGGATTTGCCATACCATGTGGCAAGTGCATAGAATTTACTGTCCCAGGAAGCAATCTCGTCGTCGATAATAATATAGCGGATATTGACGTCTTTTATCGACTGTTCTGCAGTACTTTCATCCGGCGCCATCAGGAATTCAGCTTTATATCTTTCTCCTGTACCCGGATTCGAGAATGGTATTCTCCTGCCAATAAGCGATATCCAGTAGCCGTAATCCCACCATGACAAAACGCCGTAAGCAGTATCCGGGTAGACGAAGCCCCCGGGCTCGCCCGGAGCTTTATACAAAGCGTAGTAAGCGTTAGCATCCCCCAACGGCTCCGGTGTATTTTTTCTCATCCAATCCAGAGATGCATACCAGGCATCCGGTGGTGCGAAAAGCGGCCTGGACGCCAGGTCGATTGCCGGTCTTTGTCCACCCGGCAACGGCCCCAGGTTAGGATAAATCAATATAACGAGAACAGCTATTAAAGTCAGGGCCATCAGCCCGGGCCCGGTTTTCTTTTTCCGTTCAACCTGCACCAGCTTGCTCCGGGAAGCTTTTGTTCTTGCTGTTACTTGTTGGGCCTCCGCGACGACTTTTTCTCTGCCGAACCCGACTTTCTCAAGCAGCCACCAGGCAAAGTATCCCGCCAGCAATGCTATATTTACGGCAAAATAATAAGCGAACCTTCTGGCGGCCAGTGCGGAAAGCAGGATCAGTATGGTCCACACAATCATCAATACCGTCAGCGATGTGGCTTTTTTGAATACCTGGTAAATCAGCAGGCCCAGCCCGGCCAACCCTATCGGTAGAGCTAGTAAATAGTTGCTGAAAATATTCAACAATGTAAACTGGCCCTGATCTAGCAACAAGGGCTGCATCTCCATGATCGTGGTATCAGGAGACCAGACAAATACTATGGAAAGGGCGTAAAGTATACTTGATAACAACTGAGGCGCCGCGAGGTACAGACCCAATACGCCTAACGCAGCCAGCGCCACAAGCGATGCAATATAGAACAATGTCCTGATTTTATACTTTGCCATCCACTCTGTCAGTGCCGCGAGAATGATTATTAAAACTATTCCGCCAGCCAGCGAAAACAACGTGAAGGACAGCTTTCCCCCCATGGGCAAATAAACAATCAGCGCTGCCAGTAAAGTTGCAGCCCCAATGGCGCCGGTGGCCAGGGAACTGATCCCTCTGTTATATTCAATGATGATCTGTATAACCAGGAACACGAACAGTATCAAAAGAAACAAAGGCGCTCCGGTCCAGGTAGCCATATAGAAAGCCAGGGCAACCCCGGCCAAGATGCACATCACCAAAGGTTTAATAATGGACTTCCATCCCTTCTCCTGGATGAATTTAACATTTATGCCTTCGCCAAACTTAAAAGCCAGCATGATGAACAGTATGAACACGGTCGACCATAATACTTCCGCGACATGATGGTCCGTGTAACCCAGCAGCGAACGGTTAAGGAACTCGCCCGGCATAACCGCCATCAGGGCGGCGGCAATTAATCCAGCCCATTTATTGACTATAGCTTTGCCTATGAAAAAAGCTGCAATAATGCTTAGAACGGCCAAAAATGGAGGGATATATACCGAAACTACATCTACCATATGCGGGGTCGGGCGGCCTAATCCGACCAGCCATGCAATGCCAGCCATCAGGTAGGCAAAGAACAAAGGCTCCTGGTCCGTGCGAGCGCCACCCGGAAAAACATAGTAAGGATCAAACTGCGTAATGTTGGGAAAATGCGCTGCAAGGTTTTCTACCAGTCGCATATACCAATTCCCGTCCACGCCGGTTATCTTAATCCAGTCGTTTACGAATACCTGGTTAAACGGCAGAATTACGCGAATCCACAGGGCAACAGCAACGATTACGATAAGAAGCAGCAAAGCTATTGTCCAGGACGGTATCTTTTTCAACATTACTTAACCTACCTCGCGGTAGATTATATCCTTGCCCTTCCGGCCGTGGCAAGAAGATGCGATTCCTGTGAGTTGACTTTCATATGGCAACCGTATATTCTGTTGACAATTGAATATTTAAAGCAAGGCGCCTGGGGGCAACTCCGGGCATAGTGGAAAGCAAACCGGTGTAATCCCGGTACAGTCCCGCCTGCTGTATAGTCAGAACGCCACCCTGCGATCAAAGGCTACCTCCGCGGAGTTAGGGGGTGGGATTTATTATTTAGTAATGATCCCCCTGCTCCTGTGAGCAGGGGGTTTTTTGTTTAAATTTTTAAAACCGGGGCCCGTAATGATTAATTTAAAAAGCATCTGGATTGCCGGACTGACGGCACTATCGATATTGATCGTCGGCCTGGCCTGCGTAGAGCCTCCACCATCGCCTGAGATTTCTGACGATGCAGGGGCCCCCGTAAAAATCGATCAGCCCATCACGCGCATAATTTCGCTTGCTCCCAGCAACACCGAGATCGTTTATGCCCTGGGACTGGAAGACCGGCTGGTAGGAGTCACAGACTACTGCGACTATCCACCCGAAGCTAAAAATAAACCAAAAATAGGCGGATTCAGCACGGTTGATATAGAGAAAGTAGTGGCCCTGCAACCGGACCTGGTGCTGGCTACCGATATCCATAGCAAGACGGTTACGCCGCTGCTGCAAAAGCTCGGCTTCAATGTAGTCACACTATATCCCACAACGTTAACAGGCGTAATCGGGGATATTAACCTGGTAGGCAAAATCACAGGCACAGAAAATGCGGCCTCGGAGCTGACGGCCGGCCTCAACAAACGTATCCAGGCCGTTGCGTCCGCAGCCAACAATACTGCTAAAATGCGACCTTTGCGCACTCTTTTTATTATATGGTACGACCCTCTGATGGTGGCGGGCGCCGACACGCTACCGGACGACATGCTGAAGGTTGCAGGCGGGAAGAATATTGCTTCAGATCTTACAGGGTATAGTTCCATCGGACTTGAGACTATTATCAGCCGCGATCCCGAGGTCATAATAGTGCCTACCAATATGGGCCAGGCTGATAACCCTCTGTGGAATTTCGTCGTCACCGACCCCCGTCTCAAGAATACGACGGCCGCCAGGAATAATGCCATCTACAAAATGGACCCCAACCTGGTCTTAAGATCGGGGCCCCGCTGCGTAACAGCCCTGGAGCAGATGTCTTCATTCTACCATTAGCCAAACGCGGTTATTAAAAAGTAATAGCGGTAGTTTAAATGCGGTATCAAAGCGTTAACGATAAATAAAATGGAAAGCATTATTGAGGTTGAATTCAAGCTGCACCAACGGAGGATGCGTAACAACACGTTTGCCCTGATGGGAGCCGTCCTCGTTCTGCTGGCCGTTGTTGTCGGCGCCATAGCTGTTGGCAGCATCCCGATTCCCATCCCCGACATTTTTAAAATGATACTGGCTAAAATGTTTTCTATACACGCTGAAGCTTCATATCCGGCCAGCCTGCAAACCATCCTGTTCGATATCCGCCTTCCCCGCATTATAATGGCCGGACTGGTAGGGGCCGCGCTGGCCGTCAGCGGGGCGGCCTACCAGGGCATGTTCCGCAATCCGCTGGCAGATCCATATCTGACCGGCATTTCTCAGGGCGCTGCATTGGGAGCTGTGGCCGGTTTCCTGATGCCCTTGGGCATCCCGGCGGCGCTGATACCGATATTGGCTTTTGCAGGGGCCCTGCTCTGTGTGATAGCCGTATATTCAATTGCCCGGACAGGCAAGACACTGCCCATGACCACTGTCATTTTGGGAGGTGTGGCCATCGGCGCATTTTTAGCTTCCATTACCTCTTATCTTATCATCACTTCCGGGGAGCGTGTGCACGGCATTATTTTCTGGCTGCTCGGTAATTTCTCCCTGGCCGACTGGTGGAGCGTGGCTATCATGACTCCCTATATACTGATAGGAGTAATTGCCATCCTCGTATTTGCCCGTCCCCTGAACATTATGCAAATGGACGAAGAGCAGGCACAGCAGCTTGGCATAAATGTCGAGAGGGTAAAGTTAATCGTTCTGGCCGCTGCAACTATTGCAACGGCAGCCGCGGTCTGTTTCTGCGGGGCAATAGGCTTTGTAGGCATCATTATTCCGCATGCTGTAAGGCTGGTTTTCGGCCCCGACTACAGGCTATTGCTGCCCATGTCTTTATTCACCGGCGCCGGTTTCCTCATTCTTGCCGATACCGCTGCCCGGACTACGCTGGCTCCCACCGAGATACCGGTTGGCATCATCACCGCCCTGATCGGGGCGCCCTTCTTCCTGTATATCTTACGCCAGAAGAAAAAGGCTATATTTTAATGCCAGAATTAGCATTGATCAACACCGGCTTCAAATACGGGAACAACATAGTCCTGCGCCAGATCAATCTCTGCACAGTGCAGGGCGAGTTCTGCGGGATCATCGGGCCCAACGGTTCAGGCAAGACCACACTGCTTAAAGGCATGGCCGGGCTCATCCGGCCCTTTGAAGGCGTCGTCAACCTGGACGGTAAAAATATAGTCAGCTACAACCATGAGTATATTGCCCGAAATATAGCGCTGGTGCCGCAAAATGCCGTCCTTCCCGAGCTGTTTACCGCCAGGGAGATCGTCCTGATGGGAAGGACGCCGCACCTGGGACGCTTGAGATACGAAAGTGCCAGGGACATCGGCATAGCCTGCCATGCCATGGAGATTACCCAAACGCTGGCCCTGGCCAGCAAACATATCAATGAGCTTTCCGGTGGAGAAAGACAGCGCATAATCATTGCCCGCATGATCGCCCAGGAGGCCGGTATTTTGCTGCTGGATGAACCAACCGCCAACCTTGATATCAACTACCAGGCTGAGATACTGAATTTCTTGAGGCATCTCTGCCAGGAAAAGGAGCTGTCGATTTTCGCCAGCCTGCACGACCTTAACCTTGCCTCGCAGTACTGTGACAGACTGATATTGCTGAAAGATAAGAGCATATGGAAGCAGGGCAAACCAGCAGACATCATAGACGCTCCGACTATAAAGGACGTTTTCGGCGCAAATATCCACGTATTCACGCACCCCCTCAACGGCCTGCCCGCCACCCTGGTCACATCCCAAAGGTCCTATAACAACAGGGAAAAGAAGCTATGAGCGGCATAGTTATTTTAATTCTTGCATTGCTGCTGGATCTAACGTTGGGCGAGTCATCGAACCGTTATCACCCGGTAGCCTGGCTGGGCAAGTTGATCTCACTTCAGTTGAAATTCTCCCCCTATGGGGGCAGTGTCAGGCAGTTCCTTTATGGCGCCTGGATGGTGCTCGTTACAGCCGCGATTATAGCTTTGCCGCTTTATTATGCCCTGTCTTTCCTCCAAAGCTGGAACATCTTAGTTTATACGGTAATTTCCGCCTATGTCCTTAAAACCACATTTTCGCTTCGAGGACTGTGGGCGGCAGTGCAAAAGGTCAAGAAATGCCTGGAGCGCGATGACATTGCTGATGCAAGGTTGGAAATTAATGCTCTGGTAAGCCGCGACACGCAAGATCTCAGCCGAGAACAGTTGATTTCGGCGTCGATAGAGTCCTGCGCGGAGAACCTGTGCGACAGCTTCGTAGCACCGCTTCTATATTATGCTGTTTTCGGACTGCCGGGCGCCGTCCTCTACCGCGTAATCAATACGTTCGATGCCATGATCGGCTTCCATGGGCGCTGGGAGTTTACAGGCAAATTCGCTGCCCGGCTGGATGATGTTGTCAATTACGTCCCAGCCCGTATAAGCTCCTTCCTTATAGTCCTGGCCTCACTATACACCGGCCGGGCAGGGGCTGGCTGGCACGCTTTGCTAAAAGAACATAGCAAAACTGAAAGCCCCAATGCGGGATGGACCATGAGCGCCATGGCGGGAACCCTGGGTATAGAGCTTGAGAAAGCGAGGGCCTACAAGCTCGGAGCCGCCACTGAGACAATATCTACGGCTGCGATCAGCCGGTCCCAGGTTATTATGCTGCTCTCGGCCGCCATTTGGGGCGTGGTGATAATGGCAGTGGAGGTGGCTATCAGTGCTGCGCGCTAAACAACATATAGCTGATTTGCCGGCAATTATACATGGAGGCGTTAACTCAGCCGCGTTAGATGGATTAGGAATAAATCCGGGTAATGTACTGGATTTCAGCACTTGCTGCAACCCTTACGGCCCACCAAAACATCTACGAAAAGCCATCCGTGAAGTGAACCCGTCCATATATCCCGACCCCGAGTCAACGGTCATGGTTCACGCGCTCGCACTGAAGCTGGGCATTAATCCGAAGAACCTTATTTTAGGGAGCGGCTCCACCGAAATCATAAGGCTGGCTACTGCAGCCTATTTAGGTCCGGGAGACAAGGTAGTCATGCCGTCCCCGACGTACGGTGAGTATGAGCTTGCCTGCCGCATTGTGAACGCGGATTTAATCAAGTTTACCCTCGATGAAAAAGGCGACTTTCACTTAGATGCCGCACTATTCGCAGCTTTTGCAAAATCTCACAAACCGGCCGCGATTTTCCTGTGCAATCCCAATAATCCGACGGGGCAGTATCTCAGCTATGACCATGTTTCTATGATTATTCGGGAGTTCCCAGATTCATTGATAGTGCTGGATGAAGCTTATATTGCATTTACAGAAGGCGCCTGGAACTCGCTGCAATTATTGAAATCGCCCAATTTGCTGATAGTGCGTTCGATGACCAAGGATTTCAGTCTGGCGGGGCTGCGTCTGGGCTATGGCATCGCCCCAAAAAGCATCATAGCTACTCTCAAGAAGGTGCGGCCGCCCTGGAATGTTAACTCGCTTGCCCAGCATGCCGGCAGGATGGCCTTGAGTTGCGACGATTACATTCTGAGATGTTGCGAGCGGATTAACAGGTGCAAGCATTATCTTGCCGGCGAACTGATCAAGCTGGGCCTGAAAGTTATTCCCTCGCAGACCAATTTTTTTATCTTCTATGCGGGAGACTCGGCCGTGTTCAAAAGCCGTCTTCTGGAAAGGGGCTTTCTGGTCCGCGACTGCGCATCGTTCGGCCTTGTCGGGTATATCAGGGTCTCTCCCCGCAGCATGCCCGATTGCCGAAAGCTGATCGCCGCCCTACGGGAGGTCTGCTGATTATATGAAGGCCAGGACCATAATGATCCAGGGTACTGCATCCTCTGTGGGCAAGAGCATTTTTGTTACCGCCCTGTGCCGTATACTCAAGCAGGAGGGCTATAAAGTGGCGCCTTTCAAGGCACAGAACATGGCACTGAATTCTTTCGTAACGCCGAAGGGAGGAGAAATAGGCAGGTCGCAGGCCATCCAGGCCGAGGCCGCCGGCATCGATCCCAGTGTACAAATGAACCCCGTGCTGCTCAAGCCACAGGCCGATGCCACGTCGCAGGTTGTCGTGCTCGGCCAGGCCATTAAGATTTCAGATGCAGCGGACTATTACCGGCATAACCTAGACCTGTTGCCGGCCATAGAGGAATCCATAAACCGGCTCGGAGCGGAATATGAAATCATTGTTATCGAGGGGGCGGGAAGCCCCGCCGAGATTAATTTTATGGACAGGGAGATCGCCAATATGCGCATCGCCACGATGGCAAGTGCTCCTGTCATCCTGGTGGGAGATATTGACCGGGGAGGGGTTTTTGCCTCGATAGCCGGGACGATGCACCTGCTTCCGCCGCGCCAGCGCCGCCTGATAAAGGGCTTCGCTATCAATAAGTTCCGCGGCGATATCTCCCTGCTAAAACCGGGGCTGGATTTCCTGGAAAAACGCTATTCCCGGCCGGTCCTCGGGGTTATTCCCTATATCAGGGACATGGGCATTGCCCAGGAAGATTCCGTATACCTGGATGAACTAATTAGCGTGAAAAATAACGGCCGGCCCTATATCTGCATCATCCATCTGCCTCATATAGCCAACTATGATGACTTCGATCCGCTGCAAGCTCTATGTAACGTCAGGTACGTATCAAGGCCTTATGAGCTGGGCCAGCCGGACTTGATCATACTGCCCGGCACCAAGGCCACCATTAACGACCTTATCCACCTGGACAAGATCGGCATGAGCGATGAAATCCGGCAGATGGCACAGGCCGGCGTCCCCATTGTGGGTATCTGCGGCGGCTATCAGATGCTGGGAAAGAAAATTATCGATCCGCATCACGCCGAATCGCACACCACGGAAACGCATGGCCTGGGATTGCTAAATATGGAGACCGTATTCGAGGTTGAGAAGATAACTACACAGGTAAAAGCACGTGTTACCGGGAGCGCAGGGCTCTTGGAGGGCATGGATACAGTGCAAGTCAATGCCTACGAGATACATATGGGCCGGACCAAATCCCTGTCCGGACAGCCAGCCTTTCTGGTTACGCAATCTATCATTTCCCAGAGCCCCTATGCAGAAGGCGCCCTGAGTAAAACGGGTACAATCTTCGGCAGCTATATGCACGGGCTTTTCGCCAATCGTGATTTTACCTGTACGCTGCTGGACAATTTGTGCCGGCTGCGCGGTCTCCCGCAGGTTAAAAAACAATGGCCTGACAAAGAAAAGGCTTACGATGATCTGGCGACCGTCTTCAGAGAAAACCTGGATATACCAGGCCTATATAAAATCATCGAGGAAGGTGTCTGATGGCAGATAAAGACTTTAAGGGTTTGATCCAGATTTATACGGGCGACGGCAAGGGTAAGACTACTGCAGCCCTGGGTCTTGCGACCAGGGCTGCAGGCCATGGTATGAAGGTCATTTTTATCCAGTTTATGAAAGGCGAGGAGGGCGGAGAGCACTTCTTTTCAAGGGATTTCAAGCCTTTTCAGATAATGCAGTTCGGGAAAGGAGACCTTTTCCGGAAAACAGATGCGGAACTGGCTGCCGAATGCATGCAGGCCTACCAGTTTGCGGAGAAAGCACTTACGGGCGGCAACTATGATATGGTCATATTGGACGAGATATTCATTGCATACTGGCGCGGCCTGGTAAGCCTGCAGCAGATACTGGATCTGATCCAGAAAAAGCCCGCCGGTGTAGAGCTGGTAATGACCGGGCGCAAGGCCCCTCCCGAAATAATAAAGAGGGCCGACCTGGTGACGGAGATGCTCATGATAAAACACCCCTTCATGGAGGGTGTCGATCAACGTAAAGGTATCGAATACTGAAGGACGGAATATATGTCATCACTTGAACAAATTGTAAAAAGGATTAAACCGCTGGATATCTCTGCTATGATGGCTGCCAGGGAGCGGCAGGACCAGTTGACCAAGCCGCGCGGCAGCCTGGGTATCCTGGAAGAACTGGCAGTGCAAATTGCCGGTATTACCGGTAACCCTGTGCCACGACTAAACGACGCAGTTATTCTGACTATGGCGGCCGACCATGGTGTAGTCTGCGAAGGCGTCAGCCTTTATCCGCAGGAAGTGACCCGACAGATGGTGTTCAATTTCTTAAATGGAGGAGCCGCCATAAATGTACTCGCCCGCATGGTTAATGCCCGGGTAGTCATCGTCGACATGGGCGTAAAGGGCGGGTTCCCGCAGACAGACGGCATGCTGTGTAAGATGATCGATTTCGGCACACAAAACATATGCCAGGGACCGGCCATGACCCCAGCACAGGCCCGCGACAGCATCCAGGCCGGCATAGACATTGTAGAAAGCGAGATCAATAAGGGGCTGGACATACTCGGCACAGGTGAAATGGGCATAGGAAATACCACAGCAGCCAGCGCTATCATTTCGGCAATTACCCGTACGCCGGTATCTGAGGTTACCGGCAGGGGGACAGGAATTGGTAACGAACAGCTTCAACATAAGATCAGGGTTATTGAGAAAGCTTTGAGCGTTAATAAACCCGACCCGGACGACGCCCTCGATATCCTGGCAAAGGTAGGAGGATTCGAGATAGGGGGTCTGTCAGGCGCCATCATTGCCTGTGCCGCCCATCGCATACCTGTACTGGTAGACGGGTTTATCTCGGGCTCGGCAGCCTTGATCGCGGCGGGGATTTGTCCGCAGGCCAGGGATTACCTGATTGCCTCGCACCGATCGGCGGAAAACGGCCACTCCGTCTGCCTCGAATACCTCAAGCTTCGCCCCTTGCTCGACCTGTCCATGCGGCTGGGAGAAGGCACGGGAGCGGCCATCGGTATTTTCCTGGCGCAGGCGGCAGTCAACCTGCACAACCAGATGGCAACTTTCGCCTCAGCGAAAATCTCAGATATAAAATAAGATGCTATTTTGCACCGCGTTGAAATTCCTGACCATTTTCCCGGCCCCGTCATTCAAGACCGAAGGGCCGGAGCAGGTCGGCCGCTCCCTGGGATATTTCCCCGTGATAGGGCTGATCATAGGTCTCTTCCTGGCAGGACTTTTCTGGCTTATTCACGGGATTTTCGCCGCTCCACTGGTCAGCGCCATCCTGATCACGGTTCTTGTGCTGGTTACAGGAGCGCACCATCTTGACGGCCTGAGCGATACCTTTGACGCCCTTGTAGCAGGGCGGACGACCGAACAGCGACTCTCGATTATGGCGGATACGCGGGTGGGGGTTTTCGGCATATCGGCGATAGTCCTCACATTACTCATCAAATATGCAGCTTTGACAGGGATAGCCGCCGTATCTACATTGATCATGATCCCAGTGGTAAGCCGCTGGACGATGGCCGGCGCTATTCTCATCTTCCCCTCAGCCAGAAAAAGCGGGATGGGCTATGCCGCCAAGAACGGTGCAAGCTGGAGCGGCTTCGCTGCTGCTACAACCGTGACGCTGTTGGTTATGGTCCTCTTCGGCGGCTGGATTGCAGGTCCCATGCTGATGGCCATATTGTTCGGCCTGATGTTTTGCATCGGACTTATATTCCGACGGCTTTTCGGAGGTCTTAGCGGCGACTGCTACGGCGCATTGGTCGAGCTGGGAGAAGTTATAGCCCTTATAGTGGTCTCCGTGCTGGTTACCCTGCGGGCATCCAACCCTCAGTTCTATTCGCTAATAACCCCGGTGTTAGGCTGGTGAAACTATGGCAGGCATAAACAAAAAAACAATATTGGTCCTGGGCGGGGCGAGAAGCGGGAAAAGCACGTACGCCCAGCAATTGGCTTCAGGCATGGGAGATAAGGTCTTATTCTGCGCTACCGCCGAACCACTGGACGATGATATGCTGGATCGGATCGAGCAACATAAGAAGTCGCGTCCTTGCCATTGGGAAACGCTGGAAGTCAGCAGAAACGTAGGCCGGGCATTATGCAGTTTGACAGCCCCATACGACGCGGTCGTTGTCGACTGCATTACTCTTCTGGTATCAAATTGTTTGCAGGACGGATCTTTGCAGGCGGGAAAAATTGTGTCCGCGGAAATCAGCAGCCTGATCCAATTTATGGGTGACAAAAGGAGCAATTACATTCTTGTGTCCAACGAGGTGGGGAACGGCCTGGTGCCCAATAATGTCTTGGGCAGGCTCTATAGGGACCTGCTGGGAAGGGCCAATCAGCTACTGGCCGGCGCTGCGGACGAGGTCTATCTCATGGTTGCGGGAATACCGTTGAAAGTTAAGTAATGCCGGTTACAGTTTAATATCAGTTGGCAATGGTTACTTCTTCGATGGTATTGATCAACCTGGAAAAATCCAGTGGTTTGCTTAAATACTTTCTGCCTGTAGTCTCAAGGAAGTCCAGCGTGGACCTCGTAATCGTGTCGCCGGTTATAAAGATCACCCGGTCAATAAATTGTGGGAAATTTTTGCTTATGGCCTCGTACATATCCCTGCCGTCCACGCCGGGCATCTTGATATCCAGCACGTAGACATCGTATTTAGAGTTCACAATCTTGTCCAGGCCTTCAGTGCCACTGGCGGCTGATTCGACTTCGTAGCCCTTTTCGGAAAGGATCCGTATCAAGATGTCCCTTATCACCGTCTCATCATCCACCACCAGGACTCTTTTACTGGCCTCAACATTCGGTGCATCCTTTTCCGATTTAATGGGTTCACCCGGATCTTTGGTCTTGCCTTCACGGCTGGCCGGAAGCTCCACTGTAAATACAGCCCCCTGCCCTTCCACGCTATCGGCATAAATGCAGCCGCCATGCTTGGTAACGATGCCATGGCAAACGCTGAGCCCTAGGCCCGTACCCTGGCCGACTTCCTTGGTGGTAAAAAACGGGTCGAACAATCTTTCCAGCATTTCCCTGGGTATGCCCGGCCCATCGTCGGCTAAGGTTATTTTCACCATGCTGCCCTCCAGCCCGGTGGTCACCTTTATTTTCCCCTCCCTCTTTTTGGAGGAAATGGCATGCTCAGCATTAATGATGATATTGAGCAGGACCTGCTGTATCTGGTTCTCATCGGCCGAAATGCCGGGCAGCCCGGGTTGGAGGTCGACAACTATCTCGATATTCCCGACCTTATGCTCATAGCTGCGCAGCTCAAGCGATTTGAGTATCAGGTCGTTGATATCAATGATTTCCTTCTCCAGCGCATAACTCCTGGCGAAGGTCAAGAGGTTCTGAACGATCCTGGCGGCCCGCTGGCTCTGGTTGAATATCTTATCCAGGTCCAGCTTGATAGGTTCCGGGATATCATCCCGGGCGGCCAAAAGCTGGGCGTATCCCATAATGGCCGTCAAAGGGTTATTGATCTCATGAGCAACCCCGGCGGCCAGCTCGCCGATCGAAGCAAGTTTGCCGGCCATCAGCAGTTGCTGCTCCATTTTCATACGGTCGGTTATGTCCCTTGTAATCCCCCTGATGCCCGTTATATTGCCGGTAGCATCCCTCAGCGGTGACACCGATACACCTATGATCCTACGACTCCCATCTCCTTTAACTATGGTCCCGAACAGGCCTGAGAGCGTCATCCCGGTGCGGATAGCCTCGCCCATAATGGCACGGCTATTCTCAACGAACTTTTCATCCGATTGATCGACAAAACTGCCGAAATGTTTTGCTACGATATCGGACCTGCTGCGGCCGAGGATCTTGCACATAGCATCATTGACAAATATATAGTGGCTCTTCTTATCCAGCTCGAAGTACCCGTTGTCCATATCCTCGAGGAGGGTGCGAAACCGCTCTTCAGAGCGCTTCAGCACTTCCTCCGTGAGCTTCCTCTCCGTCATATCCCTGGCAATGCAGCTTATAAGCTTCTTGCCGTCTACAACCGCCAGGCGCCCATGCACTTCCACGGGCACCATGGAGCCATCTTTGCGGTAATGCACAGACTCATAGGTGATCTCGCCGTCCTGAAACACTTTTTTAATACGCTCGGCCATGACCGGACGGCTTTTGGGGTCCACGATTTTTGTGATATTCATCCCCAGGAACTCGATTTCGCCATAGCCCAGGGTCCTCCAGCTTGCCTCATTGGCAAAAACTATATGCCCGGCTGCATCAATAACATATATCGAATCGACCGCCAGGTCGAGCAGGTGCGTGCTTAAGGACAATTCGGAGTCAACCTTTTTGCGGTCCGTTATGTCTTCGCCGGACCACACCACCCCGGTAACGCGGCCGGCATCGTCCTTCAGCAAGGCGTTGCGCCAGGCGACAATCCTCTCCTCACCCCCATGTGTAATAATGGGCCGCTCAAAGATAACGGCCATATCCTTTTTTCGTGAAACAAACCTCTGGTAGACCTGCCTGGACTCCTCCCTTACCCTTTGTGGAATAAAACCATCGAACCAGTTTACTCCCAATATTTCCTTCTCATCATATCCAAGTGCCTGGCATCCCTTTCTGTTTATCAGGACTACCCTTTCGTTGGCATCGAGGACAACTATGATGACCTCGGCGGTATCCAGGTATTTCTGGATCTTCCGGCTTTCCTGAACTGAAAGCTTTTCTGCTTCTTTAGCAGCGTTGAGATTATCTGTTGTCATGGGTGCTCCGCATCCCGGCGTATATCGATCTTAATAATGTTCTAATAAAATTAGCTTATTGTATTATCGAATGTGCTGTAAATCAACCATACGTTTGAAAAGCGCTGCAACACCCCAATGTGGATTGTATTTGCCGTGAAATCGACAAGAATATAAATTGTTATTATAATACAAGCATAAATTGTCTTTGTAAGAGTAATCTTATCCTGTGAAATATAGAACGCAAGTGCATAGCAAGGTAGCCAGTTGGCTGGTCGTAATAGTCGCGGTCCTTGTGCTCTCGGTCGGGTTGAGGCCCGGCCAGGTATACGCGGCTCCTACCATAAGCCCGGCCACGTTGTCGGGCGGAGAGGTAGGCACCCCCTATTCAGTAGGCTTCTCTGCCACACCCTGTAACGGCACATGCACCTGGACATATACCGGCTCCCTTCCGCCCGGCCTGTCGATGATGGGATCGACAATTTTTGGTACTCCCACCACGGCTGGTGCATATGCATTCACAGTCACTGTTAGCGACTCCGCCGATGGTACCGCATCACAGACCTATTTTATCAACATATCTGCGCCTGCCGTGACCTTCACAACCACCAGTGTATCTGACGCCACGGTAGGACAGGCTTATTCAGCCAGCGTCGTCGCCAGCGGCGGCAGCGGCACGATAACCTACGCTATGAGCAGCGGAAACTTACCCTCCGGGTTGTCATTTAACAACGGCCAGCTCATAGGCACACCAGCCCGCGGCACTGCCGGCGGCTACAGTTTCACCATCTCAGCTACCAGCGGCACGACCACAACCCAGCAAACATTTACCCTGACTGTCGACAAAGGCACCTTTACTGCCACCATAGGCATCTCCGATGGGCTTGTCGAGGGACAGACCAAGGTATATGTGGGTGGTGCTCTAAAGGGAACCCTGAACGGCGGGGATACGATAAACGTCACCGGGCTTGACCCGGATTTAACGGCATCTGTTACAGTAGACAGCATCGTTGCGGCTCCCAGCAGGACGGATATCAGGTACGTGGCGGAACAGAGCTCCGCCAGCGTTAGCCAGGATTCCCCACAGGTAACGTTCAACTATTATCCCGAATATGATGTGGAATTGAAAACGGATCCCGCCGGCATCACCACGATTTCAGGCTCCGGATGGTATAAGGAAGGCCAGCCTCTGGCCGTCACCGCTGACGACATAGTTACTCAGGACGCCAATTCACAGTACCAGTTCTCATACTGGTTGGCGCCGGGCGGCGACAAAATCAAGTCCGCTACTTTGAACATCGGTATTTCCGGGGCCGGTACGTACATAGCGACCTATGACTTATATTATAAGATCACCATCGCCTCGCAATTCGGCAACGTACAAGGCGGCGGCTGGCAAAAAGCGGGAAGCGTCATGCAGTGGAATGTAAACCCCATAGAAGTTGCCATGCCGGGCGTGCTCGGTTTCTTCGGGGGTAAATATAAGGCCCTGCTCTCCACGGGCAACGAGCCGGTGGATGGCCCCAAGACAATAACCGTTCAGTGGGATGCCGATTATACGACTCCCATAATCACCATACCTTTAACCATCCTCATCATAGCCGGCCTAATCTACGGCATCTATGCCCTGGTAAGGCGCGGCCAGCGAGCACCCCAGCCCTTCCCCTACCCTTCGCCTTTCCAAGCGCCGCCACCCCCACCTCCTATCTACTACCCACCCTATCCTGTGCCCCCACCTCTTCCACCTCCACCGCCAGCCATGCCTGCACCTCAGACTACTGTATTTATGATCGGCGATGGGTTGAAAAAGTCGCCTCAGAATACCCGTGAACAGCTCATGGAAAAGTTCGGCGAGTTGCTGCAAAAATATGAAGAGGAACTGGGACAGGGCAGGGAGCTTCCGCAGTCTCCGGACATGACGGAAATGGGCCCGATCATGGAGAAAAAGAGCCTGCCGGCCCCCGACATAAATGTTATCGATTCCATGCCGGAGAAAGCCTCAGCCGTCGAGGAATGCGGGTTCACTACTAAAAAGCTGCTTCGCACCGTGGTAACCCAATGGAAGAATACCAGCATCAAACCCATAGTCGTTACACCGGGTGACAAGAAGAGCGCCGCCATGGCAGGAGGCCGTACCGTCACCTGGACACGCAATACTTATAACGAGTGGGAGCTTCATATCTGCAAGCTGCCGCTGGGCCATAAAGGCACGCACAAAGGCGCCACCGAGATAGTTTATAGCGTCCTGGATACGATCAACGAGGACAGGAATTACGGTCCCAAGCAGCCCCTCAAACCACCTGTCCCTCACTACACCGACGGCATGCCTGAGATTGATATCCCCACATCCCAGATCATATCGTCCGACCAGCTTCCGGCCTGATTGGGCGCTCGATTTGCTTTTAACCATCCCATAACCTAAAATTTTAGCCATAACATACTCAGGACTTTTACACCCCACCCTCCGGCTTTCACGATCCGGGGGGTTTGAATGTGAACCCCTGATTCTCCGGAGGATGCATTATGACCCAAAAACATTTCGACCAGTTCAAGGGCTCGAGCGACTACGTGATTTCCGATGCCCTGAAAAATGCGGTGAACGTGTCCATCGTCTTACAGAGGCCGCTCCTAGTCAGGGGTGAGCCGGGCACCGGCAAAACGCTTCTGGCCCACAGCATTGCCAAATCACTGGGGAAAAAGCTGATCGTATGGAACATCAAGTCGACCACCAAGGCGGCGGAGGGCCTTTATGTTTACGATACCGTCCAGAGGCTCAACGACAGCCGCTTTGGCGACAGGGATGTTTCCGAGATCAAACACTATATCAAGCTGGGCAAGCTCGGCCAAGCTTTTAATTCGCCCCAGCAGGAAATACTGTTGATCGACGAGATCGATAAAGCCGACCTGGAGTTTCCCAACGATCTGCTCAATGAACTGGACGAGATGAGCTTCTATATACCGGAGACCAACGAGACCATTTCGGCCAAGCAGCGCCCGATCGTTATCATCACCAGCAATAACGAGAAGGAACTGCCGGACGCTTTCCTGCGCCGCTGTATCTTCCACTATATCGAATTCCCCGATCCGCAACTGATGGAGGATATCATCAGGGTCCACTTCCCCGACATCAAAAACGCACTCCTCAAGGACGCCATGGAATCCTTCTACAGCCTGCGGAAAATAGGCGACTTCCGCAAGAAGCCATCCACCAGCGAGCTGATAGACTGGATCCAGGCGCTGATGGCCAGCGGCCTGGACGGCAAGATTAAAGACGGTGAAATACCCTTCCTGGGCACCCTCATCAAGAAGGAGACCGATATCAATTACTACGTAAGCCATTACGTCAGGAGAAAGCCGGGCAGCCGGGATTACAACGTCTACGGCAATTGAATCGGCCCATAAGTCGATAATATGTTTACACCTTTTTTCTATACGCTGCAGGAGAGGAAGGTCCCCGTCTCGATCACGGAATGGATGATCTTGATGGAGGCGCTCTCCAAGGGCTGCATCAACAACCTGAATGAGTTTTACTACCTGGCACGCGCCATACTGGTCAAAAGCGAGACGCATTTCGACCAGTATGACATTGCTTTCCAGGAATACTTCAACGGCATTGCGCCTCCCCTCGATTTCACCGAAGAGCTGCTATCCTGGTTGACCGATCCCCAAAACAGGCCGCAGCTTACACCCGAAGAGATAGCCGCCATCAAGAAAATGGATATCGAGGAACTGATGAAGGAGTTCGAGAAACGGCTCAAGGAGCAGAAGGAAAGGCACGACGGCGGGAATTACTGGATCGGCACGGGGGGCACTTCACCATTTGGCCACTCTGGCTATAACCCGCAGGGCATACTGGTGGGCGGGCCGGGCGGCATGCGCAGCGCCGTACGCATTGCCGAAGCACGTAATTTCCGCAACTATCGCAGCGATATGACCCTGGATGTACGGCAAATAAAGGTTGCCCTTAAACAGCTCCGTCAGTTAAACAGGGTCGGCCTTGAGGATGAGCTCGACCTCGACAGGACTATCGATGCTACCTGCAAGAATGCCGGCGAGCTGGAGTTTAAGTGGAGGCGGCCCCGCAAGAACAGCATTAAGCTCCTCTTGATTATGGACGCTGGCGGTTCCATGGAGCCCTATGCCAACCTGTGCAGCCAGCTTTTCTCGGCCGCTAACTCCCTCAGCCATTTCAGGTCCTTCAAATACTACTATTTCCACAACTGCCCCTACGATGTTCTTTACTCAGACATCTACCAGCGCAAGGGTGAGAACATTGAGCGCCTGCTCAAAGTGCTGGAGCCGGACTACAAGGTCATCTTCGTGGGAGATGCCTGCATGGCCTATTCCGAGCTGGTCGACCGCTATGGGGACCTGTATTTCCACGGCTATCAGAAGATGTCCGGCCTGGACAGGCTGCGTCAATTCAAGTTGCATTTCACTCACTGCGTGTGGCTGAATCCTGAAACATCCGCCCTGCGCAATTATCCCACCGTCCAGATGGTCGCCAAGCTTTTCCCCATGTATGATCTCACCATTGATGGTTTGAACATGGCGGTCAAGAAGCTGGTTACCAAAAGGTAACCGCTTTTTTCGCAAAACATATAGACAACTCATATTGCTGCGGTTATAATCGTCTGCATGTCCGTCATACCTCATATACTGATTACACGGCAGGAAATCCATGAGGCCATCGACAAGATGGCCGGCGAAATCCGCCGGGACTATGCAGATAAAAACCCCCTACTCATCGGCGTACTCAAAGGCTCTTTTATCTTCATGGCCGACCTGGTGCGCCAGATAGCTATTCCGCTGGAAGTGACCTTCACGCGCCTTTCAAGCTACGGGAGCGGCACAGAGTCCTCAGGCAAGATCAAAGTCTTAGCCCGCCTCGGCGAAACCGTGAAGGACCGTGACGTCATCATCGTCGAAGATATCATCGATACAGGGCTCACCACCGCCTACCTGATTAGCTACCTTAATAAGAGAAAACCTGCCTCAGTGCGCTTATGCAGCCTGACCGATAAGCCTTCCCGGCACAAAGTACCGGTTAAAATCGATTATCTGGGCTTTACAGTTCCGGATAAATTCATAGTCGGCTACGGCATCGACTGGGACGAGAAATACCGCTATCTTCCCGACATCTGCTACGTAGAATGAAAGTTTTCACCGGATATTATTTTGCGCCACCTTATATTACTATGGGAGGTGTGATATGAGCCTGTCCGATCTGATAGCTGTGGCACGGGGGGATAAACCCGCCGACCTGGTACTGAAGGATGCGCGCATCATAAATACCTTCACTGGCGAGATCGAAAGGGGTGATGTCGCCGTCTATCAGGACCGCATTGCCGGCATCGGAGAGTACAGCAAGGCTCAAGAGGTCATCGACCTTAAAGGCAAGTACCTGGCACCGGGGTTTATCAACGGGCATATCCATATTGAAAGTTCCATGCTGCATCCCTCGCAATACGCCCGTGCCGTCGTTCCACACGGGACCACTTCCATAGTCACCGACCTGCACGAGATAGGCAACGTATCAGGAAGCGCCGGCATAAAATTCGTGTTGGACTGCGCCCGTGACCTTCCGCTGGACTTCTTCTTCATGGCGCCATCCTGCGTGCCGGCCACGCATATGGAGACGGCGGGAGCGGATATTGAGGCGCCGGAGATAGCCCGGCTGCTCAAATTGAAAAACAACGTGGGATTGGGCGAGATGATGAACTACCCCGGCATCATCAATGCCTTCGGCCCGGTTATCGACAAGATCCTGGCTTCCCGGGGAACCATTGTAGCCGGGCATGCCCCCGGCCTGGGCGGCAAACAATTGAATGCCTACATGTCGGCCGGCATATACTCCGACCACGAGACAACAGCCTTGAAAGAAGGCAAGGAAAAGCTGCGCAGGGGAATGTACCTGATGATCAGGGAAGGCTCCTCCGAGAAAAACCTGGAGACCCTGCTGCCACTGGTTACCGACAAGACATGGCACAGGTGCATGTTCGTAGTGGACGACCGCTCCTGCTCCGACCTCCTCAATGACGGGGATGTCGATGCCGTAGTCCGCAAGGCCATAAAGCTGGGCCTCAATCCGGTCAGGGCCATCCAACTGACTACCATCAACTCCGCAGAATATCATCGCTTCTACGACCTGGGAGCCGTGGCCCCGGGCTACCGCGCCAACCTGGTAGTGCTAACCGACCTCAAGAAGTTAAAGGTGGATATGGTCTTTTACAACGGCCGCCTGGCTGCCAGTGGCGGCAGGTACCTGGGTTCGTATTCAGGCAAAACTCCGCCAAAGCTGCTGAAGTCGGTAAAGGTAAAGAAATTTGATATCAAAGCTCTCCAGCTTAAAATCACCGGGGGTAGCTTCCCGGTCATAGAGATCGTCCCCGGCCAGATCGTAACCCGTAGAACCCTGCTAAAAGTGTCTAAGGGCATTTTCAAGACGGATACGAAAAAGGACATCCTTAAAGCTGTGGTTATCGAAAGACACAAAGGAACCGGCAATATCGGTCTGGGACTGGTCAAAGGGTTCGGCATTAAGCTGGGAGCGATAGCCTCCACCATAGCACATGACTCGCATAATATAGTCGTTGTGGGGACCAGTGACGCTGACATTTACGCAGCCGTGAAGGGCATTGAGCAAATGCAGGGAGGGCTGGTGGCCTGCCAGGACGGGAAAGTGGTTGCCCGCTTGGCTTTGCCAATATGCGGGCTGCTCTCTACGAACAAGGCAGAGAAGGTATCCAGACAGTTCGAAGCCCTGGAAAGGGCCGCCCGCAGGCTGGGCAGCCTGCCTCCTGCGCCCTTTGCCATCCTGTCTTTCATCGCATTGCCCGTCATCCCGGAATTAAGGCTCACAGATATGGGCATAGTGGACGTGACGCAGTTCAAATTGATAAAACAAAAAGGAAAATAAAAAGTCCCGTCTGTAACAGGCGGGACTTTTTAAAGCCTCGAATTATTTAAAACTTAACTGGTTGGCTTGGCCTTAAGGCGGGCACTCTGCGCCAACGCCCTCACCGCTTCCAGCAGGTCCTGCCTGCGGCAGTCCTTGGTAAGATACCAACTGGCGCCTGCAGCCAGGGCATCTCCGGCATAATCTCCGTAAACCGTCAGGAAGAGTATCTTCACATCGGGCATGATTTTCTTTATGCGCCTGATAGCTTCAGGCCCGTCCATACGCGGCATCTGGCCGTCCATGAGTATGATGTCCGGTTGAAGCTTCTCGGCCTTATCGAGGGCGTCCAATCCATCGACTGCCTGGCCGACGACCTGTAAATCTTTATGGCCCTCGAATATGCTTATAAGCCCTTCTCTGACCACCTCGTTGTCATCGGTAATCATTATCCTGATCGGTTCTTCCATTTTTCACCCTCTTTAATTATTTAAGCACTGATATTAACTATCTGTAACGGCCGTAAAGCGTATTCGCTGTCCAGTCCGTCCAATCACGCCTGACCCTGCCTGCCAGCAGGGGAGTTGAATGAAAACCGCCTTCCGAAAGAAGGATTCTCTTGGGACCTCTGGCCGTTTCGTAGAGAGCTACCGCGGTAGTATAAGGAGCTATGCTGTCGCCATCGCAATGGACGAACAGTATAGCGCAGTCCCTGAGCTCACGTATAACCGCCGAGAGCCTGGCCCTTCCCATAATATTGAAGAACCTGCTCCAGTTAACGCGTACCCTGTAGCCGGCTATCCTCATCCAGAACTGCGACAGCAGCCCGGCGAAGCCTTTAACCCAGGGGAGAGATCCGTCCCGCGGGTATTCCATAACCGGCCTATCATCTTCCATAAGCTCTGCCGGAACCTCAAAGGAAAGTTTACTAATATCACCGTTGATCTCCGGCGGGCATGAGATAGCTATCAAAGCATGCGGCCTGACCTGTCGAGCAGCCAGTATAGCTGCCAGAGCGCCCATGCTATGCCCCGCCAGGGCTATGCGTTCACCATCGACACCGGGACAGGCCGACAGGAAATCCCGGGCATCGATTACGTCCGTCACAATATCCTCGTCGACTACGCCGTCACTCCCCCCATGGCCCCTGAAATCGAAAATAAGCACTGCTATACCTTTGCTGGCCAGGATGCGGGCTGGAGCTTCGACGGTGCGGTATCCCGTTCCGAATCCGTGACACAGCACGGCGCCGGGGACCTTGCCATCGATAAGCGGATAGAGCAACCTGCCTGTCAGCTTAACTTCTCCACTTCCGAAGCTAACCTCGGAAACGCTTACTTCGAACTGATTGTTGTTCCCTGCTAATTCCTTTATATTGATCACGCGCAAATACCTCTCGTGTTAGACGCAGTAAGTTTAACGTAACCGGAGTATATGTATAATCGGGAGATAGGTTGGTTTTGTTTATAAAAGGGTTGACCTTGCCGGGTCAACCCTTTCTATGATAGAAAATCATACTAAAGTATGATTAAAGCTGGATCACGCCTTTCCTGAGAGCGGTGGTCACCGCCTCAGTACGCGTAGTCACATTTAGCTTCTGGAATATGCTGGTAATATGTGTTTTGACCGTGCTTTGCGTGATGGAAAGCTGGTCAGCGATATCTTTATTCGACACTCCGCTGGCCATCAGCCGCAGGACCTCGATTTCCCTCTCCGAGAGGGTTTCCGCCGACGGTGTTTTCTTCGACAGCTCAGCAAGCTTATCCAGCACCCTGGAAGCAACCACGGGCTGGATCTGCGATTCTCCCCTCGAAACCGCCCGTATGGCACTAAACAACTCAGCTCGCGGCGCGTCTTTCAATAAATAGGCCCTTGCCCCTGCCGCAATTCCCTTGAATATATATTCATCGTCGGAGAAGGTTGTTAATATTATGAACTTGACCTCGGGGTTCTCTTCCCTGATCTTTATCATAGCCTCCACGCCGTCCATCTCCGGCATGCGCAGGTCCATTAGCACTACGTCAGGAGAAAGTTCACGAACCCTTTCGATGGCTTCCAGTCCGTTGGTGGCTTCGCCGACTATTTTAAAGTCCGGCTCACGCTTCAACATGGAGGCAATACCTTCCCTCACTACCGGGTGGTCATCCACAATTAAAATCTTTATTGCCTCCACGCTCTTACCTCCTATGTAAGGGGAATTGAAACCCTGACGGTGGTGCCTTCGCCTTTTTCGCTCTGAACCTCGAATTTGCCCTTCTGCCCCAGCGCCCGCTCGCGCATGCTTATCAACCCATAGCCGCTCTTACCCGGCTTTTTATTGGCTGAGGGGTCGAAGCCCTTGCCGTTGTCCGTGATGCTCAAATCCACAGTTGAATCATTGAAGCTGAGCAGCACGCCCACCTGGCTGGCCTGTGCATGCTTGGCAATGTTGGCCAGGGACTCCTGACATATGCGGAAGAGGGCAACGCCCATATCGGGTGGCAGGTCGAGCCTCTCGCCGAATAATGTGAAATTGGCGTCGATGCCGTTTTCCAGCCTGAAGCGGTCGACTTCCTGCTTGATGGCCTCGTCCAGCCTGAGCTGTTCGAGTGCCTGGGGGCTGAGGTTCCATACGGAACGCCTGGCCTCGGCCAGGCTTTTACGGGCCAGGCTGCGCGCCTGGTTGAGGTGTCTCTGCACTTCATCATTGGTATCCCCCAGGGCCTGTTCCGTAGCTTCGAGCTGCAATATTATGCCGGTGAAGCCCTGCGCCAGCGTATCGTGTATTTCCCGCGCCATGCGGTTGCGTTCCTCGGTGACCGCCATCTGGCGGGTCTCCTGGTAGAGGCGGGCATTTTCAATGGCTACGGCAAGCTGGTCGGCCAGGGTCTGGGCCGTAAAGACATCCGCCTCGTCGAACCCATTGACCTCGGCGCTTTCGATATCGAGCACTCCCAACACCCGCTCGCCCATTTTCACGGGCACCGCCAGTTCCGACTTGGTTTCGCTCGTGTGCTCCGTTTTCTTGTGTTCCGGTTCGGCCTCCATATCGCTGATCAGGACATAGTCGCCCGACCTGGCCGCTTTGCCTATGATGCCCTGCTCATCCATTTCCAGGGGCACTCCCACGGGTATAACACTTTTCTGCCCGCTGAAATGAAGCGTCTTAAGCATCAATTTGCCCGAGTTCGGCTCGAACAGGAATATATTCACGTTGTAGAAATGGAAGGTCTGCCTCAGCAGGTTGCCCACGTAGGCCAGCAGCTCATCCAGGTTGACGATCGAGCTGATCTTACGGCTGACCTCGTTGATGGTACGCAACTGCTCCGCCCTCTGACGTTCCTTCTCTGTACGCTCGATCACCTTCTGCTCCAGGTTGCTATAAGATTCCTGCAGGGCGGAGCCCATGGCATTGAATTGTTCGGCCAGCACCTGCATCTCGTCACCCGTATTCACATTGAGGGTGAAGTTAAGTTCGCCCTTACCTATATTTTCCGAACCCTTGGTCAGCGCCATCACCGGCCTGGTAATGGTTTCCGATAGCAGGAAGGATATACCTGAGACCACTACCACCATGGCAACGATAACTGCAATAAATATCAGCTCGGCTTCCCTGGACTGCTTGTCCACCTGGTTACTCATATCCTGGACCGCTGTGGCGATCTGGTCCTTGGTATCCTGGGCAGCAGAGGAAAATTCATCAAGATAAGTAGAAGCCGCCACTACCAGGATTGTCCCCTGCACCGGGACGGTGTACATATATTTGGTGCGTTCCACGTTATCCGACGCACCTTTATAGCTATAATATCCGGAGGCATCCTCTCCCAGCAGGCTCCTTTCGAAAATCGATGAGTAATATACCGGCTCTCCGCCAATCTGGCGCAGGTTAGCGCCTATTAAGTTTGAATCCTTAGCGAATAGCACCTTTCCGCTGGTGTCATAGACCCTGGTGTTGCCCGTCCTTCCCACGCTCTGGACTGCGATGGTGCGCAACTCGTCGTCCTTCATCATGGCCTGTTCATCCAGGCTAGGATGTAACTGGAGGTAAAAATATATCTGGTCGGACACATCCTCGGCTTTCTGAGAGATAGTCCGGCGGCCCTGGTCCTCCAGGGCCGCAATAGTCACCGACATGACGGTCTCGCCCAGCGTGGAGCTGTATTGCTTGGTCAGCGAACCCACCGAACCTATGTAGCGAAGGGCCAGCGAACTGATGATGCCCACCGAAATAAGGGATAACGCCAGGAAGGAGATAAGGATCTTGTCGCGTATGCCGAACCGGATATGTACTTTATGTGTGCGGCCAGGGGCTTTATCCTGCATGGTTCCCCCTTTCAGCCGAGAGCTTTTCATTGATCAACTTTTCACCATATTCAAGCAGCTTCTTGCGCCTTTCGACGGCAATATTCTGAGTCTCCATATATTTTCTCAGGGCTTCCAGGGGGGTTAGCGTATCTTTGATCCAGCCTGCGCCGCGACTTCTGGAAACCCTCCTTATATCCCTGGCAATGCTTACATTATATGCTTCTTTTAAGGCTTTAAAAATCTCGCCGTCCCTTAGCGCTGAGGCCAGGTGACCGGGCAGCGACAGTTTCAGCCGGACTATGGCGTCCGCTATATCGCCCGAACGGCCTGCGATTTCCGACAGTATTCTGCCGGTGGGGTCGGCTTCCTCATCAGGGATATCTACCTCAAGCGTCACGAAACGCCTGGCCTGCATCTTATGGAATTCATATGTAACCTGCTTCTCCTTCCCCGTTTGCTTTATCTCCGCTACATAGAAGCCTTTATCTTCGCCTTCGTCGCCGAAGTCCAGCCTCTCCAGGCTGCCTGCATAGACGACCGGCGGTGTTTCGCTCAAAACCTGTTGTCTGTGCACGTGTCCCAGGGCGATATAGTCGTAGACATGGTTGGCGATGGTGCTGAGCATGACCACAGGGTCGCTTCCAATCACCATGTTTTTCTCGGTGCCGGTCTTGGCATTAGCTACGGCCACATGTGCCGCCAGTACGGCCGGTTTCGAGGGGTCGATGCCATCGGCCAGTTGAACGAGCTTTTCGGCCATAGCATCCTGCAGCTGCTCTTTCACCTGCTCGATGCCCAGGTTCTTCACATCTTCCCGGACCAGCAGGGCGGTGCGCCTGGGCCAGGGGAAGACAGCTACCTGTACCTCGCCTTTTTTCGTGGTGATATTTAATATCCCGGGCTTGCCGGCCACGTGTACGTAGTCGATATCCAGCGTATCGAAGATCTCTACCGAGCTGGCCTTGCCCGGCGATCCCGACAGGTCGTGGTTGCCCACGACCACCACTGTATTTATCTTAGCCTCGGAAAGGCGGCGTATACGTTTGGCAAACTCCCTCTGGTAGGTTGGCGAAGGCTCTCGGTTTTTGTAGGCGTCGCCGCAAAATAAGACCAGGTCGGCTTCGTCACTGATAGCGAAGTCGATCACTGAGTCCAGCGCCTTCAACTCGTCGATGACGCGCGTATTGAGGCCGGTGGCGGAGTCCATGCCGCCATAGGTTTCCAATCCTATATGAGCATCAGCGAAATGTACAATTTTCATATCGATTCAATCAGTTGACTGTCATGCCTAAAGCCCGCTCAAAAACTAAACCTGGACTTCAGCCTGTCCAGCAGTTCGGCGACCGGCACCCTTTCCTGCTGCATACTGTCCCTCTCGCGGATGGTGACCTGATTATCGTCCAGCGAGTCGAAATCGATGGTCACGCATAAGGGCGTGCCGATCTCATCCTGCCTGCGGTAGCGCCTGCCGATGCTCTGCGCATCATCGTACTGTGTCATAAAATGCGGCCGCAGCATGTCGTGCACCTCTTTAGACTTGGGAAGCAGCTTGGCGTTGCGGCTGAGCGGCAGCACCGCCACCTTGATGGGGGCTATCTCCGGCTTAATATGCAATATGACCCTGGTCTCTTTGTCGGCCGGCTCCTCGTCGTAGGCGTCACACAACACGGCCAATAGGGTGCGGTCCACTCCCGATGACGGCTCGATCACGTAGGGTATGTAACGTTCGCTTTTCTCCTCATCGAAATAGTCCAGCGTCTTGCCGCTGAACTTGGAGTGCTGAGTGAGATCGTAGTCGCCGCGGTTGGCGATGCCCTCGATCTCGGACCAGCCTATGGGAAAATTGTAGTCCACGTCGAAGCAGCCCCTGGCATAGTGGGCCAGTTCCTCCTTATCATGCTCCCTGAGGCGCAGGTTGTCCCGCTTGATTCCCAGGCTGACGTAGTAATTAAGCCTTTCATTGACCCAGTAATCGAACCACTGCTGGTCGGTGCCGGGCTTGACGAAATACTCTATCTCCATCTGTTCGAACTCGCGGGTGCGGAAAATAAAGTTACCGGTTGTGATCTCGTTGCGGAAGGACTTGCCTATCTGCGCAATGCCGAAAGGCAGCTTCTTGCGGGTGGTGGACTGCACGTTCTCGAAATTGACGAACTGCGCCTGGGCTGTCTCAGGCCTAAGGTAGATGATGGCAGCGGCATCCTCCACCGGACCCATGAAGGTCTTGAACATCAGGTTGAACATGCGCGGCTCGCTAAGCTGTCCGCCACAGTTGGGGCAGGCCTTCGTGTCAATATCCGTAGAGCGGAACCGCTGGCGGCAGTTTTTACATTCCACCAGCGGATCTGAGAACCCTGCCACGTGGCCGCTGGCCTCCCAGATCCTGGGGTTCATCATGATGCTGGCGTCGATGCCCACCATATCGTCGCGTTCCTGCACGACCTTCTTCCACCAGAAATTCTTTATATTGCGTTTAAGTTCGACGCCCAGCGGGCCGTAGTCCCAGCAACTTGCCAGGCCGCCGTATATTTCACTGCTCTGAAAGACGAAGCCCCGCCTTTTGCACAGCGAGACAATCGTCTCCATATCAACTTTTTTGGTATTTTCCGGCACGGTTCCCTCCTGACAGAATTCAAAGGACTCTAAATTATACCACTTCGATTGTTAATTCAGCATTAAGGAAAGGTTACTTTCTCGTAGCTAACGATGCAGGATCATGTCTTCCCACGTAAGGCAGTCCGGGCAGGGGGCGTTGAAGAGGGGCTAAAGCCCCTCTTCGTAAATCTCTATCCCCCTCTCCGCTGGACAGGGGCAGAGGAGAGGGATAAATATTATAATACAACTATGAGTACCGGAAAGTTGCAGCCTGTCCCAGCCCTGGTTTCCCTCATCCTGTTAACAATATTATTAATTCCCACAGGATGTACAACACCCGTTGCGCCACAGTCCAATCTGCCATCTCCATCGGCCCCGCCGATTCTCCCTTCAAAAGGAATGGTCCGCCTGAAAACAGCTATCATCGACGGGCCGGAAGGCAAGATCAACTATGACAATGTGACCTTTACCTGGGGCACGTTATTGTCCTCGGTGGACCCCACTAAACTGACTTACTCGTCATTTCTGCAGGGCTACGACCAGGACTATACTGCATTTCTCCCCGACACCTCCCGCACATTCAGCAACCTACCTAATAAGGACTATATATTTTATGTAAAGGCGCAGGACGCCGACGGCAACATCGAGACCGAACCTGCCAGCCGTGCTTTCGCAGTGGCTGCAGTTCCTCCCGGCCTGATCAACCCGCAGCCTGTCCCCGGCGGGGGAGGCGGATATCTCCTGATCGGCATCCCCATCGACCGCATAGTTGTTGGATCCGACGGACTTACCATCTATGCCCTTAATTCACTTTATGCCCGGCTCTACCGCTCGGAGGATGGCGGCGAGGGCTGGTATGATATTTCGAGCAAGGTAGGCGGCGGCGCACCCTGGATCGATCTTGCGGTGGCGCCCGACGATCCAGCTTTCGTAGCCGTGGCCACCAACGGGGGCCGGGAAGTATACGTGTCGTCCGATAAGGGCGTAACTTTCAATGCCACCGGGCTAAGCTCGGTTATTGGCGGGGGTCAGGCTGTGAGCAGCCTGGCAGTGTCGCCGGATTACGGCGCTCCCAGGCGCGATATCGCTGTCGGCACCTGGGACGGCTCGGCTGGCGGCCGGGTTTTGATGAACGTGCTGTCCGGCTTCCCCAGCGGGTGGATGGATACAGGGGTCAGCGGTGCAGATATATTTGCCCTCAAATACTCGCCGTCCTTCGCTTCCGATGGCACACTTCTAGCGGTGGCCTCCAGCCCGGCGCATACGTATCTTTATATGGCCACACGTGACCTGGGATCGACGGCCATCGCATGGAATACCTCGGGAGGTTACCCAGCCGAGATCGGCGTGGCCGGCACTGGCACACCGGGGACACCCTTGAACTATGCCGATATCGCCTTCCCCGCCGATTATAATGGCGGCAACTCTTTCTCACGCAATGTATTTGTCTCGTGGAGCAAATCGCATCCGGGGCAGGATGTTTACCGCATGATAGATACCCAGGCCTATCGCATGAACATGCCGGAAGCCATAGCGTCCATTGCTTTTTACGGCCGTACCGGCAGCGGCAAGATGCTGGCCGGAGCCGCAAAATGTATCAGCGGAGGCAGCTGTTTCCAGGAGCAGACCTATTTCAGCGGCAACCCCGGCTCAAATTCCCCGGGCTGGCAGCCCAGCCAGAAGGCTCCCACAGGCTCATTCAATGCCCAAGTGGCCTGGTCGCCGGATGGAAGCATCGCTTACGCCGCTACCAGCGGATCGGGGGCCGCCGTCTCCCACAGCCGCAATGACGGGTATACGTGGAACCAATAGAAAATATTAGAAGTGCGGGACAGGCTAAACAATCGCGTTTCAAACAGGGTTACGACGCCTGTTTCATTTTCTTAATCCAGGGGAAATCGGGCGTCCTATTCATGAAGAAAAGCTGCAGGAAATAGGCGGCATAAGCCCCTACAAAGCTATCGGCCATCTGTCCCAGTGGCCAGCGGTCCTGAAAACCGGACTGCTGAAACAGTATTCCGCCCATAGCGGTTGAGGCTGTAATTATCAATCCTAAAATCGCAAAAATACGCACGTATATACTTGACTTATGCACGAAGGCAAATATAAGAACTATGATCGAACCAAAGCCTATGACAAATCCTAGGATGGCATGATAGGTTGCAAAGTCCTTCATAGCCAGAAGGAATTGGTCACTTAAATTACTCGGCCCTCCCGGTAAAATTAAAAAGAAGGTAATCCAGTTACCGCTCCAGGCCTGAACGCTCATCAGCACCAGGACGGCCAGGGTCGAAATCCACAGACCTCTAGAAGAAACCTTTTGTAACTTTTCACCCATCCGGCTATAACCTCCATCTGTTTTATTTATTTTTGCATGATCCCCGGCCGCTCAGATACAAATAAAGGGAATACCTCGGCGCCGCTATAGCGGCGCCGAGGTCAATCGGAGCGTCTTTATAGATTTAATTGGTATACTGCTGGGGCGTTTGTGGCTGAGGGGCCGGAAGTGGAGCCGCAGGCGCCGACATAAAGCCGGTCGGAGTAACGACGAACCATATGTTGTTAAACTGCTGCCCCGTCGTATCCCCCGCCACCTGGTCCTGAGCATAATAATAAAGCGGCCAGCCCAAATAAGTAGTCTGCATCGTCCCGTCATCTCTGGTGATAGTTCTAAAGTCGCCTGCCAGTAGCGGCGGCTGCGGAACGACATTTGCAGCATAGAATACCGGCCATATCTTCACGATAGCCGCGGTGGCGTTGCTTTTAGCATCCGTATCCCTCAGGAAATAATAGACCGTCATTCCCTTGGAATCGACCAGATAATCCCCTATGCCGGCTTTGTTGGCGATGCCAATAGTATAAGTGCCGGCTGAAGACGTTGTGACCGGGGCCGGAGCTGCGGCTGGCGGTGCTGCCGGCGATTGCTGCTGGGTCGGAGGAGCCGAAACCGGCGCTGATGCGCATGCCACCCCACCAGCTATGATGACCGAAAAAAGGATGATTAGAATCCTTCTGATTAAACCCGGATAAGTCCACCTCATTTTAATACCTCCATAATTAATGAATTATTCATCTATCATAATATCCTCCTCAACGTTAACAACTCATAAAATTACGGCGGAAATTGTTGCGAAGTCATAACATTTAATAAAAAACTAATATTCCCCTGATATCATCCTAATAACCATAGCAAATCACCCGATAATCAAGTGGTAAAAGGGAGTGAAATATTATGTCTATTACATTTGAAACAAATCGGCTTCAATATTGCGGCCTGGTAGCCTTTCTTAAACAGTTGAATTGCAGCCTTATACAGTTCAAACTTTTATGCTTTCTGGTGGCACATCCTCACGCCCACGTCTGCCCCGATACCATTGCCGGCGCCCTGGATATAACCAGGACTTCGCTGACGAGTGAAATAGGACCTTTAATCGTGCTCGGAATCGTCACAGAACAGTTTTACAATGGAATTACCACCTATTCGCTTACGTCCGACCCCGTCATACGGAAATACATAAGTGAACTGTCGCACCTGGACGCCTGTGAAACGGCCAATATCCGGAAGGAATTATTCGAGGAAGCCTAGGCGGCGATAACGATCCAAATTAGCGCCGCCTCGAACCTCATCTATTTCGGTATGCACTTCAATTTCCTGTTTAATATCGTACATGCTATAATTTACCTCCAGTTTAGCTAGTAATATCTGACAAACAGGGTAGCTTATCGGGGTAAATGGAGGTATAAATGGAAAGCATACCTGGTCCAGGGGCCTGGATCTACTCTAAAATCGTTGCCCACAGTCCATTCATCAAAGATTTGTACGGGGCTGTGGCAGAGGAGGTCTCCTCTAAATTTGCCGCCGGCAAGATGCTGGATATAGGCACGGGGCCGGGCATGGTGCCGCTGGAAATTGCCCGTAAATCTAAAGCCCTCGAGATTTACGCCATTGACATATCACACGCCATGGTGGAGATAGCCAATAAGAATGCCCGGGAGGCCGGTATATCGGAGCGGGCGCATTTTCACTATGGCAGCGCAGAGAAAATCCCCTTTGAAAAGGACTATTTCGACCTCGTCATTACCACGCTCAGCTTTCATCACTGGGCAAAGCCGGAAGATTGCTTAAAAGAAGTATCCCGCGTGCTGAAAGAGAACGGTGAACTCTGGATATACGAAATGAAACACGAGCCCACGGAGGAAAATAGAAACGAGCTCAAGCGAAGATACGGCCCATTTTTATCATTCATGGTCTTGAACTTCGTGAGGGCCCATTCCTCCATCGGTTTTGCCAAAATACAGGAAGTGCAGTCGTATAAAAACCTGGGCTTCAGGGAAACAGGGGTCGAAGATAAGGGCATGTTCGTAAAGCTGAGTCTGAGGAAGTAAAGCCCTTCTATTCCAGCGGCAGCCGCAGCACCATTTTGGCCAGGTCCCAGGCATGCTCGTAAAGGTGAAGTCCCTTGCTGAAAGCGTGAATCTCCCCATCCTCCACACAGATCTCATTGGCCATGTATTCCTTTAAGGTCTGCAGCCCGCCCAGGTTGGTGGGAAAGCCACCCCACAGGTCCCAGCTTCTGAAGTACAGGATAAAGTGAAGTGCGCCATCCTGAATGCGCGTGTCCACCAGGCGCAGGCAGGGCGGGTCTTTCTGGTAGATGCTGTCCTTATTGCCCACGCACATGCACATCTGGTTGGTGCCATGCCCCAATTTGTACCTGCTTATGACCTCTTCGATCTGTGGTGACAGGAACTCGCCGTAGGTATATTCCTCGTTCTCCTCGCGATGAGGAGTCATGAGGTAGGTCATGTATTCGTCGATCACCTCGTCGGTAGTGGGCAGCGGCACACCGGTGGGCACATCCGGGCTGAGCGGCCTGATGCCGGGCTTAGTGATATTGATGGCCACCAACTCGATCTCCCTGCGCCGCATACCTTCGAAACTGCCCTGCTCGATGACATATTCCCTGCCATCGAAAAGCGCTGTCTTGAGGCACTGGAACCAGGCGTCGCTGAGGCTCAGGGCGTCTATTACGGTTAACTTCATTTTGTCCGTAGCATATTAAGCAAGAGGGGCGATTAATGTCAAGGGAAAAGCCGTCATGGCAATTGCCCGGCTTATTAGTGGTATAATCCGGCATTGCCCCCAAAAGACAACAGGCTAAAAGAGAATTCAATAATCGCAGGGAGGAGACCAAATGAACTGGCAGGAAACACTGGGACTGATGGGCGGGCTGCTGGGAAATATAGGCATCATACCGCAGGTATGGAAGCTGTTCCGCTATAAGGCAGCCTACGAGATAAGCCTGCCCTTCCTATACTTGTGGCTGGTCAGCACTCTCTGCTGGCTCTCTTACGGCATCTCCCTGGGACTGCTCTCTGTGATCCTGTGGAACTGCATTACCCTGCTGCTGGCCTCCCTCATTCTTTACGCCAAGCTGAAATGGGGCATGCGGGCTAAAGTGACTAAAACTGCGGCGGGCGCGGATTGACATTTGTATGGGATAAAAACCATAATTCCGTTTAGCATGATAAAAGCCGTCTGTTTCGATTTCTTCAATACGCTGGCCTATTTCGACCCGCCCCGCGACGAATACTATGCCGAAACGGCCCGCGGGCTGGGCATAAACGTGACCGCCGAACAGATAGCCGAGGCGCTGCCCGATGCCGATACCTACTGGCGGCAGGAGAACTTCAAATCCCCCATCCGTGAACGCCCTGAGAAAGAAAAATTCGAGGCCTATGAAGGCTACGGGATGCGCATTTTGAGAAATGTTGATCCCCCGGCCACGGCCGAAAAGGCCCTCCAGATGCTGGCCAAAGCTTTTGCCAGGGGATTTAAGTTCGTTTCCTTCGACGATGCCCTTCCCATACTAAAAGCCCTCAAGGCAAAGGCCTTAATCATCGGCGTTATCTCCAATATCGGGCAAGAGATCGATGCTTACTGCATTGAGCTGGGCTTTGAGCCCTATCTGGACTTTAAGGTGACTTCGTTCGAGGTCGGCTACGACAAGCCCCATCCCGAAATATTCGAGCTTGCCCTGCGGCGGGCAAATGTTTCCGCCGATGAGGCAGTCTTCATAGGGGACCAGTGCGAGCAGGATATTAAGGGCGCCAGGGGAGTGGGTATCAAACCCATACTGATAGACCGCAAGGGCAACTCGAATTCATGCGACTGCATCGTCATCCACAACCTCTACCAGGTGACGGACTATATTTAACCCTTTGATTTGAACTTCAACCTTCGATTCCAAGGATTGCCATCCCGATTACATCGGCACTAAGCTCCTGGCAATGACGTGTTTTCCTTCCGTCGTCGACTTCAGCCTTCGATTTAAAGGATTGCCACGGTACTCATGCCTCGCAATGACGAGTTTTACCTATTTTTCATCCTACCCCCGCAGGGTCACGTTCGCGCCGAACCTGACGCAGTACCAATTTATTACATTAATATGGGACTAATGGGTCATTGACATTGTACTTTTCGGGTCTTCTCCCACAATAGATGCCTATGTATTATGTTAATAAATCAAAATAAAGTAGCGTGGTGATCGAATGAAAGCAGTGAAGAATTTGTTAAAAGACCAGAAGGGTATGACAGGATTGGAAACCGCCATCATCCTGATAGCCTTTGTTACCGTAGCGGCAGTTTTCGGCTATGCCGTACTGAGCGCCGGCTTGTTTTCAGCCGAGCAAAGCAAAGCGACCATCTATGCGGGCCTCACGGAAGCGCAGAGCAATCTGCAGGTTTCCGGCTCAGTCATCGCTAAAAGCGCCGATGAAGAAAATGTCAGCAGCCTGATAGTGACCGTCAGGAATACGCCCGCCGGAAACCCCATCGATATGACCCCCTGTGACGGGACCTCCAATTCCACCAACAAATGCGTTATCAGCCTGGCAACCAAAGGCTCTTACCTGAACAACGTGAAGTGGACAACGGCATTCACGGGCAACGGCGGTAGCATCTCCAACCTGCTGGCGCCGGGTGCGCAATGCCAGATTAGCATTGACTTCAACGACCTCGGGACCGGACAGACCCTGTCTGACAACCTGACAGCTAATGACACTTTTACCCTGCAGATAAAACCTGGCGTGGGTTCCACGATCACAGTCGAAAGAACCCTTCCCGGATCGCTCTCATACGTAATGAACCTAGAGTAAAATAATTTAAGTCGTGCCCGGGCCGCAGTTTCGGTACCTCCCTACGTAAACTGCGGCCCTTTCCATTTTATAGACCTGTGCAAGGCTGCAGTTACAAACCTCTTAAAAACTCGGGGCGCAGCAGGGCAGGGTCTTTCCTGGCCAGTATATTATCCAACTGCTTCAGCACCCTGGTCTTGTCGGCAGGCATGGTCCCCCTTATGGCATAGTAGTTCGAAGCGTGCATGGAGCTGAAGAAGCAGTTGCTAAAAGTGGAGTTTTCCACGATGGTGCGCAACTCCTGCAGCGAATCGAAGGGGGTGATCAGGTCGAATTCACCGCGCTCCCATTCTTCATAGAGGGCGGTGCCCGGAATGAGCGTCAAAGTCAGGGCGCCGGCATAATCGGGGTCCATTTCGGTCAATATCCTGGCGGCCTCCAGCGCATGCTTGCGGCTGCCCTTGACCCCACCCAGGCCCAAGATCACCGTCACCGAGAGCAGTATGCCTGATTCCTTGATCCTGGCGGCGGCCTGCACCATCTCCGCATGGGTGGCGTTTTTCTTGATATGTGTCAGGATATCGTCGTCGCCGCTTTCCACGCCCATATACAGGATGCCCAGCTTCAGTTTTTTCAGCGCCTTGAGCTCCTCCACGCTACGTCTAAGGATATCCTGAGGAGTGGCATAGCTGGCTATACGCTCCAGCCCCGGGAATTTCTCATTCAGGTACTCAAGCGCTTCCACCAGTTTGGCATAGGGATATACCAGTGCGTCCCCATCCTGAAGGAAGACCTTTTTGCCATCCCAGCGATAGAGAATCATGTACATGATGTCCGGCTGCCCCTGCACACGGATGCCGTGGTTGACATAGAGGGACATGGCATCGATCTCCTGCTTAACATCCTGCAGTTCCCTGATGCCAAGCTGTGAGAAGGAGAAATTGCAGAAGGCGCAGGAATTGTTCGAGCAGCCTGATGTCAGCGGAAGATAGTAGCTGGCATGCTCGCTGGGAGGTCTTATTATATCCGGCCTTTCAAATGCCATATTTATCTCTTTTCAACTAATGCAAGAGGGCCACGTAGCTGTTCAAAGGGACTTTCAGCGACCTGGCCACAGGCCTGCATTTGGCCTTCAGACAAAAAAATATCCTGCCCTCAGCCGGCAATTCTTCCAATGTTTCATAATAGCCCATACCCTTGGCGAAGACAAAATCAGCACTCTCGAAGGCGCGCTTGAAATCGTCCGAGGCCTGCGAGAAGTCGATGCCCGGCGTGGCCGTGCCGGTCGTCATCACCTCGCCCGCCTCTTGTTCCAGGCCGGCTTTCCTGATTTCATCCAGCGTTATGTCATTCTGCACCGGGTCTTGCTTGACCACGTACACAACGCGGCTGTATTGCCTCATCAGCTTCAACAACGGCAAGTCGAAATAGATTTCCCCGGCATTGTCGGCCAGGTAGAGGATATTGTGCGACTCTTTCACCTTGCTTTCCAGCAAGCGGGAGTCATCGATGGCAAAGATAAGGCGATTCTTTTGTATCTCCTGCCTGACTTCCTCGATGGGCCGGAAAAAATCGATGGCATTGCCCAAGGCGGCCAGCTTCAAATATGACACGAAACCCTCTTTATAGCTGTCCCTGACAAGGTCGAAAAGCCGGCGG
>DBZK01000029.1 GCA_002311135.1 Dehalococcoidia bacterium UBA1162
GGCCAAGGTTGCCGCATAATTTCGGATGATAGGTGTTGATTAGCCATTTTGCCAAGGGTTTCCTGCCTTTCAGGAGAGCTGCGGTATTTATTAATCCTGATGTAACTTTCTGTTCTCAGGAAACGACATTATAGATGAGGTTTCCTTTTCCTGGGGGACAACCGGAACCCCGCTGATTCTATCTGGAGAATTCTGATCAATAGCCATGGCACCAAAGGAGGAAACAACGTGACCATTAAAGTTCTGATTGCCGACGAATACCAGATCACGAGAGAAGGTATTCGCAGCATGCTGGAACGGGAAAGCGGCATGGAATTATTAGGGGAAGCTGAGGATGGGCGCTCGGCAGTGAAACTGGCAAAGGAATTAAACCCCGATGTCGTTATTATGGAAGTGTGCATGCCCGAGATGAACGGCATAGTCGCCACAAGCCATTCGGGATTAAATCCGGGATGGAGGTCCCAAAAGCATTTTTTTGACCGCTGTGGCCAAGATTTCCGCATAATCTCGGTTTAATGCCTCTTCCTCCTAGATGCCAAAATCACCTATTTGATGTGATAAGGTAATTCAGTCATGAAGAATCAAGGACTTAGCAAAATCCGTTCACGTATGAAAAGTCATATGGTTCCAATACTTATTTTACTGACGGGGATATTACTGATCTCGATATTGTATTGGGAAGCACGGAAAAACGCGCTGGAGCAATTGCGCAAACAATTCTTAATGGATACCGTGACGCGCGCCAGCATTATTCATGATGCATTGAAAGACCATCTCATAGATCTGGAGGGGCTCCGCAGTTTCTATAATGCTTCAACCTCCGTCACTCGCAAAGCGTTTACCGCGTTCGTTGCCTCGGCCTTGAAAACCCGGCCTGGAATCCAGGCATTCGAGTGGATTCCCCGGGTTGCTTATCCGGAACGCGCCCGTTTTGAGGCCGAAGCCCGCCTGGACGGACTGCAGGACTACCAAATCTACCAGTTAGACCCCCAGGGCAATAAAGTCGCCGCAGGACTCCGCCAGTATTATTACCTCGTTTATTACGTGGAACCGCTGGCCGGAAACGAGCCTGCGCTGGGATTTGACTTGGGATCGAATCCAGCCCGCCTGGCCGCCCTGGAACAAGCAGCCGATACCGGCCAGCCTGTGGCCACAGAACGCATTACGCTGGTACAGGAAACCGGCAGCCAGTCCGGATTTTTAATTTTTATCCCTATCTATCGGCAGGAAATGCCTCTAAAGACAGTAGAACAGAGGCGCATAGCTCTGCAGGGCTTCGTGCTGGGGGTGTTTCGTGCTGGTGATGCAGTAGAAGCCGCGATACGCGCTTCACCCGAGAAGGGTCTCTTGACCGAATTGGTTGACCTGCATGGGGTGGCGGATAAGCGACTGCTGTATCGCTTTGAAAGGGAGCAATTACCTTTGAAGGCGGGCACCTGGGAAACTTTGCTGGCCCCTTCCATCACTCTGCGCTATGAATACCCTTTCACCTATGCAAGTCGGCAGTGGAAGGTGGACATTATCCCTTCACCAGCCTATGTGCAAGGGCATATTTCACTGTCCTATTGGCTGATACCGCCAATAGGAGTACTGTTGACGCTATCATTGGCGTTATATTTTTTGGGTTTGCTTTCCCATAAGGAGAGCGCCGAAAACCTGGTGGCGGCGCGCACGGCGGAACTTGTCCAGGCTAATGAGATGATGCAAGCTGAAATCACCGAGCGCCGACGGGCGGAAGAGGCGCTGCGAAAGGCTGAAGAGAGATATCGAAGCATTTTTGAAAACGCCATTGAAGGGATCTTTCAGAGTACCCCTGAGGGGATATATATAGGTGCCAACACAGCTATGGCAAAAATGTTCGGTTATGAATCGCCTGAGGACCTGATGGCTAATATCTCCGACATAAAAAACCAGGTTTATGTGGACCCTCAGCGCCGAGTCGAGTTTATGCGCCTATTGGAAAGGGATGGGTTTGTCAAGGATTTCGAATATGAAGTCTTCCGTAGGGATGGCAGTACCTTTTGGATTTCCGAAAATGCCCGGGTAGTTAAGAATGAAAAAGGCGAGATCTATTGCTATGAAGGCTTCATGCAGGATATCGCCGAGCGTCAAAGATCCGAAGCAGAACGCTTGAGGTTCAGCAAACTGGAGTCCCTGGGCACCCTGGCCGGGGGTATCGCCCACGACTTCAACAATATTCTTACTGCGATACTTGGAAATATTGGCCTGGCCGCGCTGGATGACAAGATAGGCCCCCGGGTTCAAGACAGATTGGCTCAGGCAGAAGCGGCGTGCCTGCGGGCTCAGGCTTTGTCTCAGCAACTGATCACCTTTGCCAAAGGTGGGGCGCCGGTAAAAAAACTCTTATCGGTTGCGGAACTCCTCACCGAATCCACCGTTTTTGCCTGTGTAGGTTCCCCGGTGCGGTGTGAAACTACCTTCCCAGAAAATCTCTGGTGGATAGAAGGCGACCCAAGGCAAATCGGCCAAGTCTTCCAGAATCTCACTATCAATGCCGTTCAGGCCATGCCTACTGGCGGGACGATTAAGGTTTGGGCAGAGAACCTTACTTTAGGGACAGATAGCGGTTTGCCTCTGAGCGCCGGGAGGTATATAAAAATCTCGTTGCGAGATCAGGGGATGGGCATACCGGCGGAGCATCTTCCGAGAATATTTGACCCCTACTTTACTACCAAACAGAAGGGCAGCGGCTT
>DBZK01000005.1 GCA_002311135.1 Dehalococcoidia bacterium UBA1162
GGGATACTCTTAGTAGAAGTATCCTGGATATATCCAGGACCTGGCAGTTGCTGAAATATTTAATCAATAAAACTCGCCCTTTTATAGTGGTCGGACATTCGCTTGACAACATGTGCGACAATTATATTGTTGATCGTTCACTTGCGAGTTCTATCGCAATTCGAAGCAGGAAAAAGGCATGGTGAGGAAGCCTGTTATTTCGGGCATGATTAAATCTGTTGGCTATGACTCCACCTTGAAAGTACTTGAGATTGAGTTCAATTCGGGCGCCATATACCAATATACTTTGGTCTCAGTAGACGTCTACATTTCCTTTATAAATGCAATATCCCTTGCCTCATTTTTTCACAGCAACATAAGAGGCAAATATTTGACGACTAGGATTAGTTGAAGCTATTGAAGGAGCTTGAGTCACCTGGGTGTGGTGAAGCTAATGGTTAAACGAACCACGTTGGGTCCGTTTTTGTTTTTGGGTAGGGATGTTCTATAAGGAAACCATAATATATATTAGGAGGTATGTAACATGGGTAAAATCTATGGTGGGCATCTGGTTGCACACCACACTATGACCTGATGGTGGAGATCAAGCAGAGTCGAACTCCGTCTGAAACACGAACCGATTTTGCTTATTATAGCACCCAGCAACGAAACTATTTGCCATTGGCTATGTGGAAGTTCGAGTCTTTATAAATGGGCAGACGTTTATCCGTGTTCTTCATCCTTACTCTCAGAGTATATGAAAGCGACCACTAATGAAACAAATATACCGATAATTAGCAACGGCTCCATCCACCAACCCCTGGCTCCCTCGTTGAATATTCGCTGCCATCCTAGCACTACGCTGCCAAAGAACGTAGTTATTGATAGTGGCCAGCATATCAGTTCGCCGGTTCTAGCGATCCATCTGATTGTTATGTCCAGTTTGCTCTTTCTTCCATTTCTGATCGCTACTGAGACTAAAGCTAATAGCAGGACTATTATCCATAAGAATAGAATCCCCGATATGACAAAGAGGCAAGTAGCGGATACCTGAATTCCGCTTATCCAATAAATTACCCATAATAGCCCGACAATAAGTATGGGAGACAGCCATCTGTAATAGAAATTCGTAATCTTCTTCCGCCCCCATATCAAATAATAGAGTAGGAATATGCATGAAAGAATGGCAAAATACCACCATTCCATCCTATTGACGGTGATATTCTTCCCTTGATCCAATACGGCTAGCCAAAGTGTCAATAGCATGAAGATGAACACGATCTTTAGCTGATTGACCAATTGGTTGATTTGCTTTCGCTTATCTCCGTCCGGACTGCCGCTTCCTTCAATATCTCCTAGCTGCTCGATTCCCTCATTATCCTTGGCAGCTGCCTTCGGGCCGTCTTGTGGATTCCGTTCACGTGGTAAGAATATTTCAAGAATGCACATTAACAATCCACATTTTCTCGGAAAGCCTCTTAACCCACGCTTAAGCACCATCAGTACAAGAGCGTCAATACCACCGATAAGCAATATAATTCCTGCTAGTAGAAGAACGCTTTTGAGTGACACTTCAATTATCGAAAAGACAAGATTATGGAACCAGATCGTAGCAAGAGAATTCAGGATAAGAGTAGCTAGTAACCCCAGGATGAAGATGATGAACGATGCTACAAAAAAGGCTATGCCTATATAACGGTTGGCAAGCTCTGGCAGAGTGTTTTGGGGCGGACGAAACACTTGGATTGCAATTAAGATACCCAGTGCAACCAGACACAATCCGGCAAATGTGCTGAACAATTCTATATTGATGCCGTGATTGAGTACGTATAATACACGCATAGTCGGTTACTCCGGTCTACATGTGTGGCAATTCTATCATGGTTAGCGGCCCTTTCCCATTATTAGTGGCGACTATCCCCTTGCCTCATGCACAAACGCGAGGGAGGGGGTGTACAATAGAAGGGCGTTGGACTTCATATTTCTGCTGTTGGGGATTGGTACAACCTGCTTCTTTACCTTTTTGGAGAGAGGTGGTCTATTGAGGCGGAGGTGGGTTCTGGCGCTCATTGGAATAGCTGGGATTGTGCTCTTTGCGGTGGCAGCAGAGCTTTGGAAGCCTGATTGGCTCTGGCTCATCGTTAGCTTGGGTCTTATAGCCACGTTGGCTGTCATATACGTCGCATTTCGCGTTTACAAGATATCCCCGAAGGTGATGACAGCCACACAGCTTTATGATCTTGAGATGGGGAAGCATCGCTCTACGATCGAGCGCGTGTTGGCAACATGGAAGAAACAACTGCATGCCTTATCTAAGAAAGATAGACTCAAATACGATGATTTTGCTTTGGAAATTGAGAGGGATGGCTATTTTAGGTTTGCATTAACTCATTGCCCAAGTCTCAATAATGAATATGCAACGTTTCTTATCGGAATAGGTCTATATCAACAGAAGTTCAAACAATTAGAAGAACTTAAAAAGAAGCAGCAGTCAACCCAAAAGATAGAGACGGAGATTAAGAATGACCGCTCGCCATTTGAGCGAAGGATCAAATCACAGATTGAGTTAATAGACAAAAGCCTGAGAAGTTTGGAATATGAAAAGAATCGCTGTCCGGGATGCCCAACAAACATGGCCAAAGATAAGGGAGTTGAGGCTGAACCCACGACGGGAATTGAGGCCGAGAATAGCTTCATTAATGCCCCTCGGTTAAAAACATTCGGCCTAGATAAGTCGATTGTAAGTAAGGGCTCTGTTGTCAATATACCTGATGCAGAAATCAGGGATGAACGCAAAAAAGATCATCGCTAGTCTTGATGGCTATTTACGAGTATGCTTGTGACACTTGCCAGGGACACTTCGATATTCGGAGACCAATGTCCGAAGTTACGACTATTGTCACCTGCCCTTACTGTAAATCGGTCAGCACTGAGAGGAGATGGACTCCTCCTAATATCGGGAGAACGCCTAGTGCACCAACACGGCGATCTATCCACCATACAGGCGGCACGGGTCTTCAAATGACGAATTCGCAAGATATTGTCCTTGAGGATTGTTTGTTTGAGGACTTGGACACAGGAATTTCAGCAGAGAATAGCGATCTCCATGGCCGGAGAAACATGATGAGAGGAACTAGAAGGGGAATATATGCCAAGAACTCTATTGTGGATATGCCAGACTTGGTGATTGAATAATAGGTATCAAACGGTTGATGATCCTCTACCCGAAAACAGGGCCGGACTCTAAAAGCCACTGATACTAATACTGGGGGGAAGGTCACTTCCGGCTTATTTGCCCTTTGCTTCCTTTTCTTCCGCAGTCTCTTTGCCCCATTCTTTAGCTTTGACCTTATGACGGCTTATCACTTCGATGACCTCTTTTACTGGGCCGCACTTCGGACATTCGAAATGCTCATCTTCAAAAAACAAGCCATCTTTGCGGAAGGTCTTATCGTATTGAAGCACCATGCCACATTTTAAGCAGACAGCCATATGACCTACCCGCCTGGTCTAAAACATGCGAGGATATAAAATGACCTGCCAGATTTCAACGGCCGGGATGAATCCTTGCCCTCTGCGGATACGGGATGTTAGGATTCCCCTCTAAACTCATAACCCGAAGGTCACAGATAACCGTCGTTTGCCTTTCCCTTGTCTTTCTGATAGTCTCTTTTGGAAAGGAGGCAAGCGGTTACCGCCTTTTAGCGCGCTTGTTTTGGAACCATGGAGTCGGTGATCCGAGTCTATGTCATTGCAGTGTCCTGCAAGTCTGAGAGACGAATGCTAGAGCTGAGATCCATTTGACCCACGACAAAAGGTAATAAAGGTCGCAGACAGCCAGTTAATATAATGCAACTTAAATGCCGTGAATGTGGGGCAAACCTGCGGGAGGGTAACCCCGGGCCGCTGTGCTCCCCCTGCCAGGAGAAAAGGCTGAAGAGCGTCGCGGATACTGATCGTCGTTATTACACCGTTGAAGAACTGCAATACATACTGGATTTGGAGAGCGAAGAATCTGTCAAACGACTTGGGCGCAAGGGGATCATACCTGGAAGGATGCCTGGAATCAAGAAACATCTATATTTGAAAGAATCTGTCGATGCCTGGATAAAAGCTGGCAATAACGTGGTAAGGAAGCCCACCAGCCCCATTCAGGCTGAGGCTTATGCCTTGTGTATTAGGGGCGATCACACGTGGATGCGGGATGTAAGATTTAAGGACCAGGCATACCAAGAGGAACATACTAGCGAGATTAGTGATAGACAGAGTATCGTTATGTCCTATATAAGAACCTGTTATTTTTGCGGCCATATAGAAGTGGTTCCTTTTTTCTGAAGCAACTTAGGCCTACGTCATAAGCTGACAATCTCCGACAAACCTGGAAACCGAATTGCGGCAACTAGCCTTTCAATCTGTCCGCCACACCGTAGCGTAGATGTTGCGCTCTGACATCGGAATCGGCCAGGTTGGAATAGTGACGGGTCATGGCCAGTGATGTATGTCCCAGCTTCTTTTGCAGGCTGAACGGGTCACCGCCGTTGCGCAGGTAGATTACAGCGCTGGTGTGCCTCAGTTTGTGCGGATAACAGCGTTTGAAGCCGGCGCTTCTGCCATAGCCACTGATGAGCTTTTCCATGCGCCCAGCATTGAGAGGTCGGCCATCGGCACGCAGCCAGAAATTTTCCGTGCCAACGGGATCAGCCCTGTGTTTTAGCTTGTATTTAAGCAATGCCTTGGCCACTTTATGCCCAAAGGGGACGAAGCGCTCCTTGCTGCCTTTGCCCATGATTTTGAGATAGCCGTTCTCAAAATCAACATCGTCCAGTTTCAAATCGGCCAGCTCGCTTATTCTCATGGCGGTGTCAACCAGTGTCAGGATGATGGCATAGTCCCTGAAGCCCTGGTTGCTTTGCTTATTGGGTTGACATAATAGTTTATCGAGATCGTTAGCGGAGAAGGTGGGCACCACCTTTTGTGGAACCTTGGGCATCTTGACCTTTTCCATGGGATTGGACTCGATGAAGCCCTCGCGATGGAGAAAGCCGAAGAATGAGCGTATGGCGCGGCAGTAGGTTTCAATTGACTGGATCGAAATTGTGGTCTGCTGGGGCTTGTTGAAGGGATGATCGGCGAACTTCTGGCGATCCTTAAGAGCGATGATGAACCTCCGCAGGTCGTTGCCGGTGATCTCCGCAATGTCCTGGTGGTCACCGAGGAAGGCGCTGAAATATCCAAGGCTGGATGTGATCCACCTGACGGTTTTGGGGCTTTTCCCTTCGGCCTGAGCGAAGATACGGTAAGCGGCCAGTGCGTCAGCTAGGGTAGTCACGTTATAACCCTCATGCTGACATGGTAGATGATTGGTGGAAGGGTGACTACAACTTTGCGCTACTTTGCCTGTTGTGGGAAAAGCAGCTGCTCCCTGTAGATACGATGGCGTCCCTGGGGGGATTCGAACCCACGACCCGCTGCTTAGAAGGCAGCCGCTCTATCCACTGAGCTACAGGGACTCATATGGAGTTTAACATAGCGAATTACGCGACTTCAACAGGCCGGAACTGCAGCGGTTTTTTAAGCGGTTGCCTGCTTCGGTGACTCAGGTTCTTTAGCAGCGGTTTTCTCTTTGGCTGGTTCGGCAGTTTTCGGAGAAAGCTGGGCTTCCGATGTAGTCTTACTATCGGTTACATAAAAACCGGAGCCCTTAAATATGATAGGAACAGGTACAAAAAGGCGCCTGGCCTCGCACTTGCACTTGGGGCAATTGGCAACGCTATCATCATTAAAGCCCTGTCTGAGCTCGAATTTCGCATTACATTTGGAGCAAACATATTGGTAAATCGGCATTTAGTACCCCCGGCTGTCTATCTGTTTTACATTTAAAACTTAGCACTCACAAAGTCAGATTGCTAACTATTTATTTTAAATATATCTGTCACGTAAGTCAAGCATCATTGCTTTAATATCACTTCACAGCTATTATGCGCTATGATATACTATGAAATTGCATGGTCATTTGGATGGTATCTCAATCCAGTCGGGTAACTTCTTTCTATAAGGGCTCGTAGCTCAGGGGCAGAGCGGTCGGCTCATAACCGATTGGTCGCAGGTTCGAAACCTGCCGAGCCCACCAACTTTACATATTCCTAATTCATTGCTGGGCTTAAACGCGGCTGACTGGCCAATCAAATTTGTTTATACTTTTGGCTCGCTCGATTAGCACCGTCGGACCATTGCCTCAACTGCCCTGGTTTACGTATAGGCAGAGCACTGGACGAGATTCGGGGAAATGCTGGAAAGTTGTACGATAGAGATGTAGCGGATGCATCCATGAAGCTCTTCAAGGAGGAGGGATTCAAGTTCGAAGAACGCGCTATCTGACCGGACTAGCGTTCTTTTAAAAAGCTAAAGGCTGATTTCGCAGCGGTAGCACCGTCTCCTACGGCAGTCACCACCTGGCGGGCGGAGTTCTTTCTGACATCTCCGACGCTAAATATGCCTGGAACATTGGTGCGCATTAATTCATCGGTGGAAATATTGTTGTTCTCGTCCATCTCAACTAAACCCACGAATAGGGCGCTGTTAGGTATCAAACCTATGGCGACAAAGACGCCATCGACTTGAAGTTCAGACTTCTCGCCTGACTTCACATTTTTCAGATTTATATGGTTGAGCTTGTCCACGCCTTCCAGGCTTTCAACAACTGAGTCCCATTTAAATTGAATTTTGGGAATAGAAAAGGCAAGTTTCTGGACAACACTGCTGGCCCGGAGCTGATCACGCCTGTGAATAATATAGACTTTGTCAGCGTGTTGGCTGAGTTCCAGTGCATCCGTAATAGCCGTATCGCCCCCACCCACGACAGCCACATCCTTATTTTTAAAAAGGAAACCATCACAGGTGGCGCAGTATGATACACCCCGGCCTATCAGCCTGGTCTCGCCATCAACGCCAATCTTACGATAATTTGACCCGGTGGCTATGATGACCGACATTGCGGTAATGAATCCGTCATCCATAGTAATTTCGAATTTATCTGAGGTATGTTTAAATCCGGTAACTTCACCAACTATGCTTGTTAGTCCGAAACGGGATGCCTGCTCGTACATCAGCCGGCCCAGCTCCATACCTGAAACGCCCTGGGGAAAACCAGGGTAATTTTCGACATAGCCGGCATTCACAATCTGACCCCCAAATAAGCCCCTTTCAATAAGGATGGTATTAAGGCCGTATCTGGAAGCGTAAAGACCGGCAGTAAGGCCGGCGGGGCCGCCACCGATTATTGCCACTTCATATTCTTTCATTACCCCTCCTTCAAAGAACAAGACATAATGTGATTACGTGCGGTCGTGGTATTTTCTATATACTTCCTTCAAGTGTTTATTCGTTACATGTGTATAGACTTGCGTAGTGCGGATGCTTTCATGTCCCAGCATTTCCTGTACGGAACGTATGTCGGCGCCCGCAATTAGCAAATCAGTAGCAAATGAATGCCTGAGGGTATGAGGGTGCGCATCGATTGGCAGCCCGGCCTTTTTTGAGTATTTCTTTACCATTTTTTGAATCCCGCGAACGGAAAATCGCATACTTTCGCCCGACTTATCGGTAGTTTTTCTGCCGCCGTATCTAACGAAGAGCGGTTTAAAATTGTCCTTCCGCATTGTTAGATATCGGGTAATCCATTCACAGGCTGTATCGGAAAGAAATACAACCCGTATCTTATTACCTTTGCCTCTTACACCAAATTCTTTCGTCTTTGTATTGATCTGATCTCGATTAAGTTTCACGAGTTCTGAAACCCGTAATCCTGTGCTGAAAAAGGTTTCCAATATTGCTTTGTCGCGTAGGCCTTTGATATCGGATATTTGAGGACTATTTAATAACATGGTGACTTGTTCTTGCTTAAGAAAGTTAATCATACGGGGGTTTGACTTGGGTAGGTCGATTTTGTCGGGGTTTAAAGTGGAGATATCCCTCTTAACCGTGAGATAACGTAAAAAGGAGCGAAGGGCGATTACATGGTACGTCTGCGTGTTTTTACTAAGGGGCTTGCCATTTTTATTCAGAAGGTATGCGAGATAGATCCGAAACTGCCGTATTAGTTCTAGATTGATACTGGTAGAGGACAGTGGGATAGAGTTGTCTTCCATCCAACAGATAAACCTGGTTAGATAGTGTTTATACTCACGAATGGTGAGCGGAGATAGCGACTTTTCGACAATTAGATACTGCAGGAAATCATCGACTAGAGTCCTAAGATTGCTCGTAAGTGCGGTATTCATAAAGCAATTATACCAAAACCCATGTAAAGGGCGCAAAAGTGTCAATTTACGCCCTTATTATTATTTGATATTTATTGCATCAAGCGGTTCAATTCTGTTAATACATTCTCTTTCAAATTCACTCAAGCAAACACATCTCATATTATTTGCCAATAGTAGTTTCTTTTTACGACTGATTATCTTGTCAATTTGTGACTGTTTAAAGTTAGCTCCCGTGATAACAAAATTTATTTTATGTGGAAAATCGCAGTATTTCCTTAATTTTGAATTGAGGTTACCGACTACTCCATGTATTGTGTATGTATTAAATACCTCTACAGCAAAGTTTTCCTGAGCATAAACAAAGAAATCTACCCGGTTTCTCCCTTCACCGTATTTCTTTTCTTCATGAACGCAAATTTCCCCATACCGTTTAATTAATAATTTGCCTATATCTTTCTCGCTAATCAGAGAGAGGCTGCCTGCCTCAAACCAGGCTTTTTTTGTGCTCGCCAACCGCAAAGCTAATATCTTTAAGTCCTAATGTTTGACGTGCTTCTAACAGTCCACCAAATTTGAGTTGAATCAATCTAGAAGTGCACAGATGCGGGCAAGAATCGACTTCCAAAGCAGTAGGATAATGACCGTTTTCCTCTGCGAACCTTTCGAATCCTGCTTTCAAAAGAGGTATTGTCCAAATGGGCTGCTTTTTTTCCTGGCCATTATAGGAAATTCTGTATCTTTTCCAGTAATTTCTCAAGATTCCAGGTTTTAATTGCCGACACAACCACGGTTGCCTCCGGCGGAGATTTAATTGAGATGGCAATATCCCCGGACTCCTCCATGCTTTCTATCAACAGGTCTATTTTATTGATCACGGTAATCCTCGGTTTGGTATCTACATGGAGCTGCCCAAGGATTTCCTCGACCGTTTGTGACTGGCTTACCGCGTCCGGGCTTGTTATGTCAACAACGTGCAGAAGTAGATCAGCTTCATCAAGCTCCTCCAGAGTGGCATGAAAGGCTGCCACAATCAGGGGCGGCAATTTATGGATAAATCCTACAGTGTCGGTTAGTAAAACGTTTCTACCGTCCGGCAGGTGCAACTTCCGCGTTACCGGATCCAGTGTCGAAAATAGCTTGTTTTCCACTAAGACATCAGACTTGCACAATGCATTCAATAGTGTACTTTTACCCGAGTTGGTATACCCTACCAACGCAATCAGAGGTGTATGACTCTTTTCCCTTTTGCGTCGGTAAAGCTCCCGGTGTTTCCTGACCTCCTCGATTTGCCTCTTTATACCGCTTATACGTTTTCTTATCAGCTGTCTATCGGTTTCTATTTGTGATTCGCCCGGTCCCCTGGTACCAATGCCGGCACCCAGCCTTTCAAGATGGCTCCACTGGCCGGCTAACCTGGGCAATAGATATTCATGTTGTGCCAGCTCGACCTGGAGCTTACCTTCTTTAGTCCTGGCGCTACGCGCGAAAATATCCAGTATCAACGCAGTTCTGTCGATCACCTTAACGCCCAGGGCTTCTTCCAGGTTACGCTGTTGCCTGGGTCGCAATTCATCATTGAAGACGGCGGTATCATAGTTTAGTGTGGATTTTAATTCGACCAACTCTTGCAGCTTTCCTGAACCGAGGTAATGTGTTGAGGAAGGCTTTTCGAGCTTCTGTATGACCCTGCCCACTACGTCGGCGCCGGCTGTTTTGGCAAGCTGGGCCAGTTCATCCAGAGAACTGTTTAATTCCCATCCGTGCCTCCGGTCGCCCTGCCCCACCCCAACCAGTACAGTGCGTTCTCGCCTTTCATGCGTGCTGATTATTTCTTTTGTCATATTGCTAAACGATATTGACTATTTATTTTTGAGGGTTAGAAGGCGTCTTATACCTTCATCCAACCTATCGTCCGGCTGAGTTATAGATAATCTTACATAGCCTTCCCCAGATTTGCCATAGCCGGTTCCCGGCGTGACGGCCACACCCGCTTTGTCCAGCAATTCAGCCGTATATTGGGCCGAAGTGTACCCAGTTGGTATCCTGGCCCAGATATAGAAACTGGCCATCGGCTTGGTTACCTTGAGACCGATTTCCTCAAGAGCCTTGACCAGCTTATCCCGCCGCAGTTGATATTTATGATTCCTTTTAGCTATACCATCCTGCTTGCCAGTAAGGGCCTCAATGGCAGCTATTTGTATGGCTTGCGGTATGCCTGAATCGACGTTTGATTTGAAACGGAACAAGGCGTCAACCATTGCATGGTTGCCGACCACCATGCCGATCCTCCAGCCGGTCATATTATAGGTCTTGGAGAGCGAGTGAAACTCAACTCCCACATCTTTCGCTCCGGGGGTCTCGAGGAAGCTGTGAGGCAGATAGCCGTCGAAGGCAACTTCCGTATAGGGGGCATCATGGCAGACCGCGATATCATTTTTCTTTGCGAAATCTACTACCTTTTTAAAGAATTCAGGGCTGGCCACGGCACCCGTGGGATTGTTGGGATAACACAACCAGAGAACCCTGGCCCTTTTCAAAATATCGGAGGGTATACTATCAAGGTCAGGCAGGAAAGCCCTGCTTTCCACCAGCGGCAAATAATGAACCTCACCGCCGGCCAGCAAGCTGCTGACAGAGTATACCGGGTAACCCGGGTCAGGAACCAGGGCCACATCTCCCGGGTTCAGCAGGCAAAAAGAAATGTGCCCCACTCCTTCCTTGGATCCGATGAGGGGTAAGACCTCTTTTGCCGGGTCCAGGACAACGTTAAAACGCCTCCTATACCAGCCCGCGATAGCCTGGCATAGCTCGGGCATCCCAAATGTTTCCGGGTAGTGGTGGTTGGCAGGGTCATGAGCAGCGGTACATAGACTGCGGATAATATGTTCCGGGGTCGGGCCATCAGGATCACCAATAGCGAAACTGATAACGTCCTCCCCGCATGCTTTCTTCTCAGCTATTTTCCGGCTGATTTCAACGAAAAGATATGGAGGTATCTTATCCAGACGCTTTGCCAGGTTCATAGTTCAAACTCTCCCGAAAATACTTCCCCGACAGGGCCTTCCAAATACACATCGCCGTTGCCGTCCCAACTGATGGTTAACGTACCACCCGATATCATTATGTCAACATTCTCTCCTGTTATATTCTTAAGTCTGCTAACCACTGCCACTGCGCAGGCGCCGCTGCCGCAGGCCAGGGTTTCGCCCACACCCCTCTCCCAAATCCTAACCTGAAGGCTTCTGCCATCCAGTACATTAACAATTTCAAAATTGGTCCGTTGAGGGAACAGAGTATGATGCTCTACGAGAGGACCAACCGTTAGAAGCGGGAATTTTGCAACGTTTTCCTTCATAAAGCAGACAGCATGGGGATTGCCCATGGAAACGAAGGATAGTTCGAGCTCGCTGCCGTCGACCTGTACGACCTGATCGAGTATGGGGCCATCATTATCTATAGCTACTGGAATGTCCTTTCCCTTAAATACCGGCTTGCCCATATTGACACGTGCCCTGGTCACCTTGCCATGCTCTGACACTGTATCGACTTTCTTCACGCCTGCCACGGTGTCTACTGTCAGGTCTGGCCCTCTGACTAACTTTCCGTCCACAGCATATTTGGCGAAACAGCGTAGGCCATTCCCGCATATTTGCGCCTCGGAGCCATCGGCATTAAATATTCGCATCTTCAGATCAGCAATACTGGAATTGCCGATCGTGATCAACCCGTCTGCCCCTATCCCGAAATGATTTCTGCAGATATCAACGGACAGCTTGCTCCAATCGTTATCAAGATCCCGTGCATCGACCATAATGAAGTCGTTGCCTGTGCCCTGCATTTTTACAAATTCAAGCTTTTTATTCATTAGCTTTTAGTGCCGTCAAAAATTTCCCTATAGTATAGTTTATTTGATTTTCCGTATTATCTCCAACGGCGAACCACCTAATGCGGCCATCGGCCATACGGAACCAGGCATATTGACCCCGCGCAAAGCGGTGTGTCTCATATTTAATCTTTTGTATTGCAGTATCTAGGTCGGTTTTGCCGTTGAGATATGATAGTATCTGCCGGTATCCCAGGCTGGACATAGAAGGCAAATCGGCAGTGTATCCCATTGCAAGAAGGTTTTTAACCTCATCAACCAGGCCATCCGTAATCATTCTATCGGTGCGTTTATCGATCATTGTATACAAAATATGTCTATCTGCAGTTAACCCTATGACGAGCACAGGAAACGGCACGCCTCTCTTGGTTTGTAGCTCTGACGGCTTATTGCCGGTCTTATGGTGGATTTCAAGGGCCCTGATTATGCGCCTCAAATTGTTGGGGTCGATTTTGCCAGCGGCAGCCGGGTCGATTTCACTCAGTTCCCGATACAGTCCGAATGTCCCGTCTGCTTCAGCTTTTAACTGCAAACTATCCCTGAAAGAATAGTCAGGCTCTACCTGAGGTATCTGCCATCCCTCGATGACTGACCAAATATATTGCCCGCTGCCTCCAACCATTACGGGGATCTTGTTGGAGGCCTGTATCCGATCGATCACATGGTAAGCAGCCAACTGATAAAGTGCCACACTGTATGCTTCGTCTGGATTGATTATGTCTAGCAAATGGTGGGGGACTGCAATTCGTTCATCTTTGCCCGGCTTAGCGGTGCCGATATCCATATACCGGTAAATTTGACGGCTGTCCGCATTAATAATCTCGCCGTCAAAATCCTGAGCTATCTGGAGACTTAGTGTACTCTTGCCTACTGCCGTCGGTCCGACAACAGCTACCAAACACTTCATAGCATACTACTGTTTTATTGCTGCGGTCTGCCTGACTATCTCAATGAAGTCAGCAGCTTTCAGGCTTGCCCCACCCACCAGGGCTCCGTCGATATGCGGTTCACTGATAAATTCTGCTATATTAGCAGACGTTACGCTGCCCCCATATAGAATTCTAACTGATTGCGCAGTCTCATTGTTCCAGACTGACGCAAGGGTATTCCTGATGAACGCTATGGTCTGTCCTGCCTGATCACCAGTCGCGGCCTTGCCTGTACCAATAGCCCACACCGGTTCATAGGCAATCACTAGATCTTTGTTTGCCGCAATTTCTTTTAGTCCTCCTGTTACCTGCCTGGCCAAAATATCTTTAGTCCTACCCGCTTCATTTTCCTCCAGCGACTCACCAATGCAAAAGATAGGCAGAAGTCCGGCAGCCAGGGCAGCCTTCAGCTTCGCATTTACCGTCTCATCGGTCTCCCCGAAAAACTGCCTGCGTTCCGAATGACCGAGGATGACGTATTTGCAGAGTTCCTTCAACATCAGCGGCGATATTTCTCCCGTAAAGGCGCCCTTATCTTTAAAATACATATTTTGCGCCCCGACTTCCACGGAGCTGCCCTTTACAATATCACTCACCCGTTGAAGAGAAATAAAAGGCGGGCAGAGAATACGATCAATACCGTTTACGGCGCTCAACGCGGATAGCATGTCCTTGACCAGTGTAGCGGCCTCGCCAACGGTGGTGTTCATTTTCCAGTTTCCGGCAATAAGTGGTCTGCGCATAATTACTCCACTTTAAAAAGGTAAATATTTCGATATTAACCCGGGATCTCCCTGATGCAAGGTTATTATTCGTCGCTTAAAACATCTACACCGGGCAGGACTTCCCCTTCAAGGAAGTTCAGGCTGGCGCCCCCTCCAGTGGATACATGTGTCATCTTAGAACTGAGGTTCATCTCAGCCACGATCTCTGCGGTCGAACCACCGCCTACTACAGTGGTTGCATGCAGGTTGGCGAGCAGGTCTGCCATGGCCCTGGTGCCACGTGCAAACTGAGGTATTTCAATTACTCCCATCGGGCCGTTCCAAAAGACAGTATGGCATTTTTTCAAATTCTCGGTGAATAGCTCGATGGTTTGCGGGCCGATATCCACAATATATTTATTGGCGGGGATCATCGAAATCGGAGCTATAGAGAAGCGGGCCTGGTCATTGATGGCATCGGCTACAATAACATCAAGGGGCAGGAGCAGGGACACGTTACTTGTTTTCGCCGAGGCGATGATCTGGTTGGCCAGGTCTTTTTTATCTGTTTCAACCGATGACAACCCGACACCATAATTCTGTGCGCTGAGAAAAGTAGCCGCCATTCCGCCCCCTATCGGAAGTATGTCCACCTTGTTCATTAAATTATTTATAAGCGTGATTTTGTCGCTGACCTTAGCGCCTCCCAGCAGTGCGGCAAAGGGATGTTGCGCATTTGTCAGCAGGTTACCCAGCGCTTTGAGTTCTTTTTCAAGAAGCAAGCCGGCATATGATGGGAGCAGTTTGGCTACCCCGTAATTGGAGGCGTGCGCCCGGTGGGCTGTACCGAATGCATCGTCGACATAGATATCAGCCAGCTCAGCAAGCTGTCTGGCAAAATCCGGATTATTCTTCTCCTCTTCCGCATGAAAACGCAAATTTTCAAGCAATAGTATATCGCCATTCTTCAGTTTTGCTACGGCTTTCTTGACTTTTGGCCCTACGCAATCAGAGACTGTGTAGATGGGCAAATTGGTTAATTGAGAAAGGCGCTCTGCAATGGGTGTCATGCGCAATGACTCTATAACTTTTCCATCCGGCCTGCCAAGGTGAGAGCAAAGGATTATCTTAGCTTTATGTTCCACAAGGTACCAAATGGTGGGCAAGCTGGCTATAATACGGCTGTCGTCCATGATTTCGTTGGTCTTAGGGTCAAGAGGCAAATTGAAATCAACCCGTACCAGCACTCTTTTTCCCGTTACTTCGACCTCACGGATACTTTTTTTCATTGAAAATAATCTCCTCGCTGTAGTCGGTCAGCGTACCAGAAGGCGGTCTAACCCGATCAATGTTGAGTATATCTAATGAACGGAATTTGTTCAACATATATATTTTAAAATATGCAGATATTTATTTTTCTATTCATTCATATTAAACTGTTATCAAAGTACAGTTCGATAATTTAGTAAATATGAAATCATCTGATACTCAAAAATCTCCTCTGGTGATTGTAATTTCGGGACCGTCCGGCGTAGGGAAAGACGCTGTAATAGATGCAATAATGGGTGGAAACCGTAATTTTTATCATATTGTTACCGCAACTACCAGAAAAAGGAGGCCGGGAGAGGTCGACGGCGTGGATTACCATTTTATTACCAAAGCTGAATTCAGGCGAAAAATCACCGCCGGGGAATTTTTAGAATACGCCGAGGTGTACGGCAATTATTATGGTGTTCTGAAATCGGAGGTGCAGCGCGCCCTGCAAGAAGGGAAAGACGTAATTCTGAAGGTAGATGTACAAGGTGCTGCTACACTGCAGAAGAAAATCCCCGGTGCCCTGTTCATTTTCCTGGCGCCTTCTTCCATTGATGATCTGTTAGAGCGGATGGTTAAGCGTAACGCGGATACTGAACAAGCCATTAAAGTCCGCCTGGACAAGGCCAGAGAAGAGATGGAAAGCGGTAAGTTATTCGATCATTGGGTGATAAATATACCTGATAACCTGGACCAGACCGTGAAGACTGTGCACGGGCATATCAATAAATACCGTAGTACAAAACCCACTGTCAGGATTTGAGCCGATATCCTGCTCACCTGTTTTTTAAATCATCGATAAAATCACTGATAAATTCGTCTACCTCTGCAGCCGGCTTAATTACACCATAATGGCCTTCGCACAGTATATCCGCCCTTAAATCTCTAAGCTTTTCCAACGATCCTATGGCTTTTTCAGGCTCTCCTCCCCACATAGGATGGTACGGTCCATGAATATCCTGCCCGAATAGTACCCTTTTACCTTCAATATCGTTAAGAATTACAACAATGCTGCCGGGAGTATGTCCGGGTATATGTAAAAACTGGAATTCAAATGGCCCTATTTTCAAATTATTGGACTCGCCTTGTAACTTTATGTCTACTACACATGGTTGGTATTTAACTCCGTAATATTCTGCGCCTACCTTTTTCCCCGATTCAATTGCCTGCGTATCAGCTTCATGAGCTATGACTCTTGCATTATATTTGGTCTTTAAATAATTAAGGGAGCCGATGTGGTCGATATGAGCGTGAGTGATGATGATTGTACTCAATTTTTCAGGCATGAGTCCCATTGCAAGGATATTGTCTAGTAGCCGGTCGGCGCCCTTACCTGCACCTGTGTCTATTAGCACCAGTTCGCTGGCATCAATAAGGTAGACGCAACAGTCCCTTGAATCCGAGATCTCCGAACTTCCGACCATGTAGATATTGTCAATAACTCTAAAGGGTTCACTCATGCCAACCCCGGCTTTTCTTCCAAACGCTTAATAATATATTTCTCCCGCTGCCTCATTTTACGCGTATCCGCAGGAACCTGATGGTCATATCCCAGCAAGTGGAGCATCCCGTGTACCACCAGCATCGTCAGTTCCTGATCAACGCTATATGAATGTTCGGCGGCCTGACTGACGGCCGTGGTAAAGGAAATGACTATTTGTCCCAGGACTTCCGGACCTTCCGGCACTGCGGGAAAGCCCGCATCTCGCGCGCCCATAGCTATGTCTTTGAAGGCAAACGAGAGCACGTCGGTTGGTTCATTAATGTTTCGGAACTGCTTATTTAGTCTTTGTATCGTTGAGTCGTCGGTGATAACACACTCAATCTCGACGGATTCAGTAAGCTTCTCTTCAGTGAGGACGGTTTTGCAGATGCCTGTCAACCATCCCCTGGAAATGGAAGACTTCAAACCACGTTTAATTTGAACATTGATCTGATGCCCGCGTTTTCTCATCAGGCCACTATCATAACAAACGGGGATTGCACATACAATCATATAGCGAGCGGTTGCTTGAAACCCCAATTCAAACTATGCTATATTGCATGTCGCAATTCAGCCGAAATATACTTGTCGGAGGGATCGCATAGTGGTCTAGTGCGGCCGCCTGCTAAGCGGTTGCCTCGGGAAACCGGGGTCAAGGGTTCGAATCCCTTTCCCTCCGCCAGCAATCTTGATCTCAACGTTTAGCTGTCTCCATATTCTCCGTCATTAAGAATCGATCAAAACCATTTTTGTTTTGCAGAAAATATGAAATATCACGTTTGGACCATGGGCTGCCAGATGAATAAGGCTGAGTCATCCCGCCTGGCCGGTTACTTGGCATCGCTGGGACTGGAAAATGTCAAGGATATTAAGGATGCAGATATATTAATACTTAATACCTGTGTTGTCAGGCAGAATGCGGAAGACAAAGTTAACGGCATGCTGGGCTATCTAAAAGGAATCAAGCAGGCTAAGCCCGAAATGCGCATAGCCGTAACAGGTTGTTTTGTTACAGATGATCTGAGTGCGCTAAGTAAATCCTTTCCATACGTAAATCATTTTTTCAAGCCCGGTGAGAGCCGTTCTTTCGAAGAATGGTTGTTGAGCGAGTCTGTAGGAAATCTGCATGGCAACATAGGAATGGCGTTGCAATCCGTGTCGTCCCTCAGCGTCTATATTCCGATTATCCAGGGATGCAACAATTTTTGTTCATATTGTATCGTCCCTTATCGGCGAGGCCGGGAACAAAGCCGCACTGCGGAGGATGTCGTAACGGAAGCCCAAAAAGCGGCTGTAGCTGGTGCACGGGAGATCATTCTTCTCGGCCAAAACGTCAATTCATATGGCAAAGATCTGGGCAATGGCACCGATTTGAGCGGTCTGCTGGCCTTGCTCAATCAACTTGAAGGCCTGCTTCGCATCAGGTTCCTGACCAATCATCCCAGAGATATGAGCCCGGATCTAATCAGCTCGATCGCATCGCTTGATAAAGTATGCCACCATTTCTGCGTTCCGCTGCAGGCTGGGGATGACCTTATCTTAAAGGCTATGCATCGCCATTATACTTATCAAGATTTCCGGGCGCTTATCCGGCAAACACGCCAAATGATCCCGGATATTGCGTTGAGCACCGATATAATTGTGGGTTTCCCCGGTGAGTCAGAAGACCAATTTGAAAATACGTTTAAGGCTATAGAGGAACTGCGTTTCGACGCAGTACATATTGCCGCGTACTCCACACGTACACAGACCTATGCCAGCGAACATTATCCCGATGATGTCCCTTATGAAGTCAAGATACAGCGGCTGCGCAGGGTCGAAAACCTGCAAAAAGGCATACTTACCGAAATTAACCGGCAACTAATCGGGAAAACGCTGGAAATCCTGGTTGAAGGTAAAAAAGGCTCTAAATGGTACGGCAGGACTTACAGCGATAAGGTGGTATTTTTTACAGGTAGTCAGGATTACTCGGGCAAGCTCGTATCCATCCTTATCGAGTCTGCCAGTCCATGGTCCCTTCAGGGCATACCCGCTACAGTCTGATTCTACTTCTCCGTGCTTGCTTCATCTGGTGTCGGAACCGCGCTTGACAACCCTAATTGTGTTTCGATACACTTGTATTAAGAACAAATGTTCGGAATAAAGGTAGAGAACTATGAGGAAACCGGGAGTAAATATAACCAGGCAAAAAATAATCGAATATATCCGTAATTTTTACGACGATAGGGGCTATGCCCCAACCGTGCGGGATATTATGAAGGGCTGCAGCCTCAGTTCCACGGCCGTGGTCCAGCATCATCTGAAAATACTTGAGAGTGAGCACCAAATCGAGCGTGATTCCAAAGTATTCCGCAGCATACAGTTACCTGATCGGAAAAATACAATCCATGTCCCTGTACTGGGAAAGATTGCTGCCGGTTCGCCCATCCCGGTTCTGAGTCCAGATGCCTGGCATAGCGAAGCCGTCGACACCCTGGAGCTATCCGGTGAGATCACGCAGGGCAAAACTGTATTCGCGCTGAGAGTCAGTGGCAATTCCATGATCGATGCACTCATAGCTGACGGGGATATCGTATTAATGGAACCGGTCAAGTCTGTTGAGAACGGTGACATGGTTGCAGCCTGGCTAAAAAGGGAAGAAGAGGTTACCTTAAAGAGGTTTTTCCGCGAAAAGGACTTGATCAGGCTTCAACCGGCTAATATTCAGATGAAACCCATCTTTACAGACCCCGCCAATATCGAGGTCCAGGGTAAAGTGGTTGCGGTAATCAGGACCCTTTAGCTCAGTGGCCTTCGAGCTTTTCATTTACAACTTTACCTTTCCCAGCTTCTCCGAACTTAGTATTACTAAAAACCGGTTGAGGAAGTATAATTGTATTCACTATTAAAACGATCCCATTACCATTTGTTATTTTCCACGTGCAGCTAATTGGAGGTTAAAATGAACGACGATTATACAGCACTTGCCGGGCTTTACGGATATAAGGATTCGGACAGGTTTAAAAAGATTCTCAGGATTTTAGTTGATGCAAAGCAAATCAAGCTTGTAAACCTAATGCCTGCTACTGTTGAAGAGCTGGCACAAAAGACCAATTCTTCTCCGGAAATCACTAAACCCATGGTTGATGACCTTTTCAACAAAGGGGTCATCTTCGAATCCTCCAAGGGCTATCGGCCGGCTCGCCATATTTTCCAGTTGCATGATTCGACTGGAAGCGACATCAGGTCAGACCAAATATGGGGCAGAAAACTGCTGGATGCTTGGATGGACTTTTCTGAAAATGAGCTGTTTCATGATACTGCCAAGTGGGTGGCTAATTTCCCAAGGCCATTTTCCAGGGTTGTGCCTGCAATTTCATCGTTTTCCGGCAAGCCCGAATTAGGCGCAGGCGAGGATCTTGAGTCGATAATCGACCATTCAACTAGAATCGCTGTCGTCCACTGCCCCTGTCGGAGGATGGCCCAGAAATGCCATAGGCCTATCGAGGTATGTTTACAGCTCAATAAAGGCGCTGAATATGCTATAAAACGCGGCTCAGGGAAAGAAGTGTCCGGGCAAGATGCTAAAAAGATACTCAAGATGGCCTCGGAGGCAGGGCTTGTCCACACAGTTGAAAACACAGCACAGGCGGGGACTTATATTTGCAACTGCTGCCCGGACTGTTGTGTTTTGCTATACCCCTGGCTGACATATGGAAACCTGGACAAGGGCCTCGCCAAGAGCCGGTTTGAAGCTAAAGTAGATGCTGAATCGTGCAGCGGCTGCCAGGACTGTGTCGAGCAGTGCCCCTTCGGTGCAATTGAAATGACCAAAGTCCCAGGCCACAAGAAATTAAAGGCGCAAGTGAATCCCGATAAGTGCTACGGCTGCGGGTGCTGTGCTGTCAACTGCCTGACCGAATCCGTGAAATTATGTGAGGTTAGGCCATCCGAATTCCTGGCAGCCTAAAGCTCACAGATCGCCCCATCCCAATCTCAGATCCCCGCTAGCAGGAAAATCCTATAGCTTTTCTGAGCCCACGCGCGGCTTGTTACCGGGCTCATTTAATTCAGAACCATTCAGCCTTGTCAATAGCCAAATAGTCCTAATCGGTGGACCTATCGGCTTGACTTTTCGAGCGGAGCAGCTCACAATAGTACTATAGTACTGGTACATAGGTAGCTGAAAACGAAAGATGTTCATTTGGTGCGGCTATGAAGGGCAAAATAGTTTGGATCACTGCAATTGGGCTAGGCGGCATGATTGTGCTGGGTATATCGCTGGCCTTACCTTCTGTGCTTAAAGCGGATAACAGCCAAACGGTTACCATGCCGACAGCCGAAATCGCCAAAGCTTATAGACAGGCGCTTGTGTCGCCGCTAAACAAAGCTACCAGCGAAATAAAGGACCCCGATCTTGCGAGCTTCACACAGAAGCTGGTACAGTCTTACGACCTGGAAAAAACGGCGGCCAATACCAGTGACCCATCGAACCTATCAGATTTATTGCCCGATATTTCCAAAATTGAGAAAAATGCCATCAACATGCCCCTCAAAGAGGCTGGAAAGCAACTGAAGGACAAAGATCTTTCCGACTTTTACAACCGTTTTATTACCAGTTGCGGTGTAGACAACTAACTCCGACCTCCCCCATCCTTTTCCAATTTAAGCCCTTCTCTTCTATAACTATGCCTTAAAAATTGCTGCCGTTGCAGGTTAGCGGCCTGGTTGCAAATAGGGACTGGTCTGCAATATCCCCTGTGTAAAAAGGCTGTAGGCACCGAAGAATACCAGAATAGCCAGGGCAAAAAGCAGTATCGCAATAATAATTGATGGGTGGTCTTTGTTTTTTAGCCCGTTCGCCAGGAGCCATATTCCCAACGGCAACAGCAGGATCCCTATTACGACACATAATATGCCGAGTGCTGTACTTACCGTTTTTATCAAATCCATTCAACAACCCCAATATTAAAAGAAGATGTCTGTCTGATGGTCGGGGTGAGTGGATTCGAACCACCGACTTCATGGTCCCAAACCATGCGCGCTAGCCGCTGCGCTACACCCCGCAAGGCAAAAGTATAGATTACACCTCATATGCAGTCAAGGGAACTATAACCAGATAAGCCGATCTAAAGATTACCGGCAATTGGGGCAGACGTCGAAGAACCCTTTGGGCAGGTTCCATTTCTTGCGGATATACTCAAGCTGCTTTTCGGGCGCCCACTCAATGCCGCAGATCGTACATTTTTGCAGCTTATATTTAATTCTCCAGTTATAAATATATCGGTAACCTTCTTTGTCTTCCATTTTGATAGCGCCGGTCGGGCATGCGTAAAAGCACGAGCCACAGCCAATGCACGCCTTGGCGCTTTCGAGATAGGGAGATGCTGGTCCTTTGGTTATACCACGGTTCACCAGACTGATAGCACTGACACCCACCACCTGCTCGCAAACCCTGGCGCAGAGGCCGCAGACGATACAGTTTTCCTTGGTCCAGTATTCCTTTTCGAAGGATGATTTTTCTATGCCGTATTCATCTGCCAGTTGCCTAATAACCTTATTTTCAGAGCACCTTGCAAGCAGCAGATCCAGCAGCATCTTGCGATTGCCGATTACCCTGGGGGAATCCGTTTCTACAATAAGGCCTTCCTCAACGGGGAAAAGGCATGAAGTCACAATGCGTTTCCTGTTTTCCCGGGTGATTTCGACTATGCACAACCGGCAGGCGCCATAGGGTTCTACCGCGTCCAGGTTGCATAAAGAAGGTATTTTGATACCGTGAGCCCTGGCCACCTGCAGTATATACTGACCCTTTTCGGCCGTATATTTATTACCGTTTATACTCAGAGTAACTAATTCACTCAATCTTAACAGCCCCCAGTTTACACACTTCATAACAGGTACGGCACTTAATGCATTTAGCCTGATCCAGCACGACCGGCTTCCTTTTACCCACAGCTGTTATAGCCTCAGCCGGACAGGCTTTCACGCACATACCGCAATCGGGACATTTTTCTTCAGTTATGGAGAAGGTTATCAGGTCTTTGCATACGCCGGCCCTGCATTTCTTGAGTTTGATGTGCTCTATATATTCTTCCCTGAAATACTGCATAGTGGTCAGCACCGGGTTCGGCGCTGAGCCGCCCAACTGGCAGAGCGCACTATCCCTTAAGCAGTGGCCGACCTCTTCCAGAAGAGGCAGGTCGCTTTCCTTGCCGGCACCGGATGTTATGTCATTTAATATCTGCCGCATCCTCTTTATCCCTTCACGGCAGGGGACGCATTTACCGCATGATTCTTCCTCAAGGAAAGAGAGGTAATACTTGGCTATGTCAACCATGCAGTTGTTCTCGTCCATCACTATCATGCCACCCGACCCCATCATTGACCCGACTTTGGTCAGCGCATCGAAATCAACAGGCATGTCAAGCATACTTTCCGGCAGGCAACCTCCGGAAGGACCGCCGGTTTGGACTGCCTTGAATTTCTTGCCCTCGCGAATCCCTCCGCCTATATTAAAGATGATATCCCGGAGCTGTATGCCCATTGGAACTTCCACCAGGCCTGTATTGTTAACCTTGCCCGTCAGAGAGAATATCTTGGTGCCTGTATTGGTCGGCGTTCCAATCTTTTTAAACCAATCGGCTCCATTGTTGATAATCAGGGGGATATTGGCCCAGGTCTCCACGTTATTCAGGTCGCTAGGCCTGTCCCACAACCCTTTTTCTACTGTATGCGTGTATTTGGCCCGCGGCTCGCCGACTTTGCCTTCGAGTGACGCCATCAGAGCAGTGGATTCGCCGCAGATAAAGGCGCCGCCTCCGCGATTGACCCTGACATCAAAATCGAATCCCGAACCCAGGATATTTTTACCCAGCAGGCCCAATTTCCTGGCCTGTTCCATGGCATTGGTAATATTCTTCAAGGCCAGAGGGTATTCGTTGCGCACGTAAATATAGCCCTGGTGAGAACCTATGGCAAAGGCGCCGATAATCAAGCCTTCCAGTACGCTATGGGGGTTACCGGTTAATAAACCCTCATTGGCGTAGGCTCCCGGGTCACCTTCGTCCGCATTGACGATAACGTACTTGATATCACCGTGCGCATTCCGGCAGCTTTCCCATTTGACTCCGGTGGTAAAACCGCCGCCGCCGCGGCCGCGCAGCCCGGATTGTTTAACGATATCGATGATTTGCGTGGGCTGATAATCGAAAAGGGCCTTTGCCAGGGCGGAATATCCGCCTATTGATATGTAGTCTTCTATATTGGTCGGATCTATTCTGACATTATTGCCGAGGATAATGCGCCTTTGGTTCTTGTAGAATGGCAAATCAGCCTGGGCCGTAATCTCAGCCTTGGTTATCGGTTCTTTGAATAAAAGCCGGCTGATAACCTGCTTATTAAGAACCGTTTTATCCAGAATTTCCGGTACATCTTCCGGCTTTATCTTCTGATAAAAAATATTCCCCGGCTCTACGATTGCTATGGGGCCTCTTTCGCAAAACCCGTGACAGCCGGTTACCTTAAATTCGACCTTGTCCGCCAGGCCTTTCTTATCTATCGCGGCTTTGAAGGCTTCGACAACCGGGTTGCTGCCATACGGCCGGCAAGCGGTGCCATTGCAGACCGAAACCCGAGCTTTGTCTGTCTCCAGCCCTTTGGCCAGTTTCTTATGCAGCGCTTCAAGTTCTTTGGGAGATTTCAGTTTACCCGGCATATCGATAATTCTTCTCTACTTATATTTATTCAGCATCGGCTCAACTTTTTCGTTGGTCATATGGCCGAAATATTCGTCGCCTATCTTGACCACGGGCCCCGTCGCACAGCAGCCCATGCAGTTAACGCTTTCCAGTGTGAAGTTGTGGTCTGCCGTGGTGCCGCCGGTCGTAACCCCAAGTTGTCGCTGCAAGGAGTCGAGGATAAGCTCCCCTCCCCTGACGTGGCAGGCGGTGCCCAGGCAGACGTTGACAATGTGCTTTCCTCTTTCTTTAAGGCTGAATGCACGGAAAAAGGTCGCCAGGGCAAATACCTGACTCTGAGGAATGTCCATTTTTTTACTTACTTTATCCAGGGCTGCTCTGGGCAAATAGTTAAATTCGGACTGTATGTCCTGCAATATAGATACGAGCTGACTTTTATCGTTACCGTACTTCTTGATTATGGCTGTAACAGCGTCTTTCATTTGATCTTTTTCCCGGCAAGCAGCCTTATCCTGTTAAATTCAGTGAGAACATGCTCTTGAATTTCAGCTGTATTCTCCTTGGTTAAATGGCGGAATCTGCCCTGGACCTTGAGGTAATCTTCGACAGGCCTGAGTTTAGGATAATCAAAGTTAAGAGTATACTTGCCATCCTCTATTTCGTACATTGGAAAAATACCGGTCTCGACGGCCAGGCGGCCCATTGTAATGGTAAGGTTAGAAGCGGTGCGCCAGCCTGTAGGGCAAACGGATAGTATATGAATATACGAGGGCCCTTTTATCTGTTTGGCCTTCTCGATTTTATTCATTATATCGAAGGGATAGCTGGAACAGGATGTAGCTACGTAGCGAATGTTATGTGCGGCAGCTATGGCAGGCATGTTCTTTTTCTGCGTATGCTGCCCCATGCTAAACTTGCCGGCAGGAGCAGTGGTAGTAGATGCACCGAAGGGAGTTTCGCTTGACCTTTGAATGCCCGTATTCATGTAAGCTTCATTGTCAAAACATACATAAATAAAATCATGGCCGCGCTCTAATGCACCCGATAATGATTGCAGGCCGATATCCGCTGTGCCGCCATCTCCACCCATGGCTACCACTTTCACCTCTTTTGTATATCCATGCTTGCGCTTCAGAGCTTTAATGCCGGACTCGATGCCCGATGCTACGGCTGAAGCATTCTCAAATAGAGTATGTATCCAAGGCACTTCCCAGGAGGTTTCGGGCAACGGAGAGGACACTATCTCCATGCAGCCGGTAGCGTTGGAGATTATGGTGTTTCTTCCCAGTGCTTTGCACACGTAACGGAGGGCAAGAGCTTCACCGCAACCAGAACATGCCCGGTGCCCTGAGGCAAAATAGTCACGTTCCGTTACCAGTCTGGATGCATATATGGCAAGTGTTTCCACTATTCTCTCACTCCAAACATGATTATTTCCTGTGTTTCCCCCGCCTTCAATTTACCCATAGCCACATCAATAAGCGTTTTGAAGTTATCAGGGGATATGTCCCTACCGCCGAGGCCGCCGACGACGCTGGCTACCTGTGGTTTTTTGTCCAGAGTATAAAGCGCAGCCCGGATCTCCGAGCATACCGGAGCCGGCCCACCCAGCGATATGGCTCTATCCAGAACAATGACGTTTTTAGCAGAGGACAGCGCTTCCTGTATCTCTTCATAGGGGAACGGCCGCCAGAGACGCAGTCTGACCAGGCCGATTTTCTTCCCCTGGTCCTGCAGGTCATCGATCGCAATCATGGCGTTTTCGCTGTAGCTTCCCATGGTGACAAGAATTGTCTCGGCGCCATCGGCTTTGTATTTTTCCACCGGATTGTAATAGCGGCCTGTGAGATCGCCGTATTTCTTCCACGTATCGAGAATTACCGTCTTCGAAGCCCGCACTGATGCATCCAAGGCCCTTCTTGCTTCTGTATATAGATTCGGCGCAGCGAAGCAACCCATAGTTATGGGATCATCCGGGTCCAGGGGCCGGGGATGTTTATACGGTGGAAGGAATTCGTCAACCGATTTTTGGTCCAATATGTAAACGGGTTCGATGACATGCGACACATGAAAACCATCGATATTTATTATAGTGGGAAGCAATACGTCAGGATGCTCTGCGATGCGAAAAGCGCATAGCACCTGGTCGAAAGCCTGTTGACCGTTTTCAATGAAGATCTGTATCCATCCTGCATCCCTGGTTATCATGGCATCCGAATGGTCTCCCCAAATGTTTAAGGGGCCTGAAAGAGCGCGATTGGCCACTGCCATTACGATCGGAAGACGCAGGGAAGCGGCAACCAGCAACACCTCGTGCATCAATATAAGTCCCTGGCTGGCCGTTGCAGTGAAAGTCCTTGCTCCAACTGCGCAGGACCCCAAACAGGCGCTCATGGCAGAATGCTCGGATTCAACCGGAATGTACTCCGCATCCAATTTTCCGTTGGCCACCATTTCTGCAAGGCTTTCAACTATGTGGGTCTGAGGGGTAATAGGATAAGCCGCTATTACATCGACGTTCGCCAGCTTCACAGCTTCCGACACTGCCAGCGATGATTCAATACCGATACGCTTCGACGTCATGATTATGTTCCTTCGACCATTTTTATCGCCTGCGTCCAGCATTCATGGGCGCACATTCCACAGCCCTTGCAATAAAACAGGTTAGCGCGGTAATAGCCTTCATTATTGGGTTTGATACATCCCTCGGGGCAAACCAGAGAGCATATTCCGCATTTGATACATTTCTTGTCATCCCAAACCGGGTGCTGAGATTTCCAATCCCCTGTGCCAAACCTTTTGGTATTTCCCGGTTCGGTAACCATGCAACCGACCAGTAATTCACGCCAGCCTGGCATTTTTTCCACTGCAAATGATTTGGGTTTTTTCGTTCCGGTGGTAGTTATTTGACTTATAGCCGTGCTGTTATAGGCACGCATGCAGGCCTCGAAGTTAGCGCCGGCCCGGGCGCCGAACCTCTCACCGAGAGGTGCCTTCAAGGAATCAAATTTGACTGCTTCGGAAGCTTTGAGCAGGGCTCCCACCATTGTGGTATTAACTATGTTGACACCCAGCAATTCACGCGCGATGGATGCGGCATCAACCACAGCCAGTTTCCAGTCTCCGCTGAATTCCTGCTGGAGGTCCTCTACCGTCCTGGTACTGTTAACCACCAGGCAGCCTCCCGGCTTTAAACCATCCGTTACATTGATGAGCGTGACCAGCCCGGGATCAAGGACAACTACAATATCGGGCTTGGTTACACCTGATCGAATTCTGATCGGATTCTCTGCATCTATGCGGTTGAATGCGAGCACAGGGGCTCCGCGTCTCTCGGGGCCGAAGCTGGGAAAAGCCTGGGCAAATTTCCCCTCATGGATGGCAGCCAGCGCGATCAACTCGGCAGACGTGACGGCACCCTGTCCGCCCCGTCCATGCCATCGAATTTCGATCGAAGTGTCTTTTATCATATAGTCCGCAATTCAGCAAACTTTAAGTAAATGTACGGGTTCGATGCGCCCCTGGAGGGACTTGAACCCTCGCATCCGGCTTCGGAGGCCGGCGCTCTATCCCCTGAGCTACAGGGGCAGACAGTTTACCTAGCATTAAGTTTAAATCGGAATCCCAACGCCAAGTTATTTAGTATAGCAATTTTATTTTTTATTTGGCAAATCTGTTTACCTATTAATTTAACAGGGTAAATAATACATACAGCGAGGCGCCAGCTTTTTACCTTATAAACGGGATGATATAATTATCTGACAGCGGAGAGGTGACCGAGTGGCTGATGGTGCCGCTCTCGAAAAGCGGTGGGCGAGAGCCTCGTGGGTTCGAATCCCACCCTCTCCGCCATATTTTATGCCCTATGGAGAGGTGCTGGAGTGGTCTAACAGGCGCGCCTGGAGAGCGCGTGTAGCTTCGTGCTACCGTGGGTTCGAATCCCACCCTCTCCGCCATATTGCATCGGTGTGGCGAGATGAAAGACATGAACATTCCTAATGTAAAAGTCGGGCTGGCGCTGGGAAGCGGCGGGGCACGCGGCATAGCTCATATCGGTGTCATAAAAGCGCTTTTAGAGGCCGGCATTCCTATTCATATGATTGCCGGTACCAGCATGGGAGCACTGGTGGGAGCATGTTACGCGGCGGACGCCAACATATCTTTGCTGGAAGAAATAGCCTTAAAGTCAAACCTGCGGAAAATGGCACATCTGTTGGACCCCAAACTCACTCTATTGAGCGCAGGTATTTTGCACGGGGGAAGGGTTGAGAATTTCTTAAAATCTATTATCGGTGACAAACGGATTGAAGATTGTGAAATACCATATTCCGCCATAGCCACAGATATAAGATCCGGCAAAGAAATGATTTTAAATAGAGGTCCCCTCATTAAGGCTGTCAGGGCCAGCATTTCCATCCCGTTTGTATTTGTTCCAGTTAAATATGAGTCGGCCTATCTGGTCGATGGCGGGACCGTTAACCCGGTACCTGCTAACGTGGTCCGATCAATGGGTGCGACGTTCATAATTGCCGTAAATGTATTGAACGACGTTAAGAAGCGCAGGCACTTCGGTCTGACGGGAGAAAAAAAGTTCGATAAACCGCCTAGCAGCTTCAATACCATGATCCAGTCCATTTATATCATGGAATATCAGATAATTAAGGCCAGTATACTTAAAGCTGATATCATAATTGAGCCCGATGTTGGCTTTATTGAAGCTTTCGAGTTTCACCGTGGGCTGGAAGCTATCGAAGCAGGCTATAGCGCCGCCGCCGAAGTTATTCCGGAAATCAAAAAACTTCTCAACGTTGCTGAAGAAGATTAGGGCTCCATTCACCCCAAAAGTCCCCTTAAGCAGCTAACCGAACATACCTGCACAGACACGCTGCGGTGTTGGCTTTTTACGTAGCTGTGTTAAAATAACTCGATTTTTATGCATGACAGCGAAATAAAATATTGGATAGGCTTTACCAGGACTCCCGGAATCGGAAAGGTGAGGCTTAATGCGCTGAAAGACCACTTCGGTTGCCTGGAAGACGCCTGGAAAGCCACCAAAACCGACCTTGTTCGCGCTGGCCTGGATGACAAGGTTGCCGATAGTTTAGTAGCAAGCCGCACCAAAATATCTCTTGAAAAAGAGTTGGAACTGGTCGGGAAGTATAACATCAAGGTCATACCCTTCAATTCTCCAGACTATCCGCCACTGTTAAAAGAGATTCACGATTACCCGGCGGTAATTTATGTACGCGGCATGCTCAAGGCATTAAACGGCACCAATATAGCTATTGTTGGCACCCGCCGGGCCACCGCTTACGGCAGGCAGGTCACAGAAGAATTAGCCCATGGCCTCGTTATGAATAATATTACTATTATAAGTGGACTGGCTAAGGGCATCGACACGGCGGCGCACAGGGCTGCTATCGACGCAGGCGGTCAAACGATGGCGGTATTTGCCAGCGGGCTCGACATAGTCTACCCACCGGAGAATTTGAATCTTGCCCGTGAAATAATGGAACATGGGGCACTGGTGAGCGAATACCCTGTTGGGATAAAGCCCAAAGCCGATAATTTCCCAAGGCGGAACAGGATCCTAAGCGGTTTATGCTGCGGAGTTTTGATAGTAGAATCCGGGGAAAATAGCGGCGCTCTCATCACCGCCAATTTTGCCCTGGAGCAAAACAGAGAGGTATTTGCAGTCCCGGGAAGCATAATGTCAGCTATGAGCAAAGGCCCCAACAAGCTGATTCAAGAGGGCGCAAAACTTGTAAGAAACCACATAGATATTATTGAAGAATTGAATCTGTCCGTGGTATCCCAGCAGCTTGAGATGGAAGTCATGGCTGCATCCAATGAAATAGAATCGCATATAATAAATTGTATGACAGGCGAACCGACCCATATTGACGAAATCTGTAGGAAGACCGGGCTTAATACTTCTACTGTTATGAGTAATCTGGCTATTATGGAGTTCAAGGGATTGGTGCGACAATTAGGTAATATGAGCTATATGCTTAACAATAATTTAAGGTAAAAAAGGTTAATAAATAAATTTTATGGCTACTAAACTTGTTATCGTTGAATCTCCGGCAAAAGCAAAAACACTAAGTAAAATCCTTGGTAAAAACTATGTTATCAAGGCTTCCATGGGACACGTGCGAGACCTGCCCGAAGATAAATTGGGAATACAGGTCGATAAGGACTTTGAACCCGAATACAGGAACATACGCGAGCGCAAACCGATTATCACCAGTATCAAGGAACTGGCCAATAGCGCTTCAGCCATTTATCTGGCTACTGACCCTGATCGGGAAGGTGAAGCGATTTCCTGGCACCTCATAAAAGCAGCCAACCTTGAAAAGGACAAGATTCCACTGCGACGGGTTACCTTTCACGAGATAACCAAAGAAGCTGTGGAACAGGCGTTTGACAATCCCCGCGCCATCGATATGAAAATGGTGGAAGCACAGCAGGCCAGAAGGGTGCTGGATCGTCTGGTGGGCTATAAGCTCAGCCCACTGTTGTGGAAAAAAGTGCTCAAAGGTCTTTCGGCCGGACGCGTTCAATCTGTCGCCGTCCGGTTGATTGTTGACCGCGAGAGAGAAATTCAGAATTTTGTTCCAGTTGAGTATTGGATCATTGAAGCCGACCTGGCCAAAAAGGGCCCTGGAGAGAAAAACTTCAAAGCATCGTTTGTTGGTTTGCTAGGTGAAAGGAAACTGGATATCCCCGGCAAGGATCGCTGTGATGAGATCCTCGCCGACCTGAGGGAAGCCGAATATTCCGTGGCGGCTATTCAGAAGAAAGACGTCTCTCGTAACCCGGCCCCGCCTTTTATAACCAGCACGTTACAGCAGGAAGCATACCGCAAGCTGCGTTTTACAGCGAAAAAGACCATGGTTATTGCGCAGCAACTATATGAAGGGCTGCATATCGGTGAGGAAGGAGATACCGGCTTAATCACGTACATGCGCACCGATTCCACGCATATGGCCGCCACCGCAGTAGAAGAAATAAGGGACTATATTCACAGCAACTTTTCGCGCGAATATTTACCCAAGACTGCCAGGGCATTTACTAAAAAAGTAAAAATGGCCCAGGAAGCGCACGAAGCCATCCGTCCCACTAAAGCTAGCAGAACCCCGGAGAAAATCAAAGGTTACTTAAATAAAGAACAAAACCTTCTATATGAGTTGATCTGGAAGAGGGCTATCGCCAGCCAGATGGCCGCCGCGGTCTATGACACTTTGACTGTCGATATACATGCACAACCAACAAAGAAGAAAAAAGCTTATTTACTTCAGACGAAGGCTTCGTCCCTTCGCTTTCCCGGATTTATGGCCCTTTACATCGAAGGCCTGGACGAAGAAAAGGATGAATATGATGAAGGGACTTCTGTTAAGGTCCCCAAATTAACGGAAAATGAACTATTGCGCCTAGTTGAGCTTTATCCCGAGCAGTTTTTTACACAGCCTCCTCCCCGCTACACGGAAGCAATGTTGATTAAATCACTCGAACAGAAGGGCATTGGCCGGCCCAGCACATATGCCCCAATAATATCTACTATCGTTGACAGAGGTTACGTATATAAAGACTCAGGAAAGCTAAAGCCGGAGGAGATAGGCATTATAGTCAACGATTTGCTGGTTAAGAGCTTTCCCAATATAGTAGACTTCAATTTCACAGCCAAAATGGAGGACGAACTGGATGAAATAGCCAAGGGCAAGATGAAATGGGTTTCCGTGATCAGGTCGTTTTACTCTCCGTTCGAAAAAGATTTATTAAACGCACAGGAGAAACTGGAGAAGATAGTTATAAAATCCGAAGAAACCTGCCCCGAGTGCGGCAAACCCATGGTAATGAAGTCCAGCAGATACGGCAAATTCCTGGCGTGCAGCAATTACCCTGAGTGCATGGGGAAGAAATCGATAAATTCATCCCGGGGGGCTTCCGCCGCCGCTCCCGAAATATCCAATGAGCCTTGTCCTATTTGCTCTAAAAATATGGTGGTCCGCAAAAGCCGGTTTGGGAAATTTTTAGCCTGTCCTGATTACCCTAAATGCAGTGGCAAAAAGACTATGCAGAGAAAACCATTCGGCGATGGTAAGGGAAAGGATAGCGATAGTAAACCCGAGACTGCGGATGAAAAATGCCCCAAATGTGGCGAACCCATGGTTATCAGAGCCGGACGCTTTGGCAAATTTTTGGCTTGCAGCGCCTACCCCAAGTGTAAGACCACGAAGAAAATCCTCCCCGATAAACAGGCCACTGATGAAAAAAATGCATGAAGTTGCGGGGCTTATCGATTAAATATAACATGAGTTGCAGAGAAACCTGGATTGCAAAGGCTGAATGATTTAAGAGGCAAATTCGACAGCAATAATATCGATGGATTGCTCGTCGGCTCTCCCGTGAACCGCCGTTACCTGTCTGGTTTCTCTGGGTCTGCGGGCTGGATAGTAATTTCCGCTAAAGAGGCACTGCTGGCGGTGGACTTCCGCTACGTAGAACAGGCCAAAAAGGAAACCAAAGATTTTGAAGTTATTTATATACGTGGTGAAATGGCTGCCTGGCTGCCCGAGATTATCGGCAGGCTGGGCATAAAGAAACTGGGTATTGAAAAAGAGCATACGTCCCTGGCAGCATATGAAACCCTGTGCAGCGTTTTTCAAACCAACGCACCCTCCATTCAACCATTGAAAAACATTGTCGAATCCCTGCGGACAATGAAGTCCAAAGAGGAGATCGCTCACATAAGCAGGGCTGCCGAAATTGCCGACAAGACCATGGCTTATATAAGCTCTCACCTTCGTATCGGGATAAGCGAAATTCAGTTTGCATGGGAGTTGGAAAATTTTATCCGAGATCAAAAATACGAGCCGCTGCCGTTTGATACAATTGTCGCTTCAGGCCGGAACGCAGCTCTTCCGCATGCCAGGCCCACTGATAAATTAATTGCTACAGGAGAGCCTGTAACAGTCGACCTTGGCGCCCGATATAACGACTATTGCAGCGATATAACCCGCACGTTTGTGATTGGAAAGGGAGACACGGATTTTTATAAAATTTATAATGTAGTACTGGGAGCCCAGTTAGCTGCTTTATCGATTGTCGAGGCGGGTATGAAAGGTGCCGATGCCGATGGTATCGCACGCAAAATGATCGATAAGGCTGGTTATGGCGCATACTTCGGGCATGGCCTGGGACATGGAATAGGCCTTGAAACGCACGAGGCACCGCGGCTCGGGGTCTCCAGTGATGATATACTTTTGGAGAATATGGTTTTTACCGTCGAGCCGGGAATATATATTCCAGGGTGGGGTGGTATAAGGATCGAAGATACGGTCTGTTTCAAAGGTGGAAAAATAAAATCGATAACCAACGCTGGAAAAGAGCCACACGTACTTGGAGGTTAAGCAGATATGATTGATGCAGGAGAGCTTAAGAAAGGCATTACCATAATGCTGGACGGACAACTTTACCAGGTTCTCGATTTTCAACATATAAAAATGGGCCGCGGTTCCGCACAAATCCGTATTAAGTTGCGCGATATTAAAGCCGGCCATACCATCGAGAAATCATTCCAGGCAAGCGAAAAATTTGCCAAGGCATTTTTAGAAAAGCGCCCAGCACAATTTCTCTATAACGATGGTGACCTATACCATTTTATGGACAACGAAACATACGAACAGTTTGCTGTGGATAAGTCTCTTGTAGGCGACGCCCTGAATTACCTCAAGGAAAATATGAACCTGGAATTGCTGACGCATAAAGGCGTGACCATCGGCGTTGAGATCCCTTTGTCGGTGGAGTTAAAGGTAGTAGAGACCGGCCCCGGATTCAAGGGTAACACCGCCAGTGCCGGCAGCAAACCTGCCATAATGGAAACCGGGATCAGCATTCAAGTTCCATTCTTTATAAATACCGGCGATGTAATAAAAGTGGACACCAGGACCGGCACATATTTGGAAAGGATTAGTTGATCGTTGGTTAAAGCCGATCTCCACGTACACACCTTTCACTCCGTGGATTCCAATATGTCCTACGAGCAGCTTATTGCCGCCTGTCAGAGAAAAGGTATCAATTGCATCGCAGTCTCCGATCATGGGACTACCAGGGGTGCGAGGGAGTTGAGCAAGATAGCGCCCTTTAAAGTCATTGTTTGCGAAGAAGTGCTGACTCCCTATGGTGAGATAATGGGGATGTTTTTAACCGAGGATATACCGAATAATATCAGCGTCGAAGATACTATTAGGCACATCCGCCGGCAGGGCGGACTGATTAATATACCCCACCCCTTTGATAGAGTGAGGCCCTCAGCCTTCCGTAATAAGGCCATGTTGGAATCCGTTGCGGAGCAGGCCGATTTAATTGAAGTGTTCAATTCAAGGAGCCTCTTTCCAGGCATAGGTAAAAAGGCCCGCGATCTGGCTGCTAGGCACAATAAGATTATAAGCGCGGGCAGTGACGCCCACAGCCCGCTTGAAATCGGCTATGTATCCATAGATATGCCGGACTTTAACACTAAACAGGAATTCCTGACTTCCTTGAGTAGTGCCCAGTTCCATTGCAAGAAGTCGAGCCCATTAATACATATCATCAGTACCACAGCCAGGTTAAGAAAACAACATAAGCCGGAGTAACCAAAGTGCTTAAAGTCGGCTGGTTTTCCACGGCCAGAGGAGATAGTTCCCTCAAGCTGTTGTCCGCAGCGGTTGAAAACATCCGTAGCGGAGAGCTTGGGGCCAAAATAGATTTCGTTTTCTGCAGCCGTGAGCGGGGTGAATCGAAGAAGACAGACCTTTTTCTTGAACAGGTTAAAGGTTATCGTATACCTCTGGTCTCCTTATCTGTCAAAGAATTTGCCAAAAGGTCCTCGCAGGAAATAGGTGTCAAAAACGAAAGGCTGCCCGAGTGGAGGCTGGAATACGACCGGCAGGTAATGCAGAAACTCTCAAGCTATAGTCCGGATATCTGCGTTCTGGCAGGATACATGCTTATCGTCGGCTCGGAAATGTGCCAGCACTTCAATATGATAAACCTCCACCCCGCCCTGCCAACGGGACCAAAAGGTACGTGGCAGGAGGTTATCTGGGATTTAATTTCGACCGGGGCTACAGAATCGGGTGTTATGATGCATCTTGTGACGCCCGACCTTGACAGGGGCCCGGTTATTTCCTATTGCAAATATAGTATAAGAGGCTCTGAATTTGATGGCCTTTGGACAGCATTAGCCGATAATGCAGTGAGTCCTATAAAAGCTCAGCAGGGAGAAAATAACGAGCTTTTTAAAAAGATCAGGCAAGCCGGATTTATGCGCGAGACGCCTTTGATAATCCATACCCTTAAATCTTTCAGTGCAGGTAAAATAACCATAGATCGTCAAAAAAGGCTATTAGATGCCAGGGGCAAACCCATGGCGGGTTATGATTTGACCTCCGAGATTGACAAGGCCTTATGTGAAGCCTAGGTTAAACTGCCGCAGAAAAAAAGAGGAGACCTTGAAGGTCTCCTCGTCCCATTTTATCGGCCTATAAAACAAGTTTATGTTTTCTGTTTGGTGGTAGTTGGTGAAAGGATAGCATCTATCAACCCGTATTCTACCGCCTGCTCAGCGTTGAAATAAATATCCCTGTCGGTGTCCTGCCGGATCTTTTCCAAAGATTGCCCGGTGTGCTTGGCCAGAATTTTGGCTATGAGCTCGTCAAGCCGTTCAAACTCTTTAGCCGCGATTTTGATGTCGGTTATCTGGCCCTGTGTTCCAGCCCTGCCCTGGTGCATGTGTATGGTTGAGCTGGGCAGCGCATACCGTTTACCCTTGGCGCCGGCACATAGCAACACCGTTCCCATACTGTAAGCGGAACCAACGCAAATGGTCGAAACGTCCGGCTGTATCAGTTGCATCGTGTCATAGATTGCGAGACCGGCTGTAACTACCCCACCGGGCGAATGAATGTACAGACTGATATCCTTCTCAGGATCTTCACGTGCCAGGTATAGCAATTGAGCAACTATTACATTGGCGATCTGGTCTTCGACCTGAGTGCCTAGGAATACAATCCTCTCCTTAAGCAAGAGCGAATATATATCCATGGATCTTTCACCCCTGGCGTTGCTCTCGGTTACCATGGGTATTATGTTAAGCGGTGACCTTTCCATTTTTTTCTCCCTCCTCCGAATTATCTGCTTTTTCAGTGACGATCTTGGTCAACAAGTCCATAGTTTTATTAATTATCATCATGTCTCTGAGCGATTCACGAGGTTGCGGCAGGCTAAACAGCGCTCTGACGTTTTCCGCCTTAGTTTCATCGCCTTTTATCATGTTTTCGATCGCCTCGGTCAATTCATCTTCGCTTACCTTTACATCCTCCACTTCACCGATTTTGCTGGTGACCAGGAAGGCTTTGACCCGGTCGGTGGCCGAAGGCCTCAAATCATCGCGATGCTGCCCCAGCGTTTTCTTGGCGTTGCCCAGGTAATTTTCAAGCCCTTTGATGCCGTCTGCAAAATTCCTCGCTTCCTCGTTGATAATATGGTCTATCTCTTTTTCAACCAGTACCGGCGGGAACTCTATAGTACTTTGCTCTATCAACATGGTTACCAATTTATTCTCGAATTCCTTCTTCAAGCTTTCGTCTGCCCGAGATTGCAGGCCAGCCTTAATTTTCTCTTTCAGGACTTCCAGGTTCTCGCTTCCCGCGTTCTTTGCGAAATCATCATTTACTTCCGGGAGGCTCTTCTCTTTAATCTCCTTAACTTTAACAGTGAAGGTATATTCTTTACCGGCTATCTCCTTTATCTCGTAATCATCCGGGAAAGACAACGTAAACTCGGTCTCAGCATTCTTTGCCAGGCCTATCAGTTTCTCTGCAAAACCGGGCGCCGGGTATTTGGAATCCTGATTCACTTCGTACGCTGCATCTTTACGATCAAGCATGGGTTCGCCGGCTTTTTTTGCAGTGATATCGCAGGTAATAATATCGCCATACTGAATACCCCGTTCCACCGGGACCAGGGTGCCGAATTGCATCTGTAGCTGCTCGATCACCTGGTTGATCTCGCTGTCACCAACTTCTTTTGTCCCCATTTCCAATTTTATTTCCCGGTAATTTCCGGGGGTTACATTGGGTTTCAGCGGGACTATGGCCTTAAATATAACCGGATCTACCTGTAAAAGCTCAACTTTAGGCTCGGCGATGGCTGCTATGGATTCTTTCTTTAAGGCCTCTTCATAAGCTTCAGGAATGAGGTGCTCGAGCGCTTCCTGGAAAATAGCTTGCTTACCGACTTGCTGCTCAACCAGGCTGCTGGGTGCTTTCCCTTTTCTGAAACCGGGCAGTGTTACCCTCCTAGCCAGATGCTCAAGAGCGTCAGCCATATATTTATCCGTCTCACCGCTCTCCATTTCCACGTTGAGCGCAAGCTGGCAATTATCCATTTTCTCGCAAGTTGTTTTCATGTTAACGTATCACCTTGAATTATTATAACATTGGAAAATTCGACTTCAAAAATGTTTACGCCTGTTTCTCCTGCTCTGTAATGTGCAGGTGGAGTTCATCGAGCTGCAGATCCGAAATATGGGAGGGCGCATCTGTCATCACATCGATCGCAGCCTGATTTTTAGGGAAGGCAATGACGTCCCTGATGGTCTTACTACCTGTCAGCATCATTATAAACCGGTCAATGCCGGGAGCTATTCCGCCATGCGGAGGCGCCCCATATTCAAGGGCCTCGAGGAAGCCTCCGAACTTATCTTCCATTTCTTCCTTGGAATAGCCAAGGATACGGAATATTTTCTCCTGAAGATCCCTCTTGTGTATACGTATACTGCCGCTGGACAGCTCGTAACCATTGCAAACGATGTCATAATGCCGGGCGCGGACCTTGGAGAGGTCCGAATCGAGCAGGGGCAGATCTTCATCGAAGGGCGCTGTAAACATATGGTGCATAGAGTCCCAGCCTTTCTTTTCATCATTCCACTCAAATAGCGGGAAATCCGTAACGAAGAGGAACGCCATCACATTGGATGGACAGAGCTGCAAGCGCCTGGCCATCTCTCGGCGCAGCTCATCAAGGATCTTATGCACAAGGTTCTCGCTGCCGGCTGCTATGAGAATTAAGTCCCCTCTTTTTGCTTCAAATATCTTGATTATCTCTTTCAGCTTATCCGGCCCAAGATGTTTACTGGCAACAGATTTCACCTGTGCCGACAAGTCACTGCCATCAGCTGCATCAGGCAGCCATGCCATTGAGATAAGTCCCTTGGCGCCCAACCCCCTGGCTATTTCAGTCAACTCTTCAATCTGCTTGTGAGTGTAGTTGGCGCACCCCGGCAGACAAATACCTTTCACCACGCCTTTGACCTGGATAGCGGACTTGAAAACAATGAACTCGCTATCTGATACCAGAGAGGAGATATCCTTTAATTCCAACCCATATCGGATGTCCGGCTTGTCGGTCCCATAGCGTCTGATAACATCGGCATAAGACAGCCTTGGGAAGGGTTTCACAAGCCGGATGTCCGGCGTTAAGGTTTCAACCAGCGACGTGAACATCTCTTCACACAAACTTAATATGTCTTCTTCGGTGACAAAGCTCATCTCAAGGTCTAATTGGGTAAATTCCGGCTGACGGTCGGCACGCAGGTCCTCATCACGGAAGCACCGGGCGATCTGATAATATTTCTCTATGCCGGCCACCATTAGCAGTTGTTTGAGTTGCTGCGGAGATTGGGGCAAGGCATAGAACTTGCCTGCATGCATCCGGCTGGGGACAACGTAATCACGTGCTCCCTCTGGTGTGCTCTTTATCAGGATCGGAGTCTCCACTTCGATAAACCCCTTAGCATCAAGGAAATCACGCATGAACTTTATTACCTTATGCCTGAGTATCATGTTGTCGCGCATACCCAACCGCCTGAGGTGAAGATAGCGGTATTTCAGCAAAAGGTTCTCATCCACGTCCACCTCTTCATTAATATAAAAAGGCGGAGTTTTGGAGGAGTTATAAATTTGAATGGCTTTGGCCAGAATCTCTATTTCACCGGTGGGCAATTTAGTGTTTTCCGTCCCTGAAGGCCTCCTGGAAACCTCTCCCTTAACCTGAAGGACATACTCATTTCGCAGTTCTGTGGCAATTGAATGCGCATCACCTGAAACCTCGGGATTGAAAACGACCTGCGTAATTCCTTCTTTATCGCGTAAATCTATGAAAATAAGGCCGCCATGGTCGCGACGACGGTGAACCCATCCAGCCAACGTAACGGATTGACAGGTATCGGCAGCGCGCAGTTCTCCGCAATTATGAGTCTTAAGCAATTGGTCCTCCTGGGCATCAAATTATATCTTAATACGATTGCGCGGCACAAAATTGAAGTAGGGAACAGAGGGTATAGGTGACTTCAGAAACAAATCCCGTGCTTATATGAGTGCAACAGGGCTAAGAACTTTTCGAGTATTTCTCCCTCAGCTTGGGTTTTTCAATTTTACCTGTTGGATTCCGCGGCACCTTGTCGAAAATGACCTTCCTCGGAACTTTATGCTTTGCTAGGCAGTCTTTGCAGAAATCGATGATCTCGTTCTCAGTGATAATTTCGCCCGATTTCGGATCAACGATGGCAATAGCTATCTCACCAAGCCTGTCATCAGGAATGCCAATTACCGCAACATCGTATATTTTAACATGATTATGTAAGGCATCCTCCACTTCAACGGGGTAGATGTTCTCCCCACCGGTGATAATGACGTCCTTCTTCCTGTCCACCAGAAATATAAAACCTTCATCGTCCATGGTAGCCATATCCCCGGTATACAGCCAGCCGTCCTTCAAGGTCTCACGCGTTTTCTTGGGATTACGGTAATATTCTTTCATCACGCCGTCGCCTTTTACCGTCAGCTCTCCTATTTCATCTTTCCGGGCAGTTTCTCCTTTTTCATTTACTATCCTCGCTTCCCAGTTAAAGCCGGGCACTCCAATGGCTCCGACCTTACTTTCATTTCCTATCCCCAGATGGACGCAGCCAGGGCCTGTGGACTCGCTCAGCCCGTAATTAGTATCGTATTGCATAGCGGGGAAGACCTGCTTCCATTGTTTGATCAAGGCCGGCGGAACGGGTTGCGCTCCAATATGCATCAACCTCCAACAGCTTAGATCATAGTCCTCCTTCTTGATCTCGCCTTTCTCCATGGCTACTAATATATCGTGGGCCCAGGGAACCAGCAGCCATACGATCGTACCCCTCTCCCTGTGGACAACTTCAAGCACATTTTGGGAGCTAACCTCGCCCAATAAAGTGGCTTTGCCGCCCACGATCAGGCTGCCGAACCAGTGCATCTTGGACCCGGTATGATAAAGGGGTGGAATCAATATGAAGTTATCATCCCTGGTCTGGTGGTGATGCGCATTCTCGGTGATGGCGGCGCACTTCAAATTATTATGCGTAAGAAGTATAGGTTTAGGAGTGCCCGTGGTCCCCGAAGTAAAGTACAGGCTGCAGCTATCCTCCTCGTACAACCGCACAGCAGGTGCTATAACAGGGAACGGCGCAATGGCAGAGTGAAATTCCTCTATATAGGCGGGCGGTTTGCCGCCTACTCCGATATATTTCCTGATATGACGCAACTTATGGTGCACTGAATCTATACGTCCGAAGAATTCCTCGCCGATTATGACGGTTCTTGCACCTGAAATATCGGCGCAGTATTTAAAATCCTGTTCCGTAAACCTGAAATTTAAAGGGACCACCCATGCCCCGGTACGCAGAATCCCGAAATAGGCTATAAGCCAATCAATGGAATTCATCATCCAATGTATGACTTTGTCGCCCTTTTTAACGCCATCGGCCAGGAGCATATTAGCTACCCTATTGGCCCCTTCGTCGAATTCCCGCCAGTTTATCTCCCGGCGGTAGTTTAAGCTGGGCTTAATCTCAACCAGGGCGCAGTCATCCGGATAATTTCTGGCGTTGCGTGCAAGCATTTCGGGTATTGTGATCATATTTGTTTTCGAAGCCGTATTAAAGATTTCCCCGATATTATATAACAGGTCAACCGCCCAGGTAGGCGTTTTTTACTCTTTCGTCTTCATGTAACTCGCTTGCAGTTCCCTCAAGCACGCATTTTCCCGTTTCCAGTACATATGCCCTGTCGGCAAGGTTCAGCGCCATGCGGGCGTTCTGTTCCACCAGGATAATACTTATGCCACCGCGATTTATTTCTTTGATCGTCCTGCCGACTTCTCCCACCATGATGGGTGACAGCCCCATGCTGGGCTCGTCCATCATAATAAGCTTTGGTCTATTTAAAAGGGCACGGCCTATGGCCAGCATCTGCTGCTCTCCACCGCTGAGGCTGCCCGCCGTCTGATTCCTCCGTTCTTTCAGGATAGGGAAATGTTCGAATATTGCATCCAACTGACCGGCTATTTCCTTTTTATCCTTCCATAAATAGGCGCCCAATTCCAGATTTTCCATGACAGACAGGGGCGCCAGTATCTTTCGTCCCTCAGGCACATGTGAGATGCCCAGTCTAACTATTTTATATGCAGGTAGGCCAGTGATTTTGTTGTTGCGGAAATAGGCTTCTCCCGAACTCAAAGATTTCAAACCGGATATGGCCCGTAGAGTGGTTGTTTTTCCCGCCCCGTTGGCGCCTATTATTGTCACTATTTCTTTTTCGTCGACATGCAAAGACACGTCGGTCAATACCTTCGTCTTGCCGTAGTATACGGTGAGATTCCTTACTTCAAGCAGCGGCGTCACGTCAAATCACCTGCTTCCCAAGATATGCTTCAATAACCTGTTCATCTTTTCGAATATCGGCCGGCGTATTTTCGGCAATTTTCACACCCAGGCTTAAGACGACAATCCTGTCGCAAAGGCTCATGACAGCCTTCATATCGTGTTCTACTATAAGGACGGTTATCCCTTTGTCGCGTATCCGTTTTATTTTTCCTACCATTTCCATGGTCTCCGTGGGATTCATGCCGGTGACGGGTTCGTCAAGCAACAGTAAGGCCGGCTCCGTCGCCAATGCAATGGCAATAGCAAGTGCGCGCTGATGTCCATGCGGCAAATTGGCAGCAAGTTCGCCGCTTAAAGTGGATAACCCCATGAACTCAATTATTTCCGCTGCTTTCTTTTCCTTGTCCTCTTCCTCACTGTTCGCGCGGGGTGTATGCAGGAAAACTTTCCACAATGGCTGGGTGTAATGGCGATGGAATCCACTTAAAACATTTTCAAATACTGTTTCCTGCATAAATAGTGTCGGCTCCTGGAAGATCCTGGCGATACCTTTCTGAGCGATCTGATCAATTCGCAGACCAGTAATTGATTCACCTTTAAATAAAATTTTGCCCTTATTGGGAACTATAAAACCGCTGATGATATTGAAAAGTGTGCTTTTCCCGGCTCCGTTTGGACCTATAAGACCGAGTATTTCCCCCTCCCTGATGTCCAATGATAAATCGCGTACGGCCACCAGTCCGCCGAATATCTTTGTTATATTTCTAACTTCGAGCAGAGCCATATTCTAACTTTCCCTTACTCCCGTATTCTTGCCCTTCTTCAGCCAGGATCTAATAGAATGAATACCCTGACCGTTATTTTTACCGTTTGACTTGGTGGCATTTACTATCGTCCCCAAGATACCTCCCTGGAAAAATAGAATAACTACTAACAATAGTACGCCTGTAACTATTGGCTCGAACTCTTTGATTATACGCAAATATTCCGGAATAAATGTCATCAAAAGAGAGCCGACTGCCGGTCCCATCACGTAAAACTCCAGGCCGCCTAATACTGCGTAGAGCTGAATATAGATTGAAAGCCAGCCGCTGAAAGCTCCCGGAGTCACCGTCTGAAAATAGTGTGCATAAAAACTTCCGGCGGCAGCGGCTGTAGTCGAAGCGATGGTAAAGGCTAATAACCTGTAGCTATACTGGTTAATACCCAACGTACCGGCCAGATTGGGGCTGAGTTTGATGGCCTTCCACGCCCGGCCTATATGCGAAGTGTACAATGCGTAATAGGCGAGTACCACCAGCAACAGAATAATCAATATTAAATAGTAGTATGACATCTTGCTGTCGAATTGAATTGGTCCCAATGCTGTGGGTCTGGGTATCCCAATAATACCTCCCCACCCTCCCAAAAATTCGATCTGGCCTGCCGCTATTACGACAGCACTGGCAAAAAGCAGCGTGATGATTACGAAAGCAATTCCACCATTCCGGACGAAAATGGCTCCGACCCCTAATGCCAGAATACTGGAAATTATGATCGTGAGCGGAAAGGTCAGCCAGAAAGATATACCTGCATTCATGGCGAGGCTGGCCGAAATGTAGGCCCCGACTGCATAAAAGGCACCTGCTCCCAGGCTTATCAAGCCGGTACTGAAAAGCATGCTGAATGACATGCCCAGAATAGTCCCCACGCAGGCCATAATAAGAAGGTGTTTAATATAGTCGTTTTCAATAAAAATTGGCAGGGCTGCGAAAACGATGATGAGAATCACCGCCGCCGCCAATTTTTTGTGAATTGGTTTCCAGCTAGTCGGCGGCTTCACCGAGCAGGCCTCCGGGTCTAAAGCTAAGTATAGCAATCACCAGCAGGAACACGAATAGCTCGGCTATGCCACCCAGGAACTGAAAGCCGAAACTCAAAGCAAGGCCGACCAGCAGCCCTCCCAAAATGGTGCCCTTATAGCTGCCTATCCCTCCTACCAACAGCACCAATAAGGACAAAAATATTACGTCAGTCCCCATATCAGGCGTGACAGAGAAAAGCGGGGCGATAATGCCCCCCGCGAACCCGGCCAGTGCACTCCCCAGAGCGAAACAAAACACAAGTATCCAGCGAGTGTTGATCCCCGCCAAGGTTACGGCTTCAGGATCGTAGCTTATGGCCCTCAATATTTTTCCAAGTGTTGTCTTGTACATAAGGAAATAGAGTAAAAGGCAGATAACTATGGCTGCCAGGATGACTATCACTCGCATTAAGGAAATTCTGACGTCTAAGATATCGATCATCTGGGGAAAGGGAGTTTTAACGCCTCTTTCTTCTGTCCCAAACAGCAGTAAGGTCCCCTGTTGCAATATCATCATCAAGCCCACAGAGGCCATGGCGCTCAATAGTAGCCGGTAAGAAAATGTTGTGGTAACTGTAAACCGCTGCCTGACAACATGGAAAATACTCATGTAGCATATAGCTCCGACCAGTCCCAGGATTAGACCTGCGAGGACAAGCGACAGAGCAAAGTCCAGGTGCATGATCTGGAATAACAGGAATAGCATATAGGCGCCCAGCATATAGAACTGCCCGTGGGCAAAATTCAGTATTTTGGTGCCCCTTATAATGATGTCCAGGCCGAGCACCATAAGTACGTAAACCGAGCCCAGAGAAAGCGCATTTAGAAATAACTGAGCTAATAAACCTGGAGTCACGCTATTCCCTTTCCATCAAGAGGTAGAAGTCACTGCAATATTACAGTGACTTCTACCGTTTTGGCTAGTTATTCGTTTAGAAAAAAGTGTTGCTATTAGTGTCGTAGCGAAGCTACTGCCACACTCCGCCGAAAGCACTCTGGTTAGCTTTTAAAGCATCATCTGCTGAAATAGTACCCAGGTACTGGTATGCGCCCTTCTTGAAAATACCGAAGTCCAATGATGCACATGTATCGCAGAATCTGTCATTCTTGAAGTCCGGCCGTTTGACCAGCATAGCGCTCCCGTTGGGGCTTTGCCAGGATAGGCCATTGGCCGAAAGATATGCACTTACCACTTCGGGATCAACACTGTCGGCTTTTTGAACAGCATTAACGAAGGCGTAAAAAGCGGGGATCCAGGTAAGGCTGACCGTCGACCACTGTCCGTATTTGGCGGTCCAATCCTGCTTATATTGTGTGGCTAGTGCAGTCGGTTGGGGAATCTCAGTTGATGGCAATATTGATATTAGGCCCTCCATAGATTCAGGCGGGGTTACCGCCAGCACTTCTGTCATGCTGGGAGGCATGGGACTAACCTGCGCACCTGTGAACCCGGCTTCATATAACGCTTTAAATTGCAGGCCGAACTGGGTTCCAGCTACTGCTCCCGGGAAGTCCATAATATCCGGTTTCTCAGCTGCAATTTTGGTTGCAAACGGAGCAAAATCCTGCGTGTCGCGCGGATAGAAGACGTTATCCAGCACGGTAAATCCAAGGGCTGTGGCGATTTTGGCGTTGTCGCTCGCTAACGCTTTGCCGGTTTCGTCGTCCGGGGACAGGTTTACCATTGTCTTAGCATTGGGGAAGGCGGTTTTTAGCAACGGGAACAATGGGGCTAAATTGGTCCTCCACGTGGCAGTTCCAAATGTGTACTTGTTGGCCGGATCTATTATTTTAGATGAAGCGCCGCCGCAAAGCACCATTACTTTTGCGGGTTCCGTAACTGCAAGGCCAGCCACAATCGGTGCGGATCCGACCTGGCAGATAATGAATTTAACTTTATCTTCATTGACCAACCGCTCTACTGCCGCACGTCCACCGTCAGCAGTATATTTGTCGTCGTATATTATCATGTTAATATTGTATTTCTGGCCTTGGACCGTCAGCCCGCCTGCCGCATTGAAAGCAGGCACGATCATTTCCAGAGCCTTTTTAGTATCCATGCCCAGGCTATTGTCAAACGGAAGCGTGCACCCAACATTGAGAGTTTTTACTTCCGCTGCCGCGGTTGGCGGGGTAGTGGCTGCCGGGCTGCAAGCTACCAGGAACGAAGTACCCAGGATGCTCGCAACCAATGTAAGAATCAGGGCCGCCCTTTTCATAGATATACCTCCTCTTAATATAAATGTAAATAATAAATTAGAAATGCCAGTGTTACTGTGAATTTTAGGTAGGTTACGTGACTCCAGAGTTACCGTGGAGATGCGGCAACCGGCCTAGAGTCACCTTCGGTAGATATACTTATTTGCGTGCATCTATACTGCGTAACGATTAATTTAGTACGAAGCTAGTATATTATATTACCCCAAGTTCCTGCAACCATGTCAAGTTAACGAATTAAAGATATTAATGTTAAAATATCGGCAATACCAGGACTGACGTTGTGAAAGCGGGATTTTAATCAATCGCAAAATGGTTTCGATATATTTAATTTTGAGGAGGTGGCTATGGCTATATATCTTTTACTTTCGACTCTGACGGGTGAGGGCAGAAAGGCTATAGAGGAATATCCCGAGAAATTAAAGGAATTAAATAAAGAAGTCGAGTATATGGGCATTAAAATCATTGCCCAGTATGCGCTGCTCGGGCAATACGATTTTGTCAACATCGTCGAAGCCCCCAGCAATGAAAAAGCCGCTGAGCTGGCCATCCATCTTTCCGCCGGCGGTCTGCAAAGCCTGACCCTGGCAGCAATACCCCTGGATAAACTTATTGAGACCCTTAAAAAGAAGACCCATGTATTTTAGGCGGCGCTTAATTGAATTAATCGATTAAACCTTATTATAATTATTTCTTACATTCGGGCACGTAATTTAACTTAACAACCAATGAATAAAAGCCGCAAACTTCTTTCCGGAAACGAAGCCATAGCTATCGGCGCCTACCATGCCGGGGTGCTGGTTGCCACAGCCTATCCGGGCACTCCCAGCACCGAGATACTCGAGAACCTATCGAAATACAAGGGTATCTATGCCGAATGGTCTACCAACGAAAAGGTAGCCATGGAGGTCGGTTTAGGCGCTTCATATGCAGGCGTCAGAACACTGGTTTCCATGAAACACGTAGGGTTAAACGTCGCGGCCGATCCATTCATGGCCGCAGCAACCACCGGCATACATGGCGGCCTGGTAGTCATTTCGGCTGACGATCCGGGAATACACAGCTCCCAGGGTGAGCAGGACAACCGCCATTTTGCCAAGCTGGCCCGGGTGCCGATGCTGGAGCCGGCCGACAGCCAGGAAGCGTATGATCTAATTGAGATTGCGTTCGACTTGAGCGAAAAGTACGATACCCCCGTTCTTTTTAGAATTACTACCCGCGTGGCGCATTCAAAATCCGTGGTCGAACTGGATGAAAAGCGCATTAGCAAGGAAAGGACCAAACACTTCCATCATGATATCGGCAAATATGTGATGTTGCCCACTAATGCCCGTAACCGAGTACCTAACATGCATAAACGGATAGTTGAACTAACCAGGTACGCTGAAACCACACCGGTCAACCAGATAATCGATGGGGACGGCAAAATAGGGATCATATCCAGCGGTGTAAGTTATGAGTATGCCAGGGAAGTCTTTCCCCAAGCCTCTTTTTTAAAACTGGGCATGACCTATCCGCTACCTCCCGAACTGGTTCAAAAGTTCGCTGGCAAGGTAAAAAAGATCTTTGTGGTTGAGGAATTGGACCCATTCCTGGAGGAGAACGTCAAATTACTGGGGGTCCATGTTGAAGGTAAGAAGCATCTGCCTCGTTTTGGTGAGTTGAATAAGGCTGCAGTGCACCATGCCGCTGTGCAGGCCGGTCTATTAGACCGGGCCAATCCCATTGCCGAAGTCACCTTAGTTAAAAATCTGCCGGGTAGACCTCCCCTCCTTTGTCCGGGCTGTCCTCACTCGGGAGCATTTTTTGTTTTAAGCACCATTGGTAAGCGGGCCAAAGTGCTGGACAGCGAGGGAAGGTCGGAGGAAGAGACGGGCCTGATTATTACCGGGGATATTGGCTGCTACACATTGGCAACCTACCCACCTTTGCGCGCCATGGACACCACCGCCTGCATGGGAGCCAGCATAGGCCAGGCTATAGGCCTTGAAAAGGCCGGCGTGAATAGCAAGATTGCCGCTGTCATAGGAGATTCTACCTTCATGCACTCCGGAATAACGGGCATAGTCGATGCTGTTTACAATGACGCGAAAATAACTGTAATAATTTTAGACAACGGAACTACCGCCATGACCGGTCATCAGGACCACCCGGGCTCCGGTATGTCAGCGCAGGGCACTGTAACCGAGAAGGTAGATATTGAGAAGCTGGTACGCGGGGCAGGCGTTAAAGATGTGCAGGTGGTCAATTCATTTGACGTAAAAGCTGTCCGAGGCGCCATCAGGTCGGCGTTGGATAATCCCTCTCTGTCAGTGGTCATAGTAAGAGGTAAATGCGCCGTAATAAATAGAGTCCGTAAGAACCCCAGGCAGATAGATCTGAGTAAGTGCAACGACTGTGGAGTATGTGTAATGATAGGCTGCCAGGCTATTCAAAAACGCAATGACAAACTTTATATTGACTCTACCATCTGCATGGGAGAGGAGTGCAGGATTTGCGAACAGCTCTGCCCCAAAAAGGCTATTGGACCTGTATCAGGAAAACCGGCGGGTGAGTGATTTGGATCAAACGAAACAAGATATATTAATGGTGGGTGTGGGAGGACAGGGTATTATCCTTGCCAGTGACATCCTAGGCGAGGCTGCTCTGGAAAAAGGACTGGACATTAAAAAGACCGACACGCTGGGCATGGCACAGCGTGGTGGCAGCGTCACCAGCCATCTTAGGATCGGTCAAAAGGTCTGGTCACCATTAACCAGCCCGGCCGAAGCCGACATTTTGCTGGCATTTGAGAAGCTCGAGGCGGCCAGATGGGTGAATTATTTGAAGCCAGGGGGATTGGCCATCATCAATAATCTCGCCATCCCGCCGCTGTCGATCTCACTGGGTTCGCAAAAATACCCGGGCGACCAGGAGATCCTCGATTCATTCAAGCAACGGACCAGCCGATTATGTCTAGTCGATGGCTCCGGGAAGATAGCCCATCTGGGGGATACCAGGACTCTCAATATTTTTATGCTGGGATTTTTGTCGACATTCCTGCCGCTGGATATCGATTCAGCCGCCTGGGAAAGCTGCTTGAGAAAACAATTGCCTTCCAGGATTCTCGATATAAATCTGCGTGCTTTCGAAAAGGGCCGTGAGGAGGCGTTGAGTGTCAATATCCGATAATGTGCGGAAGAGGATGGCGGAGGGGTCCTGGACCAGGCGCATGTTCGAAGAAGCTGCCATGTTGAAGAAAAAGCATGGTGAACACAATGTTTTTGACCTTTCCCTGGGTAATCCGATTATGGAACCTCCGGCGGAGTTTAAACAGGCATTAAAAAAATTCATGGAAAATCCTTTGCCTGGCAGACACCGTTATATGGAAAACGCCGGTTATCAGGAGACCAGGGATGCCGTAGCCAAACAAGTCTCGCTGGAGACCAGCCTTACGCTGGCAGGTCATGATATTGTAATGACTGTAGGGGCAGCCGGAGCCATCAACGTCATACTCAAAACCCTGCTCAACGCCGGTGAAGAGGTTGTAGTGTTCGCACCGTACTTTATGGAGTATGACAACTACATCGACAATCACCAGGGCGTAACCCGCGTAGTCAAAACTAACGACCAATTCTTGCCGGACCTCGATGATTTGGAGAGAAATATCAACGCTAAGACTAAAGCAGTAATTATTAACTCACCCAACAATCCGACCGGCGTTGTCTACAGTGAAGATCTGTTAAAAAGGATGGCAGACATCCTTGTCAGCAAGGAAAAACAGTATGGTACCTCCATTTACCTGATCAGCGACGAAGCCTACAGCAGCCTGATTTACGATGGGATTAAATACGTGCCCGCCTTGAAAATATATCACCGCAGTATGATAGCGACATCCCACTCCAAAGACCTGGCTTTGCCCGGTGAGCGCATAGGTTATATCGCAGTTAATCCTGAAATGGAAAATAAAGGCGAACTCGTGAGCGGCCTGATTTTCTCCAACCGCATACTGGGGTTTGTAAATGCCCCGGCTCTAATGCAAAATCTCATCTGCCACCTCCAGGACGTGACGGTATCAGTTCCAGAGTACCAGCAAAAGCGCGATTTCTTGTATAATAGCCTGACTGAAATGGGATACAAGCTTGTCAAACCACAGGGCGCTTTCTACATGTTTCCCCGGACGCCCATCGAAAACGATATAGGGTTTGTACACGAATTACAGAAATTGAACGTCCTGACCGTCCCCGGTCGTGGATTTGGCACCCCCGGCTTTTTCCGCATTTCATATTGCGTCAGCCAGTCAACCCTCGAAGGCTCGCTCTTTGGCTTTAAAAAAGTTGCTGAGCAGTTTAGACTCTTTTAGTTTGGGCGGTTTGTTTCAACGAATCGCCTCCCTCATGTAACCTACATGAAAAACGCGCACACGATCCCACAATTGATACAGGATAACTACCGCAAATGGGGTAGCCAGACCGCCATGTGCGTTAAAAAGCGCGGCATCTGGCATAAATTCGACTGGAACGAATATTTTAACAGGGTAAAATTCTTTTCTCTGGGCTTAACCAGCATCGGGCTGCAGCGTGGGAATGTTGCCTGCATTATAGGGGACAACGAGCCCGAATGGTTCTGGGGTGAATTTGCGGTGCAGGCTGCAGGCGGCATAGCAACCGGCGCTTTTGTGGATTCCATCCCTTCCGAACTCAAATATATTGCCGGTCATTCTGGCGCAAGTTTTGCCATAGTAAATGACCAGGAGCAGGCGGATAAATTCCTGGAAATTTGCGATGATCTTCCCTCACTAAAAAAGGTTATCTACTGGGATGCCAAGGGGCTGAATAATTACGATCACCCCTTGCTTATCAGCTTCGAGAAGGTAATAGAAGAGGGCAAGTCATTCGACCGTGTCAATCCCGGACGGTTCGAGGAAAATATCGCTCAGGGGCGACCTGATGATACCGCCTTTATTTACTACACCTCCGGCACAACCGGGCTGCCCAAAGGTGCAATTCTCACTCATCGGGCTTTAATCCAGACGGCGCGCGGTTTTACCAGCGTTTATCCGTTATTCAAGGATGATGACCTGGTCTCCAATTTCCCGGCCGCCTGGGTTGGCGACAGCTATTTTGCCACCATCCCTCACATCCTGACCGGTGCCCGGCTTAATTTTGCCGAAGAGCCGGAAACAATAGCCGAGAATACACGGGAAGTGGGACCGGATTTTGCTATATACGGCCCGAGGCAGTGGGAAAGTCTGGTCAGTGAAATTCAGGTCAAGATGACCGATGCGCACCCGTTAAAAAGATTTTTCTATCACATGCTGCTGCCCATCGGCTATAAGATTGCCGACCTGAACTTTCAAAATAAGAAGGCCGATGTCTTCTGGAGCGCTCTACATTCAATAGCGTATTATTTATTGCTGCGGCCTTTAAAAGATCGGCTCGGACTGAGCAAGGTAAGGTTTGCGGTTACGGGCAGCTCTGTTTTAAGCCTGGACACCTTTAGGTTAATACATGCCATCGGGGTTGAGCTAAGGCAAACTTACGCCAGCACGGAAGCGGGATTCATCTCTTCGCACACCAAGGGCGAGATCGATTTTCAGAGCGTGGGCCGTCCGGCTCTTGGCGTCGAAGCGAGGATAACCAGAGAAGGCGAATTGTTGGTAAGGAGCGATTGCCTTTTCAAGGAGTACTTAAACGAGCCGGAGAAGACGAGCGCTATGAAGATCAATGGCTGGTGCCATACGGGCGATGCTGTAAATATCAATGACAGCGGCCACCTGATATTTCTTGACCGTCTCGAGCACATGGGCACACTGGTGACCGGGGCCCGGTACGCACCGCAATACATAGAGGGACGGTTAAGGTTCAGCCCGTATATAAAGGACGCCATGGTAATCGGCGGTAAGGATAAGTCCTTTGTAGCCGCTATGGTCAATATTGATTTTGCCATGGTCGGGAAGTGGGCTGAGCGAAAGGGCATCACATACACTACATTTGTGGACCTCTCCCAAAAAGAGGAGGTGGCCAACCTTATTAAAAAGGACCTGCTACGAGTGAACAGCTATTTACCGGAATTATCCAGGGTTAAGAGATATATGCTTATGCATAAAGAATTTGATCCTGATGAAGCGGAATTGACCAGGACGCGCAAGTTGCGCCGTGAGTTTATGGAGGTAAGATATAACCCGCTGATCGAAGCAATTTATGCAGGGCAAAATAGCTTGAATGTCGAAGCTTCGGTTACCTATAGAGACGGCCGAAAAGGCGTGGTGTCGACCGGCATCAGGATATGGGACCTTTAAGAAAATGGATATACTAATTCAAAATATCCTTACGGGCATTGCGACCGGCATGGTATATGCCCTGATTGCACTTGGTTTTGCCCTAATCTGGAAGTCCAGCCGGGTTGCCAATCTGGCACTGGGGCAGTTGGTACTGATATCATCCTGGTTTACCTACAGCATGCTCGTTCAGTTCAAATTTCCTTTCTGGCTGGGAATGATATTGACGATTGCTTTCGCGGTTTTGCTTGGCTGGCTGATCGAGAGAATAGCTTTACGGCCCCTGATAGGGCAGCCGATACTTTCACTTATTGCCATAACCTTAGGACTGGCCTATTTCCTTGAAGGCTTCACTTCATTTATCTGGCCGCAAGGCCAGGGCAATCTGCCTAAAGTCTTCCCGCAGGCATCCATCCGGATTGGTCCGGCCATGATACAACAGGAATTGCTCTGGGCTGCCGTCATCTCGCTAATTTTATTTATTTTGCTATCGGTCTTTTTTAAATATCACAGGATGGGCATTGCTATGCGGGCCACGGCCGACGACCAATTGGCCGTTCAGGCCTGCGCAGTGCCGGTTAACCGCGTTTTTTCCATGTCGTGGATTTTTGCCTGTGTTGTAGCAGCTATCGGTGGCGTCCTGATATCCAGTATCGCAGCCATCAACTACGGGCTGGTCGAGACAGGCTTCAAGTCGTTCTCGGTGGTTATCCTGGGCGGAATGGAGTCATTCCTGGGTTGCATTGTGGCTGGCCCCATCATCGGACTATGTGAAACTTTCGGAGGCTCGCAGTTCGGCTCAAGCGTTAAAGAATTAATACCGTTCATAATCATTGTCATAGTAATTATGATCAAACCCTTTGGACTGTTCGGTGAAGAGAGGATTGAGAGGATTTAAATATGAGTCTGCCCTGCGGTATACGTAATTTTTCATATCATACCGATGTTGCCATCATAAGGACCAGGACTCAATGGGTGCTGTTCATACTATTTATGCTGGCTCTATTTATTATGCCCCTTTATTTACCCGTGTCCTGGTACGATACGGTTAATTCCATCGGTATTCTGCTGATTGCCGTTGTCGGGTTAAATATCCTGATGGGATATTGCGGCCAGCTATCGCTAGGTCATGCAGGGTTCATGGCGGTAGGCGCATTTACTTCGGCCCTGTTAACAGGCAACCTGCATCTACCGTTTCTGCTGGCGCTTGTTATTTCCGGTTTATCGGCAGGGGTTATCGGCCTTATATTCGGCATCCCTTCACTGCGAGTGAAAGGGTTTTATCTCGCCATTGCAACTATCGCGGCCCAATTCATTATTATCTGGGTACTGCAGAACTGGACCGATATCACTCACGGCTCCAACGGGCTCGATGTTGTACCAGCTTCGATATTTAACCTGCAATTCGACAGTGAGATAAAACAATATTATTTGATATTTACAATTGCCATAATCAGCGTTCTGTTCGCCACGAATTTGGCCAGGAGCCGCATCGGCCGTGCCTTCATAGCCATCAGGGATAATGACCTGGCGGCAGAGGTAATGGGAATAAACGTTTTTAGCTACAAATTGCTGGCTTTCTTCCTGGGCTGTTTTCTGGCTGGCATCGCCGGATCCCTGTACGCACAATATAGGGGCCATATTTCTTACGAAGACTTCACCTTTCAGCAGTCGATATTATATATAGGCATGCTTATCGTGGGAGGCCTCGGCAGTGCATTGGGCCCCATCCTTGGCACGGTTCTCATAGAGACTCTGCAAAAGTCACTGACTAACACGGTGGCACCCTGGCTTGAACATACCGTGACCTTCATGCCGACCGGATTTTCCTCCGGCCTCAATCTGATGCTATTCGGTTTGGCTATCATTTTGATTCTGATCTTTGAGCCCAGGGGGTTGTCACATTTGTGGGCATTGTTTAAATCCTCGTACAGGATGTGGCCGTTTTCTTATTAAATGTTTTAAACACAAATGTAAATTTGATATAATCCGTATTCTTTTCTGAAAAAGTGAGGAGGTTTAAATGAAGAAGTCTCGCATAGTCCTGGCAGTTACACTGTTACTCTTACTTACGTCCCTGGTTTCCCTGATGTCGGCGTGCACAACCCAGCCGGCATCAGAAAAGAAAGCCTTTAAACTCGGCTTGAGCATCCCTTTGACAGGTCCCGCCGCCGAAAAAGGCGCCCCCATCGGCCACGGCCAACTCGATGCATTTAAATATATCAATGACGAGTTGGGTGGGGTTGCCGGATATAAAATCGATGCAGACTGGTACGACACAAATTATGATACCCAGAAAGCTACCGACATCGCCAAGAAACTTATGACGGACGGATGTCTTTTCTTTACGGTCGTAGCTTCCAAGGATATGAGTGCGTCACAGGTCATCGCCAACAGGACCGGATTCCCCGGCATGGTATGCTTCAGTTCTCCCTCAAATACCCACCCCCCGGCGCATGTCTACGCACAACTTCCCGATTACGGCGATGACTGGACCGCTTTCACAAAGTACTATATGCAGAACATGTGGAAGGGGCAAGGCAAACCGAAGATGGCTCTGGAACTATTGAACAACTCCACAGGCTTCGGCGTCAGGGATGCCGCCAGGGCTATGGCCGACCAGCTTGGTGTAGAGATAGTTGATACTGAACAACACTCGGCAACCACCATATCGGAAACAGATGCCCTCAACAGGATTAAAGCCAAGAATCCTGACATACTCTTCATCTCAAGTACGCCCGCCCCCACAGCCATAATTCTAAAGAATGCACGTGATCTGAATATGATTCCAGGCATGACCGTAGCCTGTGCGCATGCAAGTTTTACCAAGGCGCTCATCGATGCCGCGGGTAAAGATGTGACTGAAGGTGTATACGGCGTCTATCCGACGGTTAACTTTGGGGACAATGTTACGGGAATGGCCAAGATGATGGAATATTGCAAGTCGCAACATCCGGAATACCTTGGAAATAATGACTATCTGGTGGGCTGGGCATCCAGCCTTATCAATGCTGAGATCTTGAAACAGGCCATACAGAACTCCAATGTCGACGACCTTTTCAAAGGAGATGCTACCTCCTGGCAACTAGCAGAGACCAATGGCTTTATGAAAGTCCAGGGCTATGATGTAAGCGGACTGCAGGGTCCAGTGGACTTTTCAGGTACTCTTGATAAACGGGGTTCCAAATCCGTCAAAATATTCGAGATACAGAGCGGTCAGATGGTCTCCCTCTCCGGCTGGGTAAATGCACCCAACATTCCCTATGAGACCTTTGATTGGTTTGGTAAGTAAACTTTAATTCCAGGTGATATGTTAAAACTCAACAACATTGAGGTCTCGTACCTCAATGTGGTGAAGGTATTGCACGGCATTTCGATCACTGTCGAGGACGGTATCGTTGTAGCCCTTCTTGGAGCTAACGGGGCCGGAAAAACGACCACTCTCAAGGCGATTTCCGGCCTCCTCCGAATTGAAGAGGGCGAGATCAATGACGGCACCATTGAATGGGATGGTATGCGGATAGATAAGAAAAATGCCGTCGACATAGGCAAACTTGGTATTGTGCAAGCACTGGAGGGCAGGAGGGTCTTTGAACATCTTGATGCAGAAGAAAACCTGCTGGTAGGGGCTTTCAGCCGTTCCAATATCAAGGATGTTAAGGCGGACTTGCAAATGGTCTATTCCTACTTCCCCAGACTGGAAAGCTTGAAGCATAATATTGCCGGTTACCTCTCGGGCGGAGAGCAGCAGATGCTGGTCATCGGCAGGGCCATGATGGCCGCTCCCCGGCTGATGATGCTGGATGAACCGTCGCTGGGTTTGGCACCCATGGTGGTTGAGCAGATCTACGACATTATTAAAAGATTTAACATAGATCGAAAAACTGCTATCTTACTGGTTGAACAAAACGTGCGGGTTGCATTGAACACATCTCATTATGGTTACGTGATGGAGAACGGGAGGGTGGTGTTGGACGGCTCGGCCGACTATTTAAAAGGCCGTGAGGATGTGAAGGAATTCTATATGGGTATTTCAGCCTCCGGTGAGAAAAAGAGCTACAAAGACGTCAAACACTATAAACGAAGAAAAAGGTGGCTGTGATAGTTTTTACGGACACCTTCACCTTTATTTTTCCCCCAGGTACGCCGCAATCACTGCAGGATTTTCCGATATTTCCCCAGGTGTCCCTTCGGCTATTTTGCGGCCGAAATCCAGCACAATAATCCTGTCCGCCAGGTCCATGACGACTCCCATATCATGCTCAATCAACACGATAGATTCAACACCGTCGCGTAGCACGGGCGTTGACGGATAAGACTCACCCTGGCCCTCGAAAATATCGTAAATAAAGCGGACGATATCTTCCTTCTCTTCCAAGTTCATACCGGCCATGGGCTCATCCAGCAGCAAAACCCTGGGCTCAAGGGCCAGGGCCCGGCCTAACTCCACGCGTTTCCTGAGACCATAGGGAAGTGCGCCAACAATACTTTTTCTTATTTGCTCTATTTCAAGGAAGTCTATGATGTCTTCCACCGTTTTTCGATGTTCCAACTCTTCCTTTTGTGCAGGCCCAAAATATAAAAACGTACTTAGTATATTCTGCTTCATGAGGACGTGGCGGGCCGCCATGATATTGTCCAGCGAACTAAGGCCTGAATAAAGTTCAATATTCTGAAAAGTCCTGGCAATCCCCATTCTGGCTATTTTGTCGGAGCGGACCCCATTGATCTTCCTGCCGTTGAATAGTATTTCCCCTTTCTGCGGCTTGTAGAAGCCATTGATACAATTAAGCAGGCAGGTCTTCCCCGCCCCGTTAGGCCCTATGATAGCCAGCACTTCGTTCTTCTTTATTTCCAGATTGATATCAGTCAGTGCCCTCACGCCGCCGAACCATAACGAAAGGTCCTTGATACTTAAGGCTGTTTCTTTCCCATTCATAAGTGTGATGCAGGAATTTTATATATTATGGTTACTGCCAAAGCTATATTATAAGTCATCGGTCCCTTTTTTACGCTTCGCTTCGACGCTCCTGATTTTCTGCTCGATACGCCTGTCTTCATCCGAGGTTTTATAGATCGACAGAAATCTCTCTCTGAAAGCAGGGAATTGGCCGCTACCGATTGATTCACGGATTTCAGACACTAGGGTATTCATGAAAAAGAGGTTATGAATTGTGGCCAGCCTGTAGGCCAGCAATTCCTCGCATTTAAAAAGATGATGTACATAAGCCTGCGTAAAATTCCGGCAGGTGAAACATCCGCAAGAGCCTTCGATAGGTTCGAATATGTCGCTAAAAATTGCCTGCTTAATATTTTTCCTTCCGCTGCGTGTGTAAAGCGCCCCGTTGCGTGCCACTCGCGTGGGCAAAGCACTGTCGAATATATCGATGCCCCTGCCGACGCCGTCTAATATATCTTCCGGCGATCCGACTCCCATTAAATAGCGCGGCTTATTGTCCGGCATCAGTTCCACAGTACAATCTACCATTTCCTGCATAGAGGCCTTAGATTCGCCCAGGCTAAGTCCCCCTATGGCATAACCGGGAAAATCTATGGACGTTATTTGTTCTGCGGACAGTTTCCGCAGTTCCGGCACCAATCCGCCCTGTATGATCCCGAATAAAAGCTGGCCGTTGTCCTGATGAGACCGGAAACATCGGGCAGCCCATTCGGTCGTATAAGTAACTGCCCCGGCAAGCTGCTCATTTTTAGCCGTGCTCTCCGGGCAAACGTCCAGCGCCATGATAATGTCGGCGCCTAACTTTTCCTGCAGAGAAATGGCGTATTCGGGAGAGATATGGTGCTCGCTGCCGTCTATATGCGAACGGAATACAACGCCGTCAGATGTAATCTTGCGAAATGAAGACAGGCTGAAGATCTGGTAACCACCGCTGTCTGTCAGGATAGGTTTGTCCCAAGCCATGAATTGGTGCAAACCTCCGGCCTTTTCAATTATCTCAATCCCCGGACGTAAGTAAAGATGATAGGAGTTGCAAAGGATCATCCTGATGCCGATGTCTTCCAGGTCCTGTGGGGTCAAAGCCCTTACCGTCGCCTGGCTCCCTACCGGTAAAAATATGGGGGTCTGCACCTTGCCATGCAGCATGCTCAATTCGGCAAGCCTTGCCCTGGATGTCGAGCTGGTGGTCTGGACCTTAAATGTCTGCGCCGCCATCAAACCGTTCGCCCGCCGAACCACGCCATTTTTCTAAATAAGCCATGCGTCAATAGCCATCACCGTAAAGATGATACCCAGGTAGGGAAAGGCAGAAAATTTATATACCGTCCAGGCATTCATGGAGGTGGGATTGAAGAGCAATCTTAAACTGGCAACTATCATTATCAGGCTTAATACAACCGAAACCGACAAATAAAGCCAGTGGAACTTCCCCGTCAGGAAATAGACCAGGACGGCAAATACCGAGAGGGCGATGGAAAGCACTGCCAGCATTTTTATCACGGTGTCATCTTTAAAGCTTAACGGAAAATAATGGAGGCCGGCACTCTCGTAATCCCTTCGGTCGGCAATCATAAGCGTCCAGACGTGCATCGGCGTCCAGCAGGCAATCATGCAAAACAATAATACCGGCAGTGTATCTATAAACGGCTGTTTGGTGATGGCGTACCATCCAATAAGGATCGGTGCGCTGCCGGCTATGATGCCAAAGAAAGTACATGAGATGGTCTTACGCCAGATTGCGGAAGCCAAAATACCAATCAGCCCGATAAAGAAACATATGGGGGATAAAAACCAGGCCATCATCAGTCCGGCAATGATAAGGATTATCGTCAGAGCCAGCGCTTTTTCAGCCGGCTGGATCCGTCCGGCCGGCAATACCCTGTTGCAGGTCCTCTTCATGAGCGCATCGACATTACGGTCCAGGTAGTTAGTCAGCCCATTGGCCCCGGCGCTGCCCAGCGCTATAGCCGTAAGGGTAAGCATAAAATCCTTAACCGGGAATACTCCATTGATGGTGGCAGCGGCAACCAGCGCGGAACAGGTGCTGATTATCAGGATAAGGCTGGTTTCCCTGGGCTTAAGGACATATATATAGTCAGCAATATTTGAATCTGCTTTTAATACAATGCTCACTTTAGATCAATCCCTGGTCTGAAGCTGCGGAGGGAGACCAAAACAACTGTAATATGATATACCGTTTTTATTCCTTCATCAATAACAGGTCATCTCATTGATGACTGGAAATATGGTCGGATCAACGGTTATTGATACAGGAACCTTGGATATGAATTGCTCATAACACTTAGCGCGGCTATTTGTTCAGCACTCAACAATCTGGCACCGATAAAATCCAATAAACTGCCGTTACCGCCGCCAAATAATATTCCGAATATACCGGGCGACTCCGGATGATAATATTCAATAAGAGGCTTTTCTATGGAAGCCAATTTCGCGGCTTCGTCAATTGCCGTGTCCAATCCTCCAAGCTCATCAACCAGTCCCAGGTCCTTGGCCTCTAGCCCTGTATAGGCCTGGCCTGTAGCCAGCTCTTTTACCTTACCGGGATCCAGATGGCGACCTTCGGCTACTATATTAACGAATTCATTATATAATTCATCGGTAGTCTTCTGTACTATGGCTGTTTCCTCCGGCGTCAGTTCTCCCATGCCGGAATACATATCTTTATATTTGCCCGATTTTATGATCTGCATACTTACGCCGATCTTATCGAACAACCCCTTTAAATTGGGGACCTCTGAGATCACACCGATGCTTCCAGTCAGAGTTGAAGGGAGAGCAATGATCTTGTTGGCTTTGGCAGATATATAGTAGCCTCCCGAGGCAGCCACGCTTCTCATGCTGATAACCACGGGTTTTTTTACCTTTTGCATCTCATAAACGATTTCCTGGCAGGCACTGACGTCCCCTCCGGGGCTGTTTACCTGAATTACTATGGCCTTAACATTGAAATCGTTCTGTGCACGCTCTAGCTGTTTTCGTACGTCATCCGGCGTAATTGAGGAACCACTGAAGACCGAAGAGCCCGATTCGATCTGGATTACCCCGTTTAAGGATATAACGGCAACCTTATTAACAATTGCGTTGCATGAGGTCAGCTGAGAGACAGCTAAGAGACATATAAAAATAATTGATATTAATTTTCTCATCCTCTCCTCCATGCACAGAATTGGGATCCTGATCGTGCCAAAGTAAATATTATTATTTATCCGAATTAAAAGCTAACGTGAATGGTCGTCAGCGGCAGAAGAGTCCCTATTGATTTTCCTCTCATCCAGGAACGACTGTAGAATCACGGTAGCCGCAGCAGCATCCATTTCATTTTTTAGCTTATTTCCCTTCTTCCCAGCCTCACGCAGCTTTTGGTTGGCCGATACTGAGGATAACCTCTCATCCTGCATAATAATTTCTACATTTACGGCCTCAGCTATCTTTTGCTTGAAACTCAATACCTTTTCAGCCTGTTTCCCAATAGCGCCGCTTAAAGAATAAGGAAGGCCGATTATGATCTGGCTGGCGCCGTACTTCTTTGTCAGGCAGGCTATTTGATTGATGGCCTTCGCATCATCATCCCTGATAATAGTGCTGATAGGAGAAGCCAGGACTTGCGAAGGGTCCGACACTGCCACCCCGATTTTTCTATCGCCGATATCCAGTCCTAAGATTCTAGGCATATCTCTATTTAATCAGTTCCTCAACAAATTTCGGCACCGATTGCAGTGCCTCACCGACTTTTTCTTTATTTTTAGCGCCGGCCTGCGCCATCTCCGCTTTTCCCCCGCCACTCCCATCCGCGATAGCGGCCACTTTCTTAATCAGTTTACCGCTATGAAAACCCTTATGAATAACATCTGCGGTGGCCGTCGCAATAAATCCCGGCTTTTCATCATAGACGGTCGCCAGAACTACAACTCCGCTCTTGATTTTATCGCGAAGCATGTCACCCATTTCCATCATATCCGGCATCGGCCTGGGCGATAACTGGACAGAAAGAATATTTACTCCGTTAAAGGTTTTCAGATGATTCTTGATTAGCTCGTCCACCTCAGACCTGGATTTCTCCCGCCTCAGTTGTGCGGTTTCCCTGGCACTCGAAGCCGCGCTGGCCTGCAGTCCTGCAACCTTGGCCTGGATTTCATTGATTTTGGTCTTTAGATCACTTGCCAGTTGGTCCAATATGGCCAGGTGCTCGCTGATCACGGCCTCTGCGCCCCTGCCGGTCACAGCCTCTATCCGGCGTAAACCAGTGCCTATACTGGATTCACTCGATATCAGAAAATGGCCTATTTCACCGGTTCTCTTAACGTGCGTTCCGCCGCAAAGCTCCATGCTGACTCTGGGGTCACCGATTTTGACTACTCTCACCATATCACCGTATTTTTCTTCGAATATTGCCGTCGCACCCTGACCGACTGCCTGGTCGTACGAACATACATCTGTTGCTACCGGTAAATCCTTACGAATGATCTCGTTGACGCCCGTCTGTATTTCCTTTAACTGCTGCTTGCTGATGGCAGCCAGGTGGGTAAAATCAAAACGCAGCCTTTCAGGTGACACCAGCGATCCCCTCTGTGCGACGTGGCTGCCCAGCACCCTCCTGAGCACAGCCTGCAAAATATGCGTGGCGGTGTGGTTTCTGGCTATGTCCATCCTGCGGTCTATATCTACAGCCGCACTAACCACATCGCCCTTGGAAATGGTGCCCGAAACTACCTGGCCAGATACGGCGATTGAGTTAGTATGAGAAACAGCATTGGCAATATTAACTTCGCCAGAATTGGATTTTAGCTTGCCCGTGTCGCCTACCTGCCCACCCATCTCACCATAAAACGGAGTCCTGTCCAGAACAAGTGTGATATTCCTGCCCTTGCCTGCTTCAGAAACCGGTTTGCCCGAGGCATTGTCGATTATCTGGACTATCTTTGAATCGGTGGATAATTCCTCATAGCCAACAAATTCGGTCTGCTCAAACGACACCTGCGATCCTATGCCGAATTTTAATTCCTGTGTAAATTTATGTGAGGCCCTGGCCCTCTCGCGCTGCTTTTCCATCTCCAATTCATATCCGGACCTGTCGACAGAGAGCCCGTGCTCCTCCGCAATCTCGGCGCTGAGCTCCAAAGGAAAACCATACGTATCCCAGAATTTAAAGACCTCTTCGTTTAACAGACAATTTCTATTTTGAGCCTTGGCTTCACTAATGGCTTTTTCGCAGAGGTTGATGCCTGCATCCAGTGTAACCTCGAATTTCTCTTCTTCATTCCTGATTATGTCAAATATTAACTTCCGGTTGGCTATCAGTTCAGGGTAGATACCCCCCATGCAGTCTATCACGACCCTGGCAATTTCACTCATGAATGGCTTACCGATACCCAGCTTTCTCCCTAGGAAACACGCACGCCTCAAGATCCGCCTCAGCACATAGCCGCGGCCTTCGTTGGAGGGCAGCACGCCATCGGCGATTAGAAAGGTTATGCCCCTGCTGTGCTCCGCAATAACTTTGAACGACCTATCGGTTGTCTCGTCAACGCCGCCTTTTTTAACTGTAATGGCCAGTATCTTCTCAATTAAAGGGACGAAAAGATCGGTCTCATAGACGGTGGGGTTGCCATTGCAGGCGGCGACAATTCGCTCCAGGCCCATGCCGGTATCAATATTGGGTTTGGGTAACCTGGTCCGTTTACCTTCACGGTCCTGGTTGTATTCAGTAAATACCAGGTTCCAGATTTCAGAAAACCTTCCGCAACTGCAGGAAGGATCACAATCCGGTTTGCCGCAGCCGTATTTTTCACCGAAATCATAGTGTATCTCGCTGCAGGGTCCGCAGGGCCCGCTATCGCCCGCAGGCCCCCAGAAGTTGTCCTTTTCGCCCAGCCTGACTATCTTATTTTCGGGAAAACCGATTTTCTTCCATATATTTAAAGCTTCATCATCATCCAGAAATACGGTCACCCAGAGTTTTTCCGGAGGCAGGTGCAGCCGCTCAATGACAAATTCCCAGGCCCATTTAATAGCCTCTTTTTTGAAATAATCACCTACGCTGAAATTGCCCAACATTTCGAAGAAAGTCAGGTGCTTATTATCCCCCACGGACTCCACATCCGTCGTCCTGAAGCATTTCTGGCAGGACGCCAGCCTGGGATTGGGCGGGACGGCCAGGCCCAGGAAATAGGGCTTGACCTGCACCATTCCGGCCGTAGTCAGCAGCAGTGTTGGATCCCCATGGGGTATCAGCGAAGAGCTGGGTATCACCTTATGCTTCTTTTCAGTAAAGAAATTTAAGAATTCACTGCGGATCTCATTGCTGTTCACGAGCATTCACCTCGGAGCATTTTATATAAGTGCGTGTATCTAAGTCAATACGAATTAAAACCGTTTACCCGGTGTTCAGGCCGCCGCCCTTTTAACAAGTCAAATAACATGTGTTACAATCATCAAATCCGGGTGATAAGTATGCCTATTTACGAATATTGGTGCAACAGTTGCAGCACCAGGATAGAAATCTTCCTTCATTCTTCAAAGAGTCATACTCCGTATTGCCCCAAATGCAAGAATAATTCTTTGCAGCGCAGGTTCTCGACATTTATGGTGCAGTCCTCTTATAAAGATGTATATGATAACATTCTTTCTGATTCACAGCTAATACGCGGCATGGCGAACAATGACCCCAGGGCCCTGGCGGAATGGAATAAAAAAATGAGCGGAGGCGAGCCGGTCGCCCCCGAATACAAGGAGACGCTGGAACGTATGGAAAAAGGGATCATGCCTTTCAATTCGGATTCGGGTCAGGAAACGAGTGGGGACATCCCCTGAAGCGAAGGTTTAATTATGCCAGTCTATCAAGGACTTGAATAGCAGTGCATCCGCGTATTCTGCGTACCATTGACGCTAACGTTAACCGGATAAGCGAGGGGCTGCGCGTTCTGGAAGATATATCCAGGTACATAATCGAAGATGTGGCTACCAGCCGCCGCCTCAAATCCCTCCGGCATCATTTAAACCAATTGGTTAGCGGCATCGCTCATAATCTAATCGAAACAAGGGATGTGGAAGGAGATATCGGCTCAGGCTTCGATCTCGTCGACGAACACCAGGACCTTGCCGCTGTGGTAAGGGCTAACGCCAAAAGGGCACAGGAGGGGATACGTGTGCTGGAGGAGATGTCAAAATTGCCTGAGCTTAAATCTATTCTGTCTTCCGCTAAACTAAAAGAATCAAGATATATTGTTTATTCTGTAGAAAAGGTCATTATGGCCAAACTGCCTGATCAACGAATATCTAACAAGGATGGGAAAAGAATTGAAAGAAAAGGAAAAAGCCTCCCGTAAGCTGGATAAGATCGCTGATAAAATACGCAAAAAACTAGGCGCCAAGGATTCGGCGCGCGAACAATGTCTCAAAGGCTGCCGCGAGATCATCCGGCTCAGCTCAACTTCCATCAGGGCCATCCACCGAAGGGAGCAAGAACACGCCTTCGATCTGGTAAACTCTGCGGCTTCGCTGGTGCATCAGCTCCAGGAGGATCTGTCCGGCACACATCACGATCTGCTCAGCGCCAACTACGTGCATGACGCTTTTAAGGAATTTGCTGAGGCCCGCATAACCTACGGCATTATCTTTGAGAGAGATATACCCGATCCGGACTCCCTGCGCATCGCATATCCGGCATATCTCAACGGTCTTGCAGAATCGGTAGGAGAGCTCAGGAGATTTCTGCTGGACAGCCTGAGGAGCAATGATTTTTCCGCTTCGGAGGAGTTTCTGGGCGTAATGGACCATATCTATACAGTCCTGGTAACCATGGATTTCCCCGATGCTATCACTTACGGCCTCAGGCGCAATACCGATAGTGTCAGGGGCATAGTGGAAAAAACCCGCGGAGACCTTACCCTGGTGATCCACAACAACCGCCTCCAGAGAAAATTAGGTACTTTAACCAGGAAATTACGTATTTCTGCTGACTAGATTTAGCTTGACTTTAATCGTCACCACTGGTAAAATCCCCGATTTGGTGGGTATGCGCTGTTTTACAGCGTGACCATAATTAATCTAATAAGGAGGTACCATGGTACAAATTCCCCCGATCTTTTGGATCGTACCTGTTGCCGGTGTGCTGACACTTGCATTCGCCGCGTGGCTGATTGTAAGCATCATGCGCAAACCGACAGGCACTCCAAAGATGAAAGAAATTGGCGACATGATTTTCGAGGGTGCGTGGGCGTTCCTTAAGAGGCAGTACGGCACGATCGCAATTTACTCAGTGGTCGTGGCCATCATCATCGGTATTATCGTAGGTCTACTGCCACCGGAGGAAGCACTTCAAAAAGCCGGTTATGATGCCATATCGATTGGCTGGCATACTGCTCTGGCTTTCATGGTCGGTGCCATTTGTTCCGGTGTAGCCGGGTTTATCGGCATGTACATAGCAGTTAAATCCAACGTACGCTGCGCTGCCGCTGCTCAGAAAAATCTTAACGAGGCAGTCAGTGTAGCTCTGCGTGGTGGTGCTGTTTCAGGGTTCCTTATCACAGCACTCAGCCTGATAGGCGTAACCGTAATCTTCTTCTCCTTTGGCGGAGCAAGTACACCCGAACTTTCACCGCAGTTGATCGTCGGCTTCGGCTTCGGCGCCAGCTTTGTGGCATTGTTCGCACAGCTCGGCGGCGGTATTTATACCAAGGCTGCCGATATGGGCGCTGACCTCGTCGGCAAAGTCGAGGCTGGAATCCCTGAAGACGATCCCCGCAACGCCGCCGTTATTGCAGACCTTGTCGGCGACAACGTTGGTGACTGCGCCGGCCGTGGCGCCGACCTCTTTGAGTCAACAGCAGCCGAGAATATCGGCGCTATGATCCTGGGTATCGTAGCATATGTTGCTACAGGTAATGTAGCATGGGTTCTCTTCCCCCTCTGTGTTCGTGGCTTTGGCATGATTGCCAGCATGATAGGCATTATGATAGTGCGCACAAAAGAAAGCGAGAATGCCATGAACGCTCTGAACCGCGGTTACTTCGTGGCTATCGCTCTTTCCATCATCGGCCTGGCAATCACAGTATATTTCATGCTCAACAACTGGTGGCTCTTCGCAGCAGGCATGGTTGGTATAGTTGCCAGCGTTGTCATCATCTATGTGACCCAGTACTACACAGAGTCACGCTACAAGCCGGTCCAGGACATCGCTGAAGCATCCAAGACCGGTCCTGCAACCAATATCGTTATGGGTATTGCAGTCGGTTTCGAGACAACTTTTGCTACTGCCATCGTAATCGGCGTAGCATTGATACTGGCTTACTGGTTTGGCACCTTGAGCGGCGTACAGGGTGGTCCCGCATTCGGTACCGCAGTTGCCACCATGGGCATGCTCATGACCTGCCCTTACGTTCTATCAATGGATACTTTCGGCCCCATTACAGATAATGCCAACGGCATCAACGAGATGGCCGGCGCCGGCAAAGAGATCCGCAAAATTACTGACAGGCTCGACGCCGTCGGCAATACTACCAAGGCACTAACCAAGGGTTATGCCATGGTCTCCGCCGGTCTGGCTGCTTTCCTGCTCTTCCAGGCTTATATGGACAGAGTAGCCTTCCTCAGGGGAGGAACTTTCAATTCAGTTAATATCGCTCGCATCGACGTTTTCGTTGGCGCGCTGCTTGCTGCTATGCTGGTTTTCCTGTTCAGCTCACTGGCAATCAAAGCAGTCGGCCGCACAGCCAGCAAAATCATCAACGCTGTCCGCGAACAATTCAGGACTCATCCGGGTATTATGGCCGGAACTGAAAAACCTGACTATGGTGCGATCGTGGACATCACCGCCAAGGCCGGTCTGAGGGAAATGATCGCTCCAGCTCTCCTGCCGGTGCTCGCCCCGGTCGTAATCGGCCTCCTCTTCAAATTTCTCGGCTTTGATGCTGCACAGGTCGTCGCAGCCATGCTGATGGTCGGCACAATCTCCGGTATCATGCTGGCCTCCTTCATGAACAACGGCGGCGGAGCCTGGGATAATGCCAAAAAGATGATTGAAGATGATCAGTTGAAAGACGATAACGGCAACATCCTTGGCAAAGGTTCAGATGCTCATAAGGCTGCTGTAGTTGGAGATACCGTCGGTGATCCGTTAAAAGACACTGCGGGCCCTTCACTGCACGTGCTGATAAAGCTTCTGGCCACCATCACCCTGGTACTCTGCCCGCTCTTCGTCTAGAAATAGACTTAGGCTCTTGAATAAAAAGGGGCAATCACCTGATAAAGGGATTGCCCCTTTTCTCATCCCCTATGGTAGTCTGAGGCCCATGCCCGGGATAGACTATGGTGCTGTCGGGTAACGTGTACAGCTTACTTTTAATACTGTTTTCAAGCTGTTTGTAGCTGCATCCGGGAAAATCGGTCCGCCCGATGCCCGCATTAAAAAGGGTATCTCCGCTGAAAAGGATGCCATGCCCGTATAAAGATATTTCATCCGGGCTGTGGCCCGGCGTGAACAGCACCTCAAAATGAAGGTCATCTATATCGATTTTGTCGCTGTCCTTTAACAGAAGGTCCGGTTCCGGCACCCTGGCTGATCCTCCCGACATAGCGGCAACCAGCTTTACAAAGGCGCCGGGAGTGGCACCTTCGGACCCGGTGCCCACTGCAAACCTGGCGCCGGTAGCCTCTTTTAAGCTCTTGACGGCCCCGATATGATCGAAATGAGAATGAGTAACTACTATCAATGACACAGAGATTTTAAGGTCCTCGATTTTCTTTAGAATGGCCTTTGATTCCGCTCCCGGATCGATTATCATGCCCTTCCGCGTTTTGTCGGAGGCAACTATATAGCAATTGGTGGCAATAAAACCCACAATCAGGGCCTCGAATATCATCTCTAAATCTCCTTTAAATGGCGACTAGACTGTTCCCGGGCAACAAGAAAGGCAACAGCTAAAGTTTAATAGTGCGTAACCCCACTGTCCACCACTGGGCGACAGCTAAGAAGCCCTTATTTCTTCGCGCATAAACTTGATATACGCAATGGCAAAGCATACTGCAGTTAATGCAACCAAGGCTACAATTTGCGGCCAGACGATAAGCAGGCTCTGGGTCAGCGGCAAGGGAGTGGGATTAAGCCCGGAATATATCCCGATTATCATCATGGTCGGGCTGCTGGTGCCCATGGAGGGCAGTAATATCGATTGAATGCTCTCAGTATACAGAGTCCCGGGGGAAATCCTGCTTAGCATCCTGAATAAGGTATCGAATTGGACAATATCGGTAACAGAGGCAGTCTGGGTGTCTACATGAGTTATCGCTCCCGCGATCAGGGCTGCAATTAAACTTCCGAAAAGGAAAAGGAACATCCAGATTGCTATTGAGGTAAGGGCGGATGTCGACGTCTTTTTAAATATTACAGAGAAAAGAATTGCCAGTGACATCCAAAAAGCTCCATATAGTATGCTGATAATTATAAACGTGAAGAGGCGCAGTATTTCCTCGGCTTGCGGCGGCACACCGATCATACGCAGGCCAAGGCCCGAAACGAGTATTACCATGGAAAATATCATTAAGGCCATCATAATAACTCCGGCCAGGAACTTACCGTTTATAACATCATCACGATAAACCGGCTGCGCTAACAGGCGGCTCAAATTGCCGCTTGTCCTCTCGCTGTTTACAGCATCAAACCCAAGCGCAATGCCGATTATGGGGATGAAGATCGACATGAAAAGAGGGAAGGAAAATGGATTATTGCTGCCGGAGGTTGTAAATAGATTCAGGAATATGTATTTGGTTGATTCATCCACGCTGGTCCGGATATTCTGCGATGCTATATAGACAGTGGCTATCCCTGCCACATATATGAGTAAGAACAGAACAATAAACCTTTTGCTGTTAAAACAGTCGGATAATTCCTTCCATAATATTTCTTTTAAGCCTGTCATTTCTACGACTCTCTAAAATATTTCATATAAACTTCTTCAAGCTCGAATTCTTCAACCTTCATCTGGATTTTCAGGCCCGTGCAGCGCAGCATGACCTGCTCCAGTTCCTTTTCCAGATTATCTTCCGCTTTCACCACCGTACTTTCACCGACACATTCCACGCTGATAACACCTGGAATTTTCATGATCTCCTCACTTACGTTCTCGGCCAGTTGGGCTACGGGCATTATGATATTAAATTGCCCTGCGCGTAGCATCTCTCTGCCAAGCTTATCGACAGGCCCCGATGCCAGCATCCTGCCCCTGGAAAAGATGCCGACCTGGGTACATACTTTTTGAATCTGATGGAGCTGGTGCGAGGATATCAGAACGGTAACCTTGCGTTTAGCCATATCTTTTATCAAATTCAAAATCTGGTCCGTTCCCTCAGGATCGATTCCCGAAGTCGGCTCATCAAAAATTGCTACTTTAGGGTCCTTAATCATGACATCCGCAATGCCGAGGCGCTGTTTCATCCCATGTGAGAATTTGCCCACCGTTTGATTGGCCTTATCCTTTAAGCCCACCACTTCCAATAATCCATCGATTTTATCCGATAGCAGCGAGCCGGTAAGTCCATTGAGCCTTCCCGTGTATTCAAGGTTTTCGCGTGCCGTTAGATCGTCATAAAACCCTATTTTTTCCGGCATATAACCAACCACTTTTTTTACTTTAATTGGTTCACGTGCCGGATTATAGCCGACTACAGCAACAGTCCCCGAGGTGGGCTCCGAAAACCCCATCAGCATCAGGATAGTAGTCGTTTTCCCAGCGCCGTTGGGACCGAGCAGTCCAAATACCTCTCCCTCGGGCAACTGCAAATTCAGGCTGTCGACAGCTACGAACTTGCCATAGGCCTTGGTTAGATTATGGGTCTCAATAACAAAATTATTGCTCATAATCTTCATCAGCGGCGGCCGAAGCGCATGAAGATAACTGCCAGCGCCAGCACTACCAGAACGACGATACCCACTCCAACCCAACCCCAGATCGTCGGCGTAAGCACTGTAACTCTTAACTGTAAATTAGCGAATGCATATTTTGAATCAGGTTGAGCCTGGATCGTGACCATATAATCACCCGAAATGGTTTTGTCGGATGGCCTGATGGTAACCTGGATTTCTTTCATGTCCCCTGATTTAAAAGTGTCCAGCTTGTTGGGGTTGCATGTAACGGTCCAGCCATTGGGCCTGTCACTGGCCGCACTGGTGATATTAACGTTTTCAAGGTCGCCTGACCCCGTATTGGTCAGTTGAATGGTCACATTATTGTCCTGCCCGGAAGTAGCCTCGGTATTCAACCTTCCGTCAGGTGTGGCCATCTTCATATCGTAGTTAGCGGTAACAATACCTTTGAGATCAATGCTTGCCTTGAGGTCCCCCGAACTGGCCTGGAAAACTATGGGATATTCACCGACGGCCGGGGCCTTAGTAGTAAATGGATTTACCGTAAGTTTAATCGTGTCACCCCCATAACCCTTGGTGCCGTCAAGGCGGATGGCAGCTATTTCCTGCCCTTCGCCATAACCCGGATAGATGCTATAAGTGAAGCCATCTGGTACGGTGGCTGTTAAATCGAAGGTTTTGGACCCCGGCCCCTTGTAGGTCAAGCCCACTGTGAAAGAATAGCTCAATCCCGAATAGCCGCTTAAAACCGGGTATTGGCAGGTTAGGTCCAGGCTTTCGGCCGGCGTTGTATCATTTGGCCCTGTATATCCGGCGGACCCGAATGATTTATCCGGTTGCGCTGCATTTACAGGTGTATTAGTAACAAAGACAGCTGATACAATCGTTAGCGCAAGAATGCCTAATACGGCTATCTGAAGGACTTTTTTTACCATGAATATACCTCCATCAACATTAAACACTACGTATAACCAACGGACAGATGAAAAGCGAATCGTTAAACGAAAATATAATGTAGCTCAATCTGATTTTAGTGTCAAATATTAACAGGCTGATTTGAGGTCACACCCTTGATTTATTACCTGGTTACAAATATACTAAAACAAAATATTAACCATTCAATTTGAGAGGGAGGTGTCGCCATGGCAGAGGTCGAAGTTGGTACTATTTCTGATTTCTTCGCTAAACCGGTCGTTGCCGCCATCGAATTAACCGCCGAGTTGAAGGTTGGTGATACTATTCATATCAAGGGCCATACAACGGACATAGAGATGGTTGTCAGCTCAATGCAGATACATAATCAAAGTGTGACCACCGCTAACGCGGGCGACGCCGTCGGCATCAAGGTAACCGACAAAGTCCGGCACGGCGACAAGGTTTACAAGGTAACCGAATAAATATTACGTCCCGAAGCTTTTAAGCAGGTTGGCCATTTCAATACCGCTGTTAGCTGCGGCGAAGCCCCTGTTCCCTTCTTTAGCCCCGGCCCTTTCGATAGCCTGCTCGAGATTATCCGCCGTAATAATTCCCTGAATGACAGGCATCCCCGTATCCAGGCTTAACCTGGCAATACCCTTGTTTACTTCCGAGGCCACGTACTCGAAATGGGGTGTTCCACCTCTGATTACACAACCCAAACACAAAATAGCGTTGTATTTTCCGCTTTCCAGCATCTTCTTGGCCGTAACGGGTATCTCCAGACAGCCGGGAGTCCAGGCCACATCGATATCCACTTCGCTAACGCCATGACGCAGGAGGGAGTCTTTGGCTCCGTCTAACAATCTTCCCGTGATCACTTCATTAAAGCGGGATATCACGATGCCAAACTTTAAACCTTTCCCGTCAAGCATACCCTGATAATTCTTGGACATTTTAACCCTCCTATCGTTCGGTAACGCCAGTTAGTCCTCTATGGTTAGCAGATGTTCCAGCTTTTCCTGCTTGGTCTTAAGATAGTGCTTGTTGTGTTCGGTAGGAACGGCAAGCAGCCTGAGGCTTTCAACTACCTTCAGGCCATAGCTCTCCAGGCCAATAATTTTCTTGGGATTGTTGGTCAGCAGGCGTATGTCATGCAGTCCCAGGTCTGCCAGTATCTGTGCTCCGATGCCGTAGTCCCTCAGGTCGGCGTCAAAACCGAGCGCAATATTCGCCTCCACCGTGTCCAGGCCTTGGTCCTGCAACTCATAGGCTTTCAATTTATTGTGAAGGCCTATGCCTCTCCCTTCCTGCCTCATATAGAGGAAAACTCCCCTGCCTTCCTGGGCAATTTTCTTCATCGCCATCTGAACCTGTTCCCCGCAATCGCATCTGAGGCTGGCGAACACATCACCCGTAACGCATTCGCTATGGACCCTGACCAATACCGGCTTGCTGTCGGAAAGGTCGCCCATAACCAGGGCAACATGCTCGTCCGTATCAACGGTGCTCTTATAGGCCATAATGGTAAAGTCACCGTATTTTGTGGGGAACTTGGCTTCAGCCACCCTCTGGACTAGCCTTTCGGAGCGCCTCCGGTAAGTGATGAGGTCCGCAATGCTGACCATTTTTATATTGTGCTTTGCCGCTATCTTCTCCAGTTGAGGCAGCCTAGCCATAGTCCCGTCTTCGTTCAATATTTCACAAATGACGCCGGCCGGGTAAAGGCCTGCCATTTTGGCTAAATCGACGATGGCCTCTGTATGCCCTGCCCGCACCAGCACACCACCTTCCTTGGCCCTTAGAGGGAACATGTGGCCCGGACGGGCAATGTCTTCGGCCTTTGTTTTAGGATCGATCACCGCTTTTACCGTGACCGAGCGATCAAATGCCGAGATTCCACTGGTGGTTTTGTTTTTGGCCTCGACCGAGACGGCGAAGGCCGTTGTGAACTTCGATGTATTCTCCTGGACCATAGGAGGTATCTGCAATTCGTCCAGCCTCTTGCTGATGATCGGCATGCAGATCAGGCCGCGCGCATAAGTGGCCATAAAATTGATTAGCTCAGGGGTTACCTTTTCGGCGGAGATGCCCATGTCGCCCTCGTTCTCCCTGTTCTCATCATCCACTATGATGATGAATTTGCCGGCTTTTAAATCTTCGATAATTTCAGGTATCGGTGATAGCATTTTATTTACCTCATTTCAGGTAATCATATTGGCTTAATACGTTGATTATACCTTTTTGGTTACCCTGTTTATAAAATTTTTCTATATATTTAGACATTATGTCTACTTCCAGGTTAACACCCTGGCCCTGTTTTAAACCGCCCAGGTTTGAATTATTCCGGGTGTAGGTCACCAGTGAAACAGAAAACTGCGACGAGCTGCAATCGTTCACAGTCAAACTTACGCCATTTACGGCAATGAAGCATTTGCTGACCAGGTACTTCAATACTTCCGCCGGTGCGCTGATGCTGGCAACCATGGCTTCGTCCTGCCGGACAAGCGACAGCAATTTACCCGTAGCGTCGACGTGCCCCTGCACAAAATGCCCTCCCAACCTTCCCTGCACCGGCAGTGCCCGTTCCAGGTTCACCTTATCGCCGACCCTCAGGCCGCCGACCGTTGTGCGCTTCCTGGTCTCGGGCATTATCTCAACCGTGAAGCCGCCTTTCTCAAGGCCCGTCACGGTCAGGCAGGCGCCGTCAACCGAGATACTGTCGCCCATTTTGGTGCCTTCCAGCACTACGTCCGCCTTTAGAGACAGGCTGTTAGTCCCCAGGTTTTTAACTGTGCCTACTTCTTCAATTATGCCGGTAAACATAGCAATCATTACGCCGTATAGCCGCTTAAAAGGAACTCATTCTCGAATCTTTCAATTTTCACCTTCTTCAGTTGCAGGGCATCCCTGACCTTCTGGACTCCGTCCCCACCCACAGCCACCTTGGCCTTCTCGCCCCCGATAATGATGGGAGCGATAAAAACCAGCACTTTATCCACCAGGTGCTTATCAAAAAAGCAGCCTATTAACTGGCTGCCGCCCTCGACCATCACAGTGGTTATCTGCCTTTGCCCCAGCATCTTGAGCAGCTCCTTCAAATCGAGCATGCCATCTTTGGATGACGGCAGGAGGATATACTCCGTCCCCGGGCGCTTAATTTTGGCTTTTTCCCGGTTTTCCGGACTGTCGGCGACGGCTACCACGGTTTTCCCCGGTTCGGAAAAGATCCTGGCCGTGACGGGCACGGTGCCCTTGCCGTCGACAATGACCCTTAAAGGCTGCAGCTTGGTCCGTCCGCCGCGGCCGCTATATCCTCGTGCGGTCAGGCGCGGATCATCCACCTTAACCGTGGTCGCCCCTACCATGATGGCATCCACAATGTGCCGCTGGCCGTTGGCATAGTTCCTCGATTCATCGCTGGTGATCCATTTTGAGTCTCCGGTCCTGGTAGCGATCTTGCCGTCCAGGCTCATGGCGAATTTGGCTATGACAAATGGTATCCCTGTGGTTATATATTTAAAGTATCCCTCGTTTATTTCCATGGCCTTCTGCTCATATTCCCCCATGTAAGTCTTAATGCCGGCCGCTTCTAGTTGCTGCACGCCCTTGCCGTTGACGAGGGGGTTGGGGTCATTGACCGCTATATGGACCTCCGAAATGCCCGCATTGATTATGGCATCGGAGCAGGGTGGGGTCTTTCCCTGATGGCAGCACGGCTCAAGAGTGACATACATGGTCGCGCCCCTGGCCATCTCCCCGGCCTGGTTAATAGCCATTATCTCCGCGTGTTCCAGGCCAGGCTGCTGGGTATGCCCCAGCCCGACGACTATGCCATCGCGGACAATCACAGCACCTACTGCGGGATTAGGGCTGGTATAGCCGAGCGCCAACTCGGCCAGTGATAACGAATAGGCCATGAAGTCAATGGGTCGGCTCAGCATTTTTTACTCAAATTAATTCGTAATACAAAAATAACGATGCGGATAAACGGGGTACGGTATAAATGTCAGGCGGCTATACCTGGTGCCCAAACGCCTGAATTTAAGTTCATTTTAGCATCCTCGAACTTAATTTAGCAAAACCGGCCCCTCCATAATCGGAGGGGCCGGTTAAATGGAACGGTTTTCTTACGGATCAATCAATTTCGTAAACCAGTTGCACGTTAGCCTGGAATTCCAGCTCACCCGGGCTGATGGACGTTGGCGCGGCGGAAGCCGCCTCCGGAACAGTCGCTTTCATGTAATTGATTTGCGTGGACGGCAAATAGGGAGTGCTTTCGCTTACATACAGCAGTTTGCCGAGCTTGACACCCGATGCCTGCGCCATTTGCTTGGCTTTGTCCATAGCATCCTGGATGGCCTTGTCCCTGGCTATTTTCAGCAGCGGTGTAGGATCGTCGACCATAAAGGTTATGCCGTTAACCCTGATCAGGTCGCCGCCCGCCTCTGCAGCAGCATCGATTATTGCTCCCGACTTAGTGATGTCCCTGATCTTGGCGGTCACCATATTGGAAACCTGGTATCCAGTAACTATATTTGTATTGGTTTTATCGTCCCAACGCGTCAGTTGTTGAATGCTGAACTGCGATGTGGAAATGTCTTTGTCCGCAATGCCGCCGCTTTTCAATACCTGCATGATATTATCCATAGCATCGGCCGCTGCCTTCTGGGCCTGGGCAACTGTATTGGCCTCCGACTGCACGCCCATTTGCAGCTCAACCACGTCCGGTACGCCGGTCGTCTTGCCCTCACCATCCACCCACAGGCCAAGGCTTTGCTGGCTGACGATTATGCCGCCGGAGCCGGCTGCAGACGTGGTACCCTGATATATGATTGACGGCGCAGGAGCACATCCTGCCGCCGCCACACCTATTAGCAATAGGAACACACCAACCATAACTGCACTTTGTAATCTCATCTTTACCTCCTCGGAAATATTATTGCGTCCTATCCGTTTAAAAGCAATTCCGATTTACCTTTATTTACGCACTATTATAACGGTAATCTGCAGGCTGAAGTTTAGAATTATTAGCGCAAAGCTGGCTTAATAGCATATAATTATCCAAATCAAATCGAGGACCTGTTTTTGAGATTACTTAGAGAATTCCTGATTACGCTGCTTATCGCGGTAATCATTTTCATCGGCCTCCAGATCTCCATAAAAAGCTTTGAGGTTTTCAATGTCTCCATGCAGCCTACGTACTATGAGGGAGACCTTATCATCGTCAATAAGCTTGTCTATCATTTTGACAACCCCAAACGCGGCGAAGTCATAGTCTTGTATGCCCCGGGCAGCGAAGCCCGGCCTACGCTCGATTTGTTTTTCACCCAGCATACGACACAGTTCATCAAGCGCGTGATAGGCCTGCCGGGCGATAAAGTGGAAATAATGAACCAGCAGGTTTTTGTCAACGGCACTGCCCTGGTCGAACCGTATATTAAGGAGCCGCCCAAATATTTCTATCCTGAGCAAACCATCCCAGCGGGCATGTACTTCGTGCTCGGTGACAACCGTAATAACAGCAATGATTCGCATACCGGCTGGCTGGTGCCCGGCGGCGATATCATCGGCAAGGTCTGGTTCCGCTATTGGACGGCGGAGTACCCCGATATCCGCTTGGTGATGATACCGGTATTCGGGGTTATCGTCAGCGTACTGCTGATCCTGGTGATCTTGGATGCTGTCAAAGGCAATAAAACAGACTAAAATGGGATAAAACAGGTTTGCTGCTATGGACGATAAAAAGATATTACAAATATTCAAGGATGCGGGGGTCTTGATGGAGGGGCACTTCCTTCTGACTTCAGGTCTGCACTCGCCTGTCTACTGGGAGAAGTTCAAGGTCCTGCAATATCCCGAATATACTTCACAACTTTGCGGGCTGATTGCAGAACATTATAAACAGGAGCATATCAAGGTGGTCGCCGGCCCTACCCTTGGAGGCGTGATACTGGCCTTCGAAACAGCCCGGCAGCTTAAAGTGCGATGCGCCTTCGCAGAAAAAGACGGTACCAAAAGGGTCTTTCGCCGCGGCCTTTTCATCGAAAGAGGTCAGCGTGTGCTGGTGGTGGATGACATACTGACGACAGGCGGTTCGGTAATAGAGGTGATCAATGCGGTCAGGGCATCAAGCGGCAACATCGTAGGCATAGGCATCCTGGTTGACCGCTCCGATCAAACCATAGACCTTGGATTCCCTCTCTTTAGCTGTTTGAAATCCGTGACCCAGACCTATTCGCCTGCAGACTGCCCACTTTGCTCGAAGGGCGTTCCACTGATCAGGCTGGGCGGCTGAGGCGGTCCTTTATTGTTCCGTTATGCGGACTGAGACCAGGTAATCAGGATCGGTATCGTTGGGGACAATGGCTGAGAATTTTATCGAATCCCCGGGGTTCATTTCCGTAGTGGGCGCATCCAGGGTCGCCAGGATCTCACTGGCCGGCCTGCCGGCAACTGTGATCAGGATCGGCACTTCAATATCCTTAGTCAGCACGGGCAGGTTACCGGTATTCCTGATTTCACCCTTGATATAAGTCGTTGTACCAGTGGACGGTATATCCTGCACCAACATGGAGTGGTTGAACACGATAACCTGGGTCTGTCCAAGGTCAACACCTATGCCGAAAATCTTTTGCTCTGAAACCGCTTCATTACGATTTTGATCGACGGACTTTACTTTAAAGTAGTATATGGTCTTGGTCTTAAGGTCCGGCAGGTCAACCGTGTGCTGAGTCACCAGCGCTTCTTTTACAGGGGTTGGGGACGCATATTCGCCCTTCGGATTCCACAGGACCTGGCTGGTCGACGGCTTATCCGTCATCCAGCTTATCTCTACCGAATTATAGGAAAGGTTGTCCACGGCTATATTGCTTATAAGCGGTGGTACTGTGTCGGCGGCCGTCGTTGGGATGACCACCGGTTGTGAGCTATTGTCAACCGGAAGAATCGGCTGAGCGGGCTTTTGAGAGGATTGCATCAGTACAGATATGCCGGCTCCTACGATGACTATAAGCACGACCAGCCCTATCAGGGGCATCAGCCAGGAGCCCCGCTTTTCCCTGCTTTTGCCTTCCGCGCCCGCCTGCTCTTCGTCTGCAAAAGGCCAGGTCAAAGCGTTCTTGCACTTGGGGCATTGGGGCTCGCCTGCCTTAATGGGGGATCCGCAAGACGGGCAATTATATTGAAAGGGCGCCCCGCAATTCCTGCAGGACTCATCGCCCATCCTGTTTTTAACGCCGCATTTATAGCAATCGAAAAACTTCTTCATAAATTTCTTCTCACCTGATTAGTCAGAACCTATTTTAATGGCAATCAGGCATCAATTCAATTTTGTATAATTTTAGCCAGGTTAAGCGCCGGTTTTCACACTCGAAATCGAACCCCTGAAAATTGACACTCCGGCTATCTAAAAGATAAAATATCGCTCGCGCCGAGGTAGCTCAGTCGGTAGAGCAGTAGACTGAAAATCTACGTGTCCCCAGTTCGATTCTGGGCCTCGGCACCATTTATTTGCCCGCAGGCCGAAGTGGCGGAATGGTAGACGCGGCAGTCTCAAAAACTGTTGAGGGGCAACTCTCGTGTCGGTTCGAGTCCGACCTTCGGCACCAGTCTCACTTCAGCATTATTCATTCCCGTCGACGCGCATTGCAAGCTATGCAATGACACGGCAATCCCCAAAACACGTCATTGCGAGGCACACAGTGCCGTGGCAATCCCTGTAATCGAAGGCCTGAAGCCCCTTACCTTAGAGATTGCTTCGCTTCGCTCGCAATGACCTGAATCGCCGATTGCATCGGGGCTCGCAATGACCGGTTTTCAGAATTGTCACAAAAAAAGCCGCTGTTCACCAACAGCGGCCTTTCCGTAATCTCAACGTTAAAGAATCTACCAGAGAGCCAATTGCATGCCGACGAAGATGACAAGGGCGATCAGCAATAAGATATCGAGCAGCATTCCGCCGAAGAGGAGCAGTAACCTGTTATCATTGTCGATGATCTGCATAAGCTTAATTTGTATCATCATCCGGCTCCTTTAATTTATTTGCTTATACTTTTAAAACGGCATTACTATGCAAAGGTTTAGATCGCATACAATTTTCTCAGATAGGTTGGATTGACCGCCGCAAAAACTATATGATAACCTTAAAACCACACTGCCGAGTTGTGTAGTGGTAGCACGATGGACTTTGGATCCATTTGCCCAGGTTCGAATCCTGGCTCGGCAGCCAACTCCTGATAGATTTCCGGCCCGATTTAGAACCTGCATGTAAAAAGATCCTTTTTATTTTATCTTCTTCATAATATCCGATTGCTAATAAAAAAGTCGCAAAATTCCCTTGCAAAATGTTAAATTGTTATGACAATCAGGAGGAGTAGTTGATCAGAGGAATAGTTGATCAGGGACGCAATTGATCAGAGGATTTTTATCTTGTCTTCCGCCCTTACCTCACCACTGCGTACAACCTTGGCAAAGACCCCTTCTTTGGGCATGATGCATTTGCCGGCTTTTTTAAATATGGCGCATCCTACATGGCATTCTTTGCCTATCTGGGTTATTTCCAATATTGCCTTTCCCCCGACCTGCAACCGAGTCCCCAGCGGCAGCGAGACCAGGTCGATCCCGCTGGTGGTCAGGTTCTCGGCGAAATCCCCCGGCTTGAAATCGTAGCCCTCGTCATTCATTTTGCCTATGCTCTCCATGGCCAGCAGGCTGATCTCCCTTTTCTCTTCCCCACCCGCATGTGCATCGCTGACCAGGCCGACTTTTTCCCGCAAAAGCCCGCACTCCAGGGGCTGCTTGGACGTCCCCTTTTTATCGCTTCTGTTGACCGCTATTATTTTGGGCATTTTTAAAGGCAAATCGATCACTTTATGGTAAAGGGACCGGACCCCGGCTGTGAGTCTTTCATGGTATAGGCCGAGGTGGCGGTCTCGAAATTCAAACCTATTTCCAGGGGGTAAGACATAGCCACGTTGCAGGCACGCTTGGCCGCCTGCACCACCACCGGATTAAATGCGGCAATCTCCCGCGCCATCCTCATCGCCTCGTCCATCAGCTTGTCTTTGGCATAGATATGCTGGATAAGGCCGATCCTCAACGCCTCGGCGGCATCGATGCGGCGGCCGGTATAGATCATTTCCTTGGCCATCCCGATGCCTACTGCCCTGGGCAGCCGCTGGCACCCTCCCAGGTCCGGGATTATGCCGAGCTGTACTTCCGGCAGCGAGAATACCGCCGAATCTACGGCTAACCTGACATCGCAGGCCAGTGCCAGCTCAAGCCCGCCTCCCAGGCAGTAGCCGTTAATGGCGGCGATAACCGGCACCGCAAGCCTCTCATATATGCTAAAGACGTCGCGTAGCTTGCGGATGCCGTCGCAATAGTCGCGGATATCGGGGCCGGTGATAAAATTCTCGCCGGCGGTAATCTTCTTCAAATCTATGCCGGAACAAAACGATTTATCGCCTGCGCCCGTGATGATGGCCACCCTGACAGCGGGATCGCAGTCGATGTGTTCGGCCACGCGCTTCAACTCATCGTTCATGGCCTTGTACCAGGCGTTCAAAGATTTGGGCCTATTCAGCGTGATAAGGGCAATATGGTCTTTGACATCGTAAATCAGGTCGTTATATTCGGGCATGGCCTTCTCCTGGTCGACTAATATTTGGCAAATTCAGCTATGCAGTATTATCTAGTAATTAACTTTGTCTATGCCTTTCAATCCCAGCATCTGGCGCGCTTCGTCGGGCGTGGCGGGCTCGATGCTCAACTCGCCCATAATGCGTATGATCTTCTCGACTTGCTCGCCGCTGCTTTTAGCCAGCACGCCTTTGCTGAGATACAGGCTGTCCTCCAAGCCAACCCTCACGTTCCCACCCAGGGCCAGAACCATGGAGCAGAGGGGCATCTGCATCCTGCCGGCGCCCATTCCGGACCAGGTAAAATTATCGGCGCCCAGTGCTTCGCGTGAAGCGTTATACAGGCTTAGCAAACTGTTGACCGTTGCGGGCACGCCCCCCAGAACACCCGTAAGAAACTGGAGATGAACGGGAGTTTTGAGGTGGCCGCGTTCGATCATAAAGGCCGCGTTATTTACCATGCCAAGGTCGTATATCTCCAGCTCCGGCTTGGTTTCATTAGCCGCGAATATATGCAGGAACTCACGCAGTGTTTTGAAGGTATTGGGGAAAATATAGTCCTCAGTGGCCAGCATGGCCAGTTTTTCCCAGGGATATTTCCAGCTTTCAATCTTCTCCACAAGCGGAAAGGCTGAAAAATTCATGGAGCCGAAACTAATTGACCCCAGTTCTGGTTTGAAGCTGGTGATGGGCGCCGCCCTCTGCTCGGTGCTGATCCCCAGGCCACCGCTGGTGGATAAAGATATCACCACGTTGCTCCTGGCCTTGATCCCGGTCAGCACTTCCCTGAAAAGGTCTATATCCGGCAGAGGCATGCCGTTCTCGGGGTTCCTCACGTGCACCTGTATGATGGCTGCACCGGCTTCGGCGGCCCTGACTCCGTCCTCGATAATCTGTTCTTGCGTTACAGGCAGGTAGGGCGACATGCTCGGATAGTGGGCTGATCCCGTGAGAGCTGCTGTAACGATAACTTTATGTTGCGGCATCACAAAACCTCCCTATCGTTATTGGGCCTTATATGCAGTATAACCGGGGTCTGCCAGGGATTGCGAGAAACAACGAGGTTAACTCGTAAAATGTTAGTTTATGGCTTTTCAAAAGTCAATTGACTGTTGTATTCGAACCATACAAGTGCTAGTATTTACACTTCGTAAGCCGGTTGAGGTAGCGCGTACCAGACCCGGCTTTATTTATTTGTATCCATATAAGATAAAGAAATTATCAGCATGAAAATAGACCTTCACGTTCACACCACCGAGTTCTCGCCGGACAGCACCATGGGCCCAGAGAAGGCCATCCAGGCTGCCATAGAATTGGGACTGGACGGCATATGCTTCACCGAACATGACAGGGCCTGGTGTAAAGACGCTATTTTAAAGCTGGGAGAAAAATATAGTTTCCCCGTCTTCAGGGGGGTCGAATACATGATCAAAGAGGGCGGAGAGATACTGGCCTTCGGCGTCAACCGCACCTTTCCCTCGCTTATCGATATCGTAACTTTGCGCAAGGTTTGCCTGGAGGCGGGCGGCTTCATGATCGCAGCCCATCCCTTCAGGGGCTTCCCCTCCAACACCGTGACCGATTTCAATGCCGCGGCCGATCTGGTATTGAAGAGGCCCGTATTCGATAAGGTCGATGCGCTCGAAGGCTTTAACGGACGCAATATCGAGACCAATAACGATTTTGCCTGTAAGCTGGCGCAGAGGCTGGGCCTGCCGGTTTCGGGCGGCAGCGATGCACACGCCGAATATGAGCTCGGCAAATGTGTTACCATATTTGAGAACGATATCAGTAGTGAAGCTGAATTCATCGCAGAGTTGAAAGCGGGGAGATTTACCGGTTCGGTAAATAGCGTCAGGCCATGATAATTGCGGGGGTTACCGGGACCATCGGAACAGGCAAGAGCACTGTGGCGCGCATGTTCGCTGAGCTCGGCGCCTTCGTTATCGATGCAGACCAATTGGCGCATGATGTTGTTGAACCCGGCAAGGCGGCCTGGCAGGGCATAGTCGACTATTTCGGCCGGGATATTCTCAACGCAGACCAGACGCTCAACAGGCAAAAACTGGCGGATATAGTTTTTTCCAACCTCGAAAAGCTTAAGAAACTGGATTCGATTGTGCATCCCGAAGTCCTTAAGGAAGACCGGCGCTTGGTAGAGGAAAGAAAGGCTGCCAATCCCAATGGCTTGATCATCAAGGATATACCCCTGCTGCTGGAAGTAGGGCCTGAACTGGCGTACCTGCTGGTGGAAAAGATAATTGTTGTTTACGCCTCCGAGGAAACTCAGATTAAGAGGCTTATTGCCCGGGGCTTATCGGAAGAAGATGTGCGCAGCAGGATAAAATCACAGGTGCCCATCCGGGAAAAAATGAAATATGCTGACTTCACCGTCAATAATGACGGCAGCCTGGAAGAGACCAGGCAGCAGGTAAAGGCGATATACGATAAGTTAATGCAGCATTAATATTTTTGCCCCAATCCACACCCAATGTTATAATATCTCGTTTCTTTTGCCGCAGGCAGTTACTCTCTGCCTGAATGTAGATTCCTCGGTAGCTCAGCGGTAGAGCGGGCGGCTGTTAACCGCTAGGTCGTAGGTTCGAATCCTACCCGAGGAGCCAACTCCTCCAGTCCCTCTCTGCCATATCACTATAATCATCTATAAGCCCATTGTACTGGTTAGACAGATGCGATAGAATACGGCCAATAGGTTGAATGCCATTAGGTCCTTCTAAGTTTTGTTTTACAAAGCAATTTAACGGCGAATATAAGGGGATGTTTATTGTGTGAAGGATTATGGTGACTTGGTTAAAGTCTCATTTAAATAGGTCGGGTCAAAAGGGGTTTACTTTAATTGAGTTGCTTGTAGTAATTTCAATTATTGGCGTACTATCGGCAGTTGTGCTACTTGGGTTCACATGTCCTCCCGGCGGATGTAGTAACTGGCATATTATGGAAAGAAGCAACCTTGAGTCACATGTTGTCGTAACTGCAGTTGGCGCTTATATGTCTGACCATAATGGTGCATTTCCTGAAGGTGATTATTGCTGCGGCGGAGGTATACTGGCTCCGTATTTATTTAATCCTCCACTTATAGGTACATACCATATCGATAACACTGGTCATGTGACACAAACCAGTTTCCCATGGCCGCCTTGGGTTGAGAACAAGACTGGTTGACCTATTAACTTGATGCTGACCGATAATACTTCATACTATCCTGAAAGCTGAATGACATATTACCCCCTGCATCCCCCAGAATAGTGATATTTCGCATCAATATGCCCTTTAACGCGAGTGGGAAAAGACATTGCAGGGTTGATGAGTACCAAGATACCGCCCGACCGGTCAAGGGTTTTATTTCAAGGCTTTGGAGGACAGTTTTAACAATTTAGTATGGACCGGAACCTATTCCTTTCCGCTCTGCACAGGCGTATAATGTCGAGGCCATTGATCGTCCGCTTGTAAACGTGTGAGGTTGATATGAACTGGTTTCAGAGACATCTAAATTGGACGATTATTCTCTTTATAGCACTTGCGGTTATCTTGGCGATAAAGCGACTGAAATATATCATGTCCCCATTTGTATACATACATCCGAAATAAAACAAGAAAATGAAGTCTGGGACAACAATATTGAGACTTTTCAGAAACAGCGAATGAAACCTTGTGAGATATGCAAACCACCAAGGTAACAAGCCATCGAACTTAGATGGGGAATAGCTTAATTTCCTGTGAGTGGCGACCTGTAAAACTTCATACTATCCTGAAAGGTGAAAGACCGGGTGTATCTCTGTACCATCTCAAGGCTCTCCCAGCGACCCAGTTCTTTAACTATTACTATATTAGTACCGGTTAATCCAGAAGAATCAAACGAAGAGGCCGTAATGCGCTGCATTACGGCCCTTTTGTGACTTAATTCAACTCTTTATTTAGGTGGAAACATGGATTCGACTACGAGCTCGGCGATATCCTTGGCGACCAGTGTTTCCTCTGCGCCTTTGGCCTTGATGGCGTCCGTGAACATCTGAACGCAGTAAGGACACGCCGTAGCGACGGTATCGGCGCCGACATCCATCACCTGCTGGATGCGGGCCTCGCTGATACGTGTGCCGAGCCTCTCCTCCATCCAGAAGCGCCCGCCGCCACCACCACAGCAGAACCCGCTGTTCCTGGAGCGCTCCATCTCAAGCAACGGCAACTTGTTAATGGAGCGGAGAACGTTGCGCTGCGGGTCGTAAATATCGTTGTGCCTGCCGAGATAGCAGGAGTCGTGATAGGTGATCCTGTTCTCTTTCATCACGGCCGGCTTGATCTTACCTTCGTTGATCAGATTGGAGATAAAGGTGCTGTGATGGATAACTTCGAAATTGCCGCCAAACTGGGGGAATTCATTCTTGATAGTATTGAAGCAGTGCGGGCAAATGGTGATGATCTTCTTGATATTGTAGCCCTTGAACTGCTCGACGCTTTGTGCAGCCAGAGTCTGGAAAAGATATTCATTGCCAAGGCGCCTGGCCGGCTCACCGCAGCACATTTCCTGGGCGCCCAGGATACCGAAATTGACACCGGCCTCTTTGAGAATTTTAACGGCGGCAATAGCAATCTTGGTGCTGCGCTCTTCCAGTGATGCCGCGCAGCCGGCGAAGAATACGTATTCGACGTTGGGATCCTCGGACAACTGCTTTATATCGAGTCCGGTGGTCCAATCCGTCCTGGTGAGCGTGGTGCCTTTGCAGCTATGGCCCCTGGCCTCCATGCATTTAAGAACGGATTCGCCTGTCTCCGGTATCTGGGCCAGGTCGAGAACCAGATGCCGCCTCATGTCGATTATCTTATCGATGTGCTCTATAAAGACCGGGCAGACATCCTGACAGGCGCGGCAGGTGGTGCAGGACCAGATCTCATCCTCAAGTATGACCTGGCCGACCATTGTCTTTTCCTCGACGGCGACATTAGTTGCTGCGCCGGGGCCGGACGCTACAGCAGCCTTTTTAGCGGCCATCAGCGCAGGGGACTGTTCCAGCCAGTATGTTTTCAAGTCCTGCACAATTTTGCGGGGTGAGAGGGGCTTATCCGTCAGGTAAGCCGGACAGCGGTCCTGGCAGCGCCCGCAGTTGGTACAGGCGTCGAGATCGAACAACTGCTTCCAGGTGAAGTCCTGAATCCTGCCCACGCCGTACGTTTCGGCGTTTTCCAGGTCCACCAGGCTGAGTGCACCCTTGGGCCGGGAAGTCTTAAAGAGGACGTTAACCGGCGAAATCAGGATGTGGGTCAGCTTTTCCCATGAGAGGATTATGTACAAAACCGAGCCGACCGTTATGATTACGTGGAAGTACCAGAGGACCTGGTACCACAGCAACCTGGTGGCATCGGGCAAATTGGAGAACATGCCGGCGATCCAGAAACCGACGAAGCGTGCCTGTCCCCATTCGGGATGGATGTAATATTCAGGCTGGGTGAGGCCGAGGTTGTCCGGCACCGCGGCGATCATGCGGAAGCCCTGCAGGAAGAATCCGGTGACAACTACGATTAAAATCAGTGCAAGGGCAACGCCGTCGTCGAATATTGTGTTGAGCCTCTTGGGCCTTTGAATATAGCGCCTGACGAAAGCCAGGACCAGTCCCACCAGCACCATAACTCCGCCAATGTTCCACAGTCCGCCAAGGTAGATATACACAGGGCCATGTATAAAAGCGGCGTTGAAGGGCTGAAATACATAGTGGTTGAGGAAGTCGAGGCCCGCCCCGATAAAGAGAAGCGCACAACCGATAAAGATCAGGAAATGCATTATTCCCGGATAGGGGTCACGGAAAAAGCGCCTGTGGAAGACGGCATCCAGGATGGTTATCTTGATGAATTCGCCTATCCTTTTGACGGGATTGTCAAACCGCTTGTCCGGCTTGCCAAGCATCCACATCTTGTAGCGTTTAGAGACCGCATACCCGATGAGCAGTACAGCAACCAGGGCTGCAGTATAAAGAGAGATTTGAACGAGAAAAGGAATGTTCCAGAAAATTTCGCGAGATGCGTCCATGTTTCTCCTTTCGCGCGGTTATTTGGCTCAAAACCGACATATTATATCATTTTTTATGCTCTGTTCCATCCGCCTTTTCACGTATGGCAGGCCTGTGTAAATGATTAATCACCGGGTGATGCAGCCCCTTAACCGGTCATTGCGAGCAAAGCGAAGTAATCTCTATGGGTAGGGGCTTGCATCTTCGATTTAAGGATTGCCACGGCACTATGTGCCTCGCAATGACGTGGTTCCCTTCGATTACCGGTCATTGCGAGCAAAGCGAAGCAATCTCTATGGTTAACTGAGGTCTATATGCCGGCCTGCCGCGCCGAATAGCTTTTCAATGGATTCTTTGGGAATATCCGCCGACCCCAGCGCTATTTCCCCACCGTCCTGGAAATGGTGATAGTCGGTCCCCCCGGTGGTGAGCAGGCCGTATTTTTGCGCCATCTTGACCAATTTTTCAATGACCGGCTTGTGATATTGGGCATAGTAAGCTTCAAGGCCCACCAGCCCAGCCGCCTTTAATTCCACGATCATGTCATCCAGGTTCTCTATATCAGCCGGATGGGCTAACACTGGGATGCCGCGGGCGTGTTTAATGATCTCCACAGCTTCGACCGGCTTGATTTTCTCGCGCTCCACGTAGGCCGGCCCGTTGCGCCCGATAAACTTATCAAAGGCTTCCCGCTCGCTGTTAACATAGCCTTTCTCGAGCATGGCCTGAGCTATATGCGGCCGGCAGACCGATTCACCCCTGGCCAGCTCCTGTATCCTCTGCCATTCTACAGGCTTGCCCAGCTTGCGCAGTTTCTCGATCATTTTCTGGGCCCGGCCCACCCGTGATTCCCTGATCTTCTCCAACGATGCAGCCAGGTCATGGTCATTGTAGTCGAGAAAATAGCCCAGGACGTGCAGCTCTCCGGATGCCAGGTCGGTATTAATCTCAACCCCGGGGATAACATAGATTTTGGGGAATTTGCCTGCCGCGCTGAGCGCCTCATCGATCCCACCGATGCTGTCGTGGTCGGTAACGGCCATGACTTCCAACCCCCGGTCGACGGCCATTTTAACCAGTTCGGCCGGCTTTAGCCTGCCGTCCGAGGCCGTTGTGTGCAAGTGCAGGTCATACTTCAAATCTAAGTCTCCTCTCTGCGGATGCGCTCAATGCTTGTAGCATGGCCGGTTTTATCATCGATGTCCAACAGGATGGCATCGAAGCCAGAGCGCCCTTTGCCGACAGACAGCCTGTGCGGCAAGCCGATCAGGAAGCTGGTCAGCACGTTGTCGACATCGTCGCCGATAATGGAGTCCATGGGGCCTACCATGCCTATGTCGGTCACATAGGCGGTGCCGTTGGGCAGGATATGGCTGTCCGTGGTGCCGATATGTGTATGCGTGCCGTATACGGCGCTTACCCTGCCATCCAGGTACCTGCCCAATGCCACCTTTTCCGAGGTGGCCTCAGCATGGAAATCTACCACTATTATTTTGGGCAGCGGGTCCAGGGTAGAGAGCAGGCAGTCCATGGCCCGGAAGGGGCAGTCGTATTGCCCGACGAAGATACGGCCTATTATATTCACGACCAGGACGTTATTGGATATTTTATAACCGCAGCCCGGCGCGCCGGGAGGAAAGTTAAGCGGCCTGATGACAGGCAACTCACCGTCCAGGTGATTCATTATGTCCCGCTGCGCCCAAACATGGTTGCCGGTAGTAATTACATCTACGCCGGCATCTATCAGATCACGGGCCGTATTGACAGTTATCCCGATCCCATGGGCTGAGTTTTCGCCGTTGGCTATTACCAGCTTTATGCCGTATTCACTAATCAAGCCTGGAAGAAACTGCTTAACCGCATCCCTTCCAGGCTTGCCGATAACATCGCCGATCGCCAGGATTTTCAAAGGTCCTACCTCGGTTATTTATTTTGCGTAGTCGACCGCCCTCACCTCTCGCATAACAGTGACTTTTATCTGCCCCGGGTATTCAAGGCTCTCTTCGATTTTCTTGACTATATCGCGTGCCAGGCGCATGGCCGACAGGTCGTCCACCTGGTCCGGTTTTACGATAATACGCACTTCGCGTCCCGCCTGAATGGCGAAGGCCTTTTCCACTCCGGGAAAGCTGCTGGCGACATTCTCTAGCGCTTCGATTCTCTTAATGTACTGGTCAAGGGATTCACGCCTGGCGCCCAGCCTGGAACCGCTTATCTGATCGGCGGTTGCCAGTACAAATCCCAGTGAACTCGTGGTACTGGCTTCGCCGTGATGCTCGGATATGGCCTGGACTACTTCGGCCGACTTATCCCATTGCTTGACAAGGTTGGCGCCGATCAAAGCATGAGGACCTTCAACCTCGTGGTCGACTGCTTTGCCGATATCATGCAATAAAGCGGCCCTCTTGGCCAGCACTACATTGGCGCCGATCTCGGCTGCCAGCATGCCGGCAATATGGGCGACTTCAAGGCTGTGGGTCAGGACGTTCTGTCCGTAGCTGGTCCTGTATTTAAGGCGTCCCAAAAGCCTCATCAGTTCGGGATGCAAGCCCTGCACTCCAGCCTTCCTGGTGGCCTGCTCGCCCTCGATCTTTATGGTCGATTCCACCTCAGTCTTGGCTTTTTCCACCACTTCCTCGATGCGGGCGGGATGTATCCTGCCGTCGAGGATAAGGCTGGTGAGGGCTACCCTAGCCACCTCCCTGCGTATGGGGTCAAAGCTGGAAATGGTCACCGACTCAGGGGTGTCATCGATTATAAGGTCGACGCCCGTGGCCTGCTCCAGGGCGCGTATATTGCGCCCCTCGCGGCCGATCAGTCGCCCTTTCATATCATCATTGGGCAGGGCCACCACCGAAACGGTTGTTTCGGAGACAACATCGGTGGCGCATCTCTGTATGGTGGTTGCCAGTATATCCCTGGCCTTGCCGTCTATTTCATCTTTTATGCGGACTTCCCATTCACGCACCTTGCGTGAAGCGTCCTCTTTAATCTCATCCTCAACCGCATTCAGAAGCAGCTGTTTGGCTTCATCACTGGACATTCCCGAAACAGCTTCCAGGCGCTGCAACTGCTTCCCTTTTACCTCTTCGATCTCAGCCTTGATGGTTTCTATCTCTTTCTCGCGTCCCATCAGGCTCCGCTCTCGCCTTTCGAGCGCTTCCAGCTTCCTTTCTAACCGTTCTTCACGCTGACTGGAACGTCTTTCGAGCCTTTGCAGCTCATACCTTCTCTCCCTGCTTTCCGCTTCCGCAGCCGCCCTTAATTTGACAGCTTCTTCTTTGGCATCGAGCACCATCTGCTCGTATTTGGTTTGAGCGCTCTCTAGTAGCTTTTTCGCCTCATTCTGTGTGAGCCGTATCTGCCGGTTGGCCAGCAACTGCCTGGTGAAGTATCCGACGAGCGCAAACAAAACGGCTATAAGGCCGACAATTAGATAATATATCCAGTCCATAATATAAATGCCTCTCTTTGTAAACAAACAAAGTTAATTTACACATAATTATTAAACCTTAATTAAATTATTATACTCTTATTTGGATATATACGACTAGTACCCGTTAAAATATTTTTTATTTTTCGGCTTTTTTCCCGGTAGTCTCATGCCATAAACGTATGGTCACGCTGTTGACAACATCTGATGTGTAGCCGCGTCGCGCCAGATAGGAAGCCAGCCTTTTGGCGAAATCGCGATAGTCCAACTGTTTAAGCAGCCTGGCTTTCTTTAATCCGGCCCGGTAAGCCCCGGCCTCATCTTCAATCTCCCGTGTGGCCTCGTTGGCCACATCGTAGTCAACCCCTTTTTGCAGCAGCTCCCTCTTGACCATCATGCGGCTTTTAGGCCGGTAGGCCGCACGGTCCCTGGTCCAGTTCTCGGCAAAGACCCGGTCGTCGATTAAATTCAGTTTCTTCAGCCTGGCTATGGCATCGGCTACCGATTCGGCCTGAAACCGCCTCTTGTAAAGCAGGTGCTGCTTCAACTCGGCCTCACTCCTGGGACGGAATTCCAGGTAGTGCAGCGCAGCCTCGTAGCACCTGTCGGCATCATCCTCTTTAATAATCTTTTCCAGAGTGCGAATATCTATCTCTGAATACAAATGGAGGCCGGCCTTTTCGGCCAGCCTCTTATCTATGCTTATTGTTGACCCATCATCGAAAAGGAGGTCAACCTTCCCCCTGGTCCTGCCGGCCTTTAACTCGACGATTACCTTAGGCATACGACTCAATCATTGAAGAGGTTATTCGGCAACTTCCTTACCATCGCCCGATGCACGGGGGGATAAGGCTATATTGCGTATTTGTTTCTCCAACTCGATGGTTATCTCAGGATGCTGAGTCAGGAATTCGCGGGCTTTTTCCCTGCCCTGTCCCATCTTGGTGCCGTTGAAATCGAAGAAAGCGCCCGACTTTTTAATAATGCCGGTGCTCACGCCCAGGTCGATGACATCGCCCTCCTTGCTTATGCCGCTATTGAACATGATGTCGAACTCGGCAACGCGGTACGGGGCCGCCATTTTATTTTTTACGACTTTGGCGCGGACCCGGTTGCCTATTATCTCGGCGCCATTCTTGATGGCGTCCGCCTTCCTCAAATCTATCCTTACAGAGCTATAAAATTTAAGCGCCCTTCCTCCAGGCGTCACCTCGGGGCTGCCGAAGATCACCCCCACTTTTTCACGCAACTGGTTAATGAAAACTACGGAAGTGTTGGACTTGCTGATTTCGCCCGTAAGTTTGCGCAGGGCCTGCGACATCAGCCTGGCCTGCAGGCCGACGTGGGATTCGCCCATCTCCCCTTCGATTTCAGCACGGGGTACCAGGGCGGCCACGCTGTCTATGACCACCACATCCAGGGCATGCGTCCTGACCATGCGCTCCGCAATATCCAGGGCTTCTTCACCGGTGCCGGGCTGGGCGCCCTTGAGCGTATTCACATCCACGCCGCATACCCCGGCATAGGCCGTATCGAGGGCATGTTCCGCATCTATATACAGTACCAGTCCGCCCATTTTTTGAGCCTGAGCAATTATATTTAAAGCCAGAGTGGTCTTTCCCGAAGCCTCGGTACCGAATATCTCGGTAATCCTTCCACGGGGTATCCCACCCACTCCCAGGGCCAGGTCCAGGCTCAACGACCCCGTAGGGATGACCTCAACCTTAACCTTGGCCAGCCTCTCACCCAGCGACATAATCGAGCCAATGCCGTATTGCTTCTCAATTTGATTGATTGCTAAATCCAGTGCCCTTTCTTTTTCCAGTTTAACTTTTTCCGACTCCATTTCGCCTCCTAAAAATACGCTCATTGATCCTGAATATGGTTATTCTAACACAATTGTGCTAAAAATAAAATAGCCCCGGCAAAATATTTTTTTCAGCTTCCCAAATATTAAAAAGAGGAGCGCCGTTTAGCGCTCCTCTTCGATGTCGGGTGTACCGGGTTTTTTACTTTGCCTCGGCCTGCTCCATCTCATTCAAATGTGTATCCATCCCCTTTCCGAATAGCTTCAACCTCACCGGCTCCCCGTTCCCATATTTCTTATAGACCCTGCAGGTCTGGCATATCGTGGTATCTTTCCCACTGGACCCCATGTCGTCCAGTTTGCAGTAGGTCCCTTCAATTTCCCAGCACGGGAGAAACTGGTATTGCGTTACCGGGCACTCATTTTTTATAACATCCGGGCAGTTGCACAGGTCCCAGCACGGCGATTTATCCGTCCAGAAGTTGGATTTCTTGTCTGTGCGCTCCTCAGTTTTTACTCCATTGGATACTGCGGCAAGTTTGGGCATTTGATTTCTCCTTTATCGTACAGCGTTTATTACGTTATTCAATTTAACAATAACCAAAGGTGTTACCATCCGCAGTATTGCGCAAACTGTTTATGCGCAAAAGCGCAATAACAAATGCTGAGGGCTAAGCAATATTACTTAGAACAGCTATAAATTGGAATACAATGCAATTTGACTGGGGCAAGCTTAATGAGCTAAATTTTTATGCGAGGAAAGATTAATGCCGATTTACGAATATCAATGCCCCAGATGCGATTGCAGGTTCGAATTGATGCGTCCTCTGTCTAAATCGGAGGAGCTTGGGGATTGTCCCAAATGCAAATTCCCATCCAAAAGGGCCATATCCCGTTTCGTATCCCGTTCCAAGTCCGACCTGAGTATGCTGAACCACATGCCATCCAGTAGCGGCAGCGGCGGAAGTTCATGTTCAGGCTGCAGCTCAGGTAACTGCTCTACCTGCGGCGGCGGATAATCCCCTCAAGAACCCGGTCTGTTTTATGCCCTCTTTGCGCTATGGGATATGTTTCTGCGCACAAGGAAGGCGGCAAGCCAGACAGCCGCTGACAAGCCCATGATGGTTGTAACTATAAACATGGCTGCATCGTTGAAGAAACCCTCGGGGAACATCATGATCAGGTAATCTTTGGACGGGTCCAGGATCCACAGATTATTGGAAAAGCTGATATAGTGGAACAGAAGGAAGAGATCGTCAAAATCTATCAGCGCCCAGGTAATCAAGACCGCCGTGAAAGCCGCAGCAATTATCGAGCCGATTTCCAACCCCTTCAGTATCTTATTGATCCCCATTCGCAGGTAGACGGCAATTCCCAGTACCAGAAATAATATGAGGGACACTATTTGCATGAAGTGAAACAGGCTGACGATTTTAAGCACGTCTTCAAGGTGTGTCAGCTCTTTCTCATTGTAAAGCTGCATCCTGCCGGCTTTGCTGTCCACGGTTAACTGGGGAGTCGGGCTTTTACCATTAAAGTAGTCCACCATTTGCCGGGCTACCTGGTCCAATTGCGTGTTGCTGATTCCCGTAACCTGGCTGATTTGATATTTGTCGAACCCGTATTCATACAGCCCCTGGCAGCCTATATACGTATTGGCCGTGGTGGAGATAATGAGAAACGGGATGGTGATTATCCACAGGAGAAAGGCAATTATAAAAACATATTTCATTATTAGATCCTCGAGCATTGACCCCGGACGATATTTTACCGTTTATATTAGCGTGAGCGCCTAAAATCTCTTGTGATATAATTCTAACCGTTCCGCAGGTGCATAGTATGTTTACCCATCTCCACGTTCATACTGAGTATAGTTTACTTGACGGGTACTGCAGGGTTGTCCCTCTAATCCACAAAGCCAAAGACCTAGGCATGCAAAGCCTGGCTATTACCGATCATGGCAACATGTATGGCGTCATCGATTTTTACAAGTGTGCCAGGGAATGCGGCATTAAACCTATCATAGGGTGCGAAGTCTACGTCGCCGCCCATAATTTCAGAACCAAAGACCCTTCCAACAAGGGCAATTCGCATCTAACCCTCCTGGCTATGAATAATACAGGCTACAGCAACCTAATTCAATTGGTGACGCTGGCCAGTACCGAAGGGTTCTATTACAAGCCCAGGATAGATAAAGAGCTGCTGTGCAAATATAAAGAGGGCCTGATCCTGCTCTCGGGCTGCGCGCAGGGCGAGCTGGGCCGCCTTATCCTGCAGAACCGTGAGGATATCCTTGAGGAAACAGCAAGCTGGTACAAGGACAATTTCCAGCATTTTTATATAGAAATACAGAGACACCCCATCCCCGACATCGAAATAATCAACGCCCGCCTCATCAAGCTTGCCTCTAAACTGGATATCCCGCTGGTGGCAACCAACGATGTACATTATGTCAATAAGGAAGATGCCTACATCCAAGATATCCTGCTCTGCATCGGGACCAATACCACGGTAAATGACGAAAGGCGTTTAAAGATGGCGGGCGATTATTTCTATTTAAAGAGCCCTAAGGAAATGGCGGACGCGTATGCAGACCTGCCGTCAGCTATAGAAAATACGCAAAAAATATCCGACCTTTGCGATGTCGAGATAGAATTCGGCAAGCCCCATCTGCCTCAGGTGGAACTGCCGCCCGGCAAAAATTCGCAGTCTCATTTGTCCGTCCTCTGCTGGAGGGGCTTAAAAGAGCGCCTGCCGGACGCCGACACCGAAGCTGAGAAACGGCTGGCCTACGAGCTGGACGTTATCGAGAAGACACAATTCGCCGACTATTTCCTGGTAGTTCACGATCTTATATCCTTTGTCCGCCAAAACGGCATATTCTTCGGCGTCCGCGGCAGCGCGGCAGCCAGCCTGGCGCTTTACTGCCTGGGCATAACGGACATCAACCCCCTCACCTATAATCTGGTTTTCGAACGTTTTCTGAATATCGAGCGCCGCGAAATGCCGGATATCGACCTCGATTTCCAGGACGACCGACGCGACGAAGTCATTTCTTACGCCAACCATAAATACGGCAGCGACCACGTCGCACAGATCATAACCTTCGGGACCCTTGGCGCCAGGGCTGCCATCAGGGACGTCGGCAGGGCGCTGGGCCTGAATTACGGTACTGTCGACCAGGTGGCCAGACTGATACCAACACGTCCCAATATACGGCTGGATGAAGCCTTCCTGGAAGTCAAAGAGCTCCAGGATATGTATGCCGCCGACGACCTTATCCGCAAACTCCTGGACACGGCTAAAAAGCTGGAAGGCATTTCCAGGCATTCCAGCACCCATGCCGCCGGCGTGGTAATTTCCCGGGAGCCTTTGACTCAATACCTGCCGCTGCAAAAGGCCAATAAGGACGGGGACCAGAACGCTACCATGACCCAGTTTTCCATGGATAACGTGGCCAAGCTGGGCCTGCTCAAACTGGATTTCCTGGGCCTGGCCAACCTCACTCTGCTGGCCGAAGCCAAGAAGGTGATCTTCGAAAATCAGGGCAAGGAAATAGATTTTTTAAATATCCCGCTGGACGATAAAAAGTCGTTTGAACTTCTGGCATCGGGGGAAACCACCGGCATATTCCAACTGGAAAGCCCGGGCATGCGGCGCTACATTAAGGAGCTTCAGCCGACCAAATTCACCGATATCGCAGCCATGGTAGCCCTGTACCGTCCGGGCCCCATGGAACACATTCCAACCTTTATCAGGGCCAAACACGGGATTGAGTCGGTCCACTACCCACATCCCGACCTTCTGCCCATCCTCGAGGATACTTACGGAGTGATAGTCTACCAGGATCAGGTGCTTTTCATAGTTCAAAGGTTTGCCGGTTACAGCCTGGGCCGCGCCGACATTATACGCAAGGCCATGGGCAAGAAAATCCCCGAGGTCATGAAGAAGGAGAAGCAGAACTTCATCGAGGGTGCCAAAACCAAGGGATATACATTGGATGAGGCCAACGCCATATTCGGGTTAATCGAGCCGTTCGCCGGCTACGCCTTTAACAAGGCGCACTCCGTCAGCTATGCACGCATAGCCTACGAAACAGCCTACCTCAAGGCTAATTACCCGGTAGAGTATATGACGGCGTTTTTGAATACGTACTATGACAAGCAGGAAAAGATCGTCACGGCTGTTGCAGAGTGCCGTCGTATTAATATAGAAGTGCTCAGACCGGACGTAAATCACAGCCACGCGGACTTTGTCGTCGAAGGGAAAGGCAAAAATGCGGGCATCAGGTTCGGCCTTGCCTCGATCAAAAACGTGGGCACCAATGCGCTGGAACCGATACTGGCTGAGCGTTACCGCGGGGGGGAATTCAAGTCCATTGAGGACTTCTGCAGCCGGGTCGACCTGCGCTACGTCAATAAAAAGGTTATGGAGAGCCTCATAAAAACGGGCACCTTCGATTGCCTTGGCCAGCGCGGCTCTCTCCTGGCCGACGTGGACCGCATCATGTCCCTTTCACAGCGAGGGCAGAAGCAAAAGGAAAGCGGCCAGTCCAGCATGTTCGACATATTCGGCCAGAGTGTTTCCGTGCCGCTGCCGGCGCTGGACCTGGATAATTTCGATGCAGCGCTTCCGGAAAAACTGGCGTGGGAAAAGGAATTGATGGGCACATTTTTCTCTGAGCATCCACTATCGGCCCTAGCCTCAAAGCTGGCCGAACACGCCAGCGTTCTATGCGGCCAGATAACCAACGAGATGGCCGGAGAAAAGGTAATCGTAGCCGGCATGATCTCGTCCGTCAGGCATGCATCCACCAAAAATAACAACGTTTTCGTCATCGCCACCTTCGAGGATTTGAATGGGAGCATCGAAGTAATAGTTTGGTCCAATATATACACACAAACGCAGGACCTGTGGGTCGAGGGCAATATACTGATTATAGAAGGGACTGTTAAAGTCAGGGAAGACCGAGTGAGCATTAGCTGCAGCCGAGTGAGAAAATACGAGCCTGAAGCAGCCAGGCCGCCGGTGGAAAACAATAACCACTACCAAGCACCCAAAAAGCTGGTGATAAACCTCAATCAGAGCAGCGATACGGAGCAGGATCGCGCATACCTGCAGCGCATCATGGAGGTCTTAAAAAGGTATCCGGGGAGAGACAGCGTGCAACTGGCAATAAGCGACGGCGACAAGGTGACCCGGCTCGATGTCCCCGATATTAAAATCGACTACTGCAACGACCTTATGAAAGAGCTTGATCCCATACTGTCCTATTAACCGCCCCACATCCTCTAAGGCTTAATGAATTCCCTGATCAGTTGATTTACCAAGGCAGGCTTCTCCCGGACTATCCAGTGCGTCGCATCCGGCACCCTCTTGACGATCAAATTAGTTACATATTTTCCCAGCCCGTCAATACAGCCAGGCAGCAGGGCCGTATCCTTTTCTCCCCATATGACCAGTGTTGGGACATTAATTACAGGCAATGATTCGGCCCGGGCCGGCTTTTTTATGGCTTCCTCATAGTTCTCAAGGATGCTCATATTGCTTGCTCGGTAGTAGTTTAAACCTCCCGTCAACGCTCCAGGCTGTGACCAGGCGTCGATATATCCCTGTATATCTTGCGCGTTGAGCACGCCGCTTTTGATCAGCTCGCCAAAAGCCAGCTTTAACAGCAGTGAGTAGTTGTTTTCGGATAATTTCGACTCGATGCCCGGTTTCCTGAACGCCACTATGTAGCCGCTGGCCCGGCGCTGGTCGGGATTATTACGCAGCTCCCTCTCGTAAGTTACCGGATGAGGAGAATTAATCATAACCAGCTTTTCCAGGTATTGAGGGAAAAACATGGCAAAAAGCCAGGCAATGGCGCCGCCCCAATCGTGCGCAACCAGGGTGAATTTCTTATAACCCAGGTTTTCAGCAAATTGATGTATGTCCTCCACCAGGATTGACTGCTTGTATTGATCGACACCTTCGGGCTTAGAGGAGAGATTGAAGCCCCGCATATCCGGCGCCACTGCCAGGTGATCACGGCCGAATTCACCCAGCTGTTTCTGCCACATACCCCAATATTCGGGAAATCCATGCAGAAACATCATCAGGTCACCTGTGCCGGTGTATGCATAGTGAAGTTTAATATCCTTTACGTCAGCGTAAGCGTGCTCTATCAATTCACTTCTACCTAATCCAGTAATTCTAATTCAGCTTACAACCTTCCAGCGACAATAGTTTGATTTTGGTCTCGATAATGCCAGCTTTTCCAGCAAAACCGCCCGGCGTCCCGTTTTTACGGATCACCCTGTGACACGGAATGATAATGGGCATTGGATTCCTGGCCAGCACCTGGCCAACCGCCCTATAGGCGTTTTTACGCCCCATTTTGTCCGCCACCCATTTATAGCTTTTCGCCTGGCCGTAAGGGATACCTGCGACTGTATGCCATACATCCCTTTGAAATTGAGTAGACCCGCTAAGATCCAACGCAGATTCAAATTTCGCAGGTTTTCCGTTGAAATAATTGACCAACTGTTGTTCCAATCCCTTGAATCTGCCGGCTTCCATATAATCGGCCTGCACGCCGTCAATTTTCAGTCTTTTTTTTGCTTCCACCTTGCTTCCAGCTGGGAACGTCAATTTTTTAAGCCCTTTCTCGGTGAACAGCGCTCCAACCCAACCCCAGCGCGTATGAATTAAAGTATAAAACATAATAAAAGACCTCCAGCTATACGCCGCCGATTCTGGCAAACTCGGCTACATATACATTGTACGCATTTGTATCGTATAGAACGAAACGCACTTGCTTCACAGTAGTCGAATTGGAATTCAAGTAATTGATGACGCTATCCATCGCAGTGCGGGCTGCCGGATCGAGAGGATAGCCGTAAACCCCGGTACTGATTGCCGGGAAGGAAATGCTCTTAATCTGGTTGGCCGTCGCCAGCTTCAAACATTGCGTATAGCAACTCGCAAGAGTAGCCTCCTCGCCACCGCTGCCTCCCCGCCACACCGGCCCAACGGTATGGATAACATATTTAGCCGGCAGCTTTCCTCCAGTGGTGATTACAGATTTGCCGGCCGGCAGGCGTCCCTGTTCGGAAACAATCTGGCGGCATTCTTCTACAATGGCAGGTCCACCGGCGCGGTGTATGGCCCCATCCACACCCCCACCACCCATCAGACTCGAATTGGCAGCATTCACGATGGCATCCACCTTTTCCCTTGTAATGTCTCCCTGGATCGCCTGGAGCAGGGTTTCCTTAACTTTTAGCTTGACCACCATTCACCCGCCCTTTTAATATTCTATGGCTGAAACCTAGGAAAACTGCGGCTGTATCAGCCCGTATCTACCGTCTTTGCGTATATAAACTACATTAACGGAATTATCCCTGGCATTCAAGAATATAAAGAAATCGTGGCCTATAAACTCCATCTGGTCGATGGCCTGCGAGGTGGTCATGGGTTTGACCAAAAAGCTTTTCGATTTGGCTACCCGTGACTTATCGGCTTCCATTTTTTCTTCTGCTTCGACAAGTTTTCTGATGGATTCCGGCTCCCTGCCCTTATTGATTTCGTACCTTTTCTTATATTTAGTAACCAGCCGTTCCAACACCTCAACTACCCCATCGACGGCGGAGCGGATGTTGTCACCTTTATGTTCTCCTCTCAGCAGAAACCCATTGATATTTATGGTTACCTGGGCAGTATAGATCGGCCGTACTTTGGACTTTTCATCCACAAGTTCCAGCTTGATGGTGCTGATAGTGTTGAGGTATTTATGCAGCTTTGCCAGTTTTTCCTCTGCATATTCTTTTTCGACGGGATCCAATTTAATATTTCTGGCAATTACCTGGATTTCCATTATTAACTCCTGCTCAATATTTCCCTGGCCAGGGTAAAACCAATAACGCTTTTTGCTCCGGCTCCCTTTAATACAGCAGCGCAGGACTCGAGCGTGTTGCCTGATGTGCAAACGTCATCAATGATAATAATATTCTTTCCCGCTATCTCAGGGCTCTGGCACCTGAATACATTTTCCATGTTTGTCCTGCGCTCATCGGCGTTTGAGGTACGCGCCTGCGGCATATTATTCCTCATACGCGTGACCAGGTGGCCCTTAACCGGCACTTCAACGTGTCTGGCTATTTCCTTCGCCAGCAACTCCGACTGATTATATCCCCGTTCGCGTATGCGTTTTTCGTGCAACGGCACCGGCAACAAACAATCGCCTTTCAACCCATTATTTCTATAGTATTCAGCCATATATTCACCCAGGTTGACGGATATATCTCGCAGGTTGCGATATTTAAGTTCATGGATTGCTGTCCTGATGGTCCCTTCGAAGACAAATACTGAGCGCACAGCATCTATGCGATTATTCTGCTTTCCCCAGCACTCCTGACAGTAACGACCGCTTGATTCCGGCCTGCCGCATCTCTGACATAAAGGCGGATAGATTCTGGGCAGCTTTTTAGCGCAACTATTACAAATAAAGCCACCGATTTCGCCGCATCCTATACATTCCCGCGGAAAGAATAAATCGATGACTTCGTTGCGGAGTTGTTTCAACCATCCGGTCAAAACTTTAACTCCATTTATTTCTGCTGTACTCTACCGCCTGTAACTATATCTTAATGAGATCGCAACGTATGGCTGGCGCCGCTGAAAATAGGCTCATTCAAATATATGTCGCCATTCCGGATTTTCAAGTTGAACCCGCATTCAGGATTAGTGCATACCCAGGCTTTATAATGTATCGCTGCCCCCTGGCTTCCGAAATCGGACAGCGGAACCAAATCACCGGTTTTGCATTTTAAACACTTTGGAAAGGAATAGTTTTCCACTATTATTTCCACCTCCTCCAAGGATGCATAAAGTATAGCATTAATCAAAATTCAATAGCAAATAAATTGGGCTTGTTGACGGCCAGTCAATTCATTTACCGTACAGTCAACCGAAACTCCGCCAACTGGGTGTACACTGCTCCGGCCGGTGTAAGCTGGCTTCGCATCAGAGAAACGGCTTCAATCTTCATTGAGAACGGCCGTTCGAAGTTCGCATCCTTAACTAATTCGGCAAATTCCAATCTGTCCGCCATGGAGCAGTCCTCTTTAAGCCTGGCCAGTGTCAGATGCGCAGTAAAGGGCCGATTTTCCTTTGCAAAACCCATACGTGATAGAGCTTCATCGATTCTACCCTGCAGCTTTAGCAACTGATCGATGTCACCATCCAATCCCAACCAGAAAACGCGTGCCCTTTTTAAATTTGGAAAGCAACCGGTCTCGGATGTCGCAATGGAAAAAGTCCGGCTTTCCTTTGCTATATCTTGCAGTTCTTTTTTAATGGAATCCAACTGCTTCTCTTTTACATTGCCTAAGAATTTCAGGGTAAGATGCACGGAGCCGGGGTTCACCCATTTAACGAATTTCTGCTGCGGCCCCTTAAGTCCGGCCTGAAACTCGCCCATTCTTTTCCTGAGCTCGGCCGGCAGCTCAATGGCTATAAAAGCACGGATTTGCTGATCGATCATTTTTTAGCCTTCGGCTGACCATCCGCCGGGCCAAAGAGCCTGAAAGCGTTGCCATAGAGGATATTCTCCGTCTGTTCTTTTCCCAGTCCGGTTGCCTTTATCTGGTCAATGACCCTGGCCGGATCGATTAAGGGCCAATCGCTGCCAAACATTAATTTTTCGTTCTGTGAGATTATCCCAAGTGCATTATAGATGTCGGGATTATACAAGAATGGCGCCGCTGCCGTGTCATAATACGTGTTTTTTAAAAACTGCTTGACCTCCGGCATCAATTCATAGAAAGGCAATCCTCCTCCGAAATGCGCCAGTATTACTTTAAGCTCCGGGTATTTTTTAATAAATTCATACAGCAGCCCCGGTACCATATTGCCCTTGCCGGGATACTCATGCCCTACCGGCTCTGAAGCATGCAGAGAAAGCACCATTTTATCTCTCATGAGCGCCTCGACAAAGGCATCCAAAGACTCGTTTTGGTTTAGACCGAAGCCCTGAACGTCCGGGCGTAATTCACCTATGCCTTTTATACCGCAGGCGCCGCATCTTTCGACCTCCCTGATGGCGGCTTGTATATCAGAGGGCTGAACTGCACAAAATCCAATCAGCCTGTCAGGATACCTGGCAACGGACCCAATGATATAGTCGTTGGTCCTGCAACACATATCCTGGCTCTCCCAGCCGATATTCAGCACAACCGACCTGGATATCCCGCGCTCGTCCATATTTCTAATTAATTCGTCGACCGAATACATCCGGGCTTTGGGATGCGAATACAGGAGCCTGAAGCAAGCGTCCGAATAGCAGATATCGTCCCGGCGATCGATTGTTTCCGGCGAGAAAATATGGGTATGCACATCGATAATCATTATAAGCATTATAATTTACAGTCGTGCTAATCTCAATTGAAGGAGCGAACAGCGCGATTTAAAATAGACATCTTAATCTGCGGTATCCTATAATAAACCCAGATACAGCTAAACCCATCTCTCTCGCCGGCAGCTCCCGTAATATCTTGCAAGTATGACAGATAACAACATCAATAACCTGGAAAACACCGCCCGTAAACTGCGGCGTGACGTTATCTCCATGATTTCTAAGGCCGGCAGCGGCCATCCGGGCGGATCGCTTTCGGCCGCCGATATCGTAACCGCGCTTTACTTCAGCGTCATGCGGCATGATCCTAAAAAACCTCACTGGCCCGACCGGGACCGGTTTATTCTCAGCAAGGGGCACGCTGCACCCATTTTGTACGCCGCACTGGCCGAATGCGGATATTTCCCGCTGGAATGGCTGGATACGCTGCGTAAAGCGGGAACCTGTCTTCAGGGGCACACCGACAGTACTTTAACGCCCGGCGTGGATGTATCGGCAGGCTCTCTAGGGCAGGGGCTGTCTGTTGGAATCGGCATGGCGCTGGCAGCCAAGCTGGATAGAAAAGACTACCACATCTATGTTTTGCTGGGTGACGGGGAATGCGATGAGGGCCAGGTATGGGAAGCAGCCATGTTTGCACCCAATTATAAGCTGGATAACTTAACCGCCATAGTGGACTATAATGGCCTGCAACTCGATGGTACTACCAAGGACATAATGAACCTGGAGCCCTTTGCAAATAAATGGCGTTCCTTCAACTGGGAAGTAATGGAAATCGATGGGCATGATATCGCACAGATTATCGATGCACTAAATAAGGCAAAGAAGGTTACGGCTCATCCCGTGGTTATCGTGGCCCATACGGTTAAAGGCAAGGGCGTGAGCTTCATGGAAAATAACGTTGATTTCCATGGCAAAGCACCCAATAAGGCTGAAACTGAATTGGCCCTTAAAGAGTTAGCATGACGAATTACAGCGACCTGACTACCCGTGAAGCCTTCGGTAGAGTACTGACCAAACTGGCCGCTACCGATAACCGGATTATTGTCCTGGATGCCGATGTCTCACGTTCCACCATGACCAAGTATTTCGCACAGGCCTTCCCGGACCGGTTTATCGAGTGTGGATTGGCCGAGCAGAATATGATAAGCATTGCCGCCGGCCTTGCTTCCTGTGGAAAAATCCCCGTTGCCAGCACCTTCGCCGTATTCGCTTCGAGCAGATGCTTCGACCAGGTGCGCATGTGCATTGCACAGCCTCACAGCAACGTAAAGGTAGTTGCAACGCATGGGGGGATTACCGTTGGAGAAGACGGCTCATCACACCAGGCTATCGAAGATATCTCTCTTTACTGTTCGCTACCCCACTTCAATGTCGTCGTTCCGTCGGACGCCATTGAAACCGTGGAAGTCATTAAAACGGCGATAGCCACCGAAGGGCCTTTTTACGTAAGGCTGGGGCGTTCTAAAACACCGGTTTTATATCCCAACGGTTGCTCATTTAAATTAGGCCGGGCTGACAGGCTCAGGGATGGAGAAGATTGCACGATAATTGCCGCAGGCATAATGGTGTCCATGGCAGTGCAGGCAGCGGACTTTTTGAGCAAATCAGGCGTCCGGTGCCGTGTGCTGAACATGTCGACGCTAAAGCCCATAGACCAAAAATCAATTCTTGATGCAGCCTCAGATACAGGTGCCATTATCACGGCAGAAGAACATCTCCTGCACGGTGGGCTGGGGAGCATGGTAGCTCAAATCATATCCTGCAACAACCCTGTTCCGCTCTCATCGCTGGGCATCAACGATACTTACTGCAAATCAGGCAAGCCTGAAGAGCTGCTTGAAATGCAGGGGCTGACGGCCGGGGACATAGAGGAAGCCGTTAAAGCGGTTATTGTAAGGAAGAAGGTGCGATAACTTTGGATGCCGGAATTTAATTAATGTTAATATTAATTGAAGTGGTTTGTTGATATGGAAAATATTCTGCGCACGGCATTTATGGAGAAAGAAAGGGCTGAGGTGTTCCTGAGCAATTTGGAAAAACTTCGCAACGACGCCGCTGTAAATGATGTCTCCTATAACGCGCTTAAAATGGAATATTCATCCAACCTGCAGCATGCACTGGCTAAAATCGATCTCATCCGGCAGGATTTGAATAAAAAAATCAATACCAAATCTACTGAACTATCCGTATATAAGCAGGAATTGGCCAACATGGAGACCAGGTTTAAGGTAGGCCAACTTTCTGCAGCCGCTTATTTGAAGTTATCTAAAAACCCCGAAAAAAAAGCTGCCGCTATAGAAGAGCAAATAGCTCATTTTACTTCTCTGCTAAATGCCCAGCGTTCCAATGATGTCGCAGTTCCCGAAACAACCGGCTTGAAAGCGCTAGTTTCCGTCGTATCCATTCTCAGAAATAAGACTGCCGGCGGACAATCAAGCATGCCAAGCTATATCTCTGCCCCCCCTGCACAGGTGCCGGTTAAAGAAGAACCTGTCTATGATACAACGACCATTACAAATCTGCAGATATTGCCAGACAGGGTGCGGCCGGGCAGCACAGTCGGGATAGTTGCCACACTGGTCAACCCCGGGCCTGATCCGGTAACACATAAGGCCGAATTCAAAGTCAATCATCAATTAGAGGCGGTAAACGATGTCGCCCTCAATCCCGGCCAAAGTCAAGAGGTTACGTTCATGATCGTTGCCGGAGATCCCGGCGACTACTACGTCTCGGTTGATAATGCCAACGGCATTTTCCGGGTCATGACCGGCATATAACAAAGAAATGAAAACCCGTTTACTGGCGCTCTTCACCGCATTTTGCGCCCTCGCTACACTAGTCGCGGTCGCACTTTACAGCAACCTGGCCATCTATATCTCCATCATCGCCATCGGCCTGGCGCTGGCCCTTCAAAAATACGTTGCCAGCTACTTCGGCTATTTCATCATAGTCTTCTCAAATATGCTTCACGAAGGCGACCGCATAAGGATTGATAGATACAAGGGGGATGTCCGGCACATCGGCATCTTTTACCTTACGCTGGATGAAGTGGGCGAGGATGAGAAATTGGGCGGCGAGCTTACAGGTAAAATATTACATGTGCCCAACCTGATTGTGCTGGACCAGCCGGTGCTGAATTTCTCGAAAAACTATGAGAAAAACTGCAAAATAATGCAATGCGACTATATTTTCGATGAAATACGTATACCTATATCATCCGACAGCGATATAGCGCATGCCGTTTGGCTTCTCGAAGATATTATCAACAGCGAAGACGAAGTGTACGTGAAGCAGTCCAAAGAGGCCTTCAAGGATAATTATCCGGCCTTTCTGCATGAGGCTGAGAGTAATCGCCATGTTTTAATACATGTCGATGAGAACAGGATATGGCTTAAGGGGAAATTCGTGACTCCTTACAGCTACAGGAATGAGCTGCGCACCAAAATGTACTTGCGGTTTATCGATCACATCAAGAACGACGCCACTGTCAAGCTGGCCTGAATTACCGATCTTAATAGAGCAATCAAAACCACCCACCTAATCTACCGCTCCACTTTATTACAGACAGCTTTCTTAAAGATATGAGAGGGCTAATGCCGAGGGAGGGACTTGAACCCACACTCCCGTGAGGGAAGCGGATTTTAAGTCCGCCGCGTCTGCCATTCCGCCACCTCGGCATATCTTTTGGAGGCGGCGAGCGGATTTGAACCGCTGCATAGGGGTTTTGCAGACCCCCGCCTTAACCACTTGGCTACGCCGCCACGAAATAAAAATGGAGCGGAAGACGGGGCTCGAACCCGCGACATCCTCCTTGGCAAGGAGGCATTCTACCACTGAATTACTTCCGCTCGTGCCATATAAAGCTAATATTCAATTTGGTGCCGAGGAGGAGATTTGAACTCCTACGGGCTTACGCCCACCACCCCCTCAAGATGGCGTGTCTACCAGATTCCACCACCTCGGCATGGCAGGGGCGGCAGGATTCGAACCCACGACACGCGGTTTTGGAGACCGCTGCTCTACCAGACTGAGCTACGCCCCTAAATTATACTAAATATTCTGACTTTTTAAAGAGCCCTGCACCAGAGTGCACCGTCAATTTAGGCGAACTAAATCTTACATCAGCTATATAAAAATTGGCAAGTATTCGCGCTGCTTCAAGAATGATGCTGGCCGGATGCCCGGAATCTCTTGATCATGAAATGAAAAGATTGATATTTGGCAGGGAAAAAGCAGGACAATATCAACATAGATCGGCATGTTATCTGAGAAGGTATTAAGGCAGGATGTGGTACCCCTGGTGCGAGTCGAACGCACGACACGCGGTTTAGGAAACCGCTGCTCTATCCACTGAGCTACAGGGGCATGAAACCTGATCTATGGGCGTAGCCGTCTTATTACGAACCCTTCGGGTGTTAAATACCCCTTAGGACCCTCTTCGCTTTCGCTGTGGGTCCTGGCAGCATCACGCTTTGCAAGTTCCTTTCCGCCTGTCGGCAATTCGGCCTTTACCCGTGTCTTCTCGCTATCTTTAGCTATCAGAACACCCTGCGGCGTCCTGGCAGGTTCTTTTCTGGTAGTTTCTTTTCTGGCTGAAGCCCTCTTTGAAGGTTCCTTCCTAGTCGATTCCTCAATGGGCTTGTACTGTTCTATCTGCTTCACCGGCATTGTTTCTTCCGATTCTTTGATCTCTGCTTTGGGCAGCATCTTTGGCTCCTTCAAAATCCTCCCAGTCCTGCCATAGCTGCTGCGTTGCCCTCTGTTGGAGACCTCCCCGGGTTCTTCAGCCTCCAGTGCGCCTAAAAGGGCCCCCGCCGTTCCGGTTTTACGCATATCGGTCAGAGTGGCCTCAAGGTCTTTTATTAAGTCGGTTAACTCAATCGAATCGTCTTCCTCTTCCTCAGAGGCCCAACTCTCGATTTCGGTAGCATAGTGCTGCAATTTAAAGCTATGCTGTTCAAGCTGTTTTATCCATTCTGCCAATTCCTTCGACGCAGTCTGAATCTCGGGGATCTCCATCTCCAGTAAGTTTTTGATTATATTTTGCACAACGCTCTTTCGAGGCTTTGCTGTCATTTTCCCTTCTTGCACAGCCCGTTCTGCTGTAGCTAGCTACAAAACTCGACTATAACTGTAAGAAATTATATCAACGCCCCTAAGCCATTGCAATCAAGTACATTAGGATTGAGCTTTTTTCACGAAAACGTGTAGTTTTTTACCCTCTTCCTCTATGCCCAGGAACTCATTCCCGGTCATTTTTGCCCAGTTGGGCATGTCCACCTTGATCCCCTCATCATCGGCAACGACTTCAAGCACCTGGCCGGGCTGCATTTCTTTTATTTTCTTGGCGGTATGTACTATAGGCATCGGGCAGTACAGGCCGAGGCAATCAACGGTCACATCAGCTTTCATAGTACCACTCCTAAATAAACAGACTTATTTTGCTTTTACTGGCTTCAGCGATATACGTGGCAACGCCGGCAAAGCTATCGACCTCCGGGATAAAGGCATCCTTAGTAATACCCATCATACCTATGGTGGTGGTACAGGCGATAAACTTTACGTCAAGCTCTTTGGCCAATTTGATCAGCTCATCCACCTGTGGGAAATTAATATCCTTCATCAGCCTCTGCATCATTGCCTTGCCCACCCCCATCATATGGAACTTTGACAGGGGCAATCGTTTGGCGCCGCCGCGGTTCATGAAGTTCAACATGTTGCGCATAATGCCCTTGCTCTTTATGCTACCTTCGTTCTTCTTTATTACGTTAAGTCCCCAGAACGTAAAGAATATGGTTACATCCATACCTGAACTGGCCCCGCCGACCGCTATATTGAATGCTGCCAGTGCCTTATCCATTTCACCCGAGAAAAGGATAAGGGTCATCTTTTCTTTCTCGGCCATACCCGACCTCCTATTTTTTAAGTGGTTTGCCGCAGCTCGGACATTTGACTGCTTTTTCTTCCATAATCACCGCTCCACAACTGGCACATCTCCCAAAACTCACCTTGCAAACATTGCAAAAAGGCGAATCCTCCACGATGATTTCTACGTCGCAGTACGGGCAGACGCAGCGGCAAATTACGGGTTTTTCATCTTTTTTAGGTTTCGCAGGCATGTTCATCTTCCTCCTCCGGTTCTTCTTGATCAGTAAGACCCGGTATATCAATCTTATTTTTAATGGCGTAGTTCCTGATAGCTTTCCTTAGCGCCTGTGCACCAAGGTTTGAACAATGGAATTTGTTCTTGGGAAGTCCTTCCAGCTCTTTGGCCACCATGGTGGGCGTGACGGTCAGAGCTTCCTCCAGTGTTTTCCCCTTTACCATGTCGCTTACCATGCTGGAGACCGCGATGGCCGCCCCGCAGCCGAACGTCTTGTATTTTACGTCCTCCAGGCGGTTATCTTTCACCTTTATATAAAACGTCATCATGTCCCCACAGACCGGGTTACCAATTTCCCCGATCCCATCGGCATCGGCTATTTCACCCACATTATGCGGGTTCATAAAGTGTTGCATTACTTTTTCGCTGTATACAGGCATAGCTATCACCCCTTCTGCTCTTTGATAAATTTTGAATACAAAGGAGACATCTGCCTCAACCGGTCGACAACCTGCGGCAGTTTCTCCACGACATACGCAACATCCTCTTGCGTGTTATCCAGTCCCATGGTAAACAGCATGGAACCCTGTGATACTTCATGGGATATCCCCATAGCCAGCAGCACGTGCGACGCCTTCAGCGCACGGGAAGTGCAGGCAGACCCGCTGGCCGCAGCGATACCGTGACTGTCCAGCAACATTAACATCCCCTCACCCTCGACGAACCTCAGGCAGAAACTGGCATAATTGGGTAAACGCTGAGTAGGATGTCCTGTCAGCATAGAATGCTCGACTTTGCTCAGCACCCCTTCTATCAACAAATCGCGCAGGCGGATAAATTTGCTGCTTTTTTCCGGGATTGCCGTTTTGGCTATCTCCGCTGCCTTTCCCAATCCCACAATTGCCGGTACATCTTCTGTGCCAGGCCTCCGGCCTCCTTCCTGGATACCGCCGTCCATGAGAGGCAATATCCGCGTGCCTCGCTTCACCCAGATTGCAGCGCTGCCGCGCGGTCCGTAAAACTGGTTGCCCGCCAGGCTCAAAGCATGGACGCCCAGTTCCTTAACATTAATCGGTATGTTGCCTGCGCTTACCACCGCGTCGGTGTGGAAAGCGGGGCCGTCTTTGGACAATCGTTTGGCAATTTCTGCTATTGGCTCAATCGTCCCTACCTCTCCGTTGGCATGCATGATGGAAACAAGTACCGTATCCTTTCTGACATTGCGGGCCACTTCGTCCGGATCCACTAGGCCATAGTTATTCACAGGGACCACGGTAACCTCAAACCCCTCTTTCTCCAGCGTACGGGCAGAATTCATGACGGAGAAATGCTCAATGGCGGAAATTATAATATGCTTCCCTTTGTCTGCCCTGGCTTTGGCCATCCCCTTGATGGCCATATTATTGGATTCGGTGCCGCTGGATGTGAAGAACACTTCTTCGGCACCACCACCTATCAGGGTAGCTACCTGCTCACGCGCTTTTTCCAGAGCATCCCGTGCACCATCTCCCCATGAATGCAAGGATTGAGGGTTTCCAAATGTTTCCTGGAGAAAGGGCATCATGGCCTCCCTCACCTCAGGGAGCAACGGAGTGGCCGCCACATTATCCATATATACTTTTCTCATCTTACCCCACTATAAAAATGTTAATTCAATAACCGGACACAACAAAATTATATAGCCAGCATTTTATCCAGAGCCAATTTAGCTCTCACCCTGATATTTTCCGGCACTTTAATCTCGTATTTCATATCCTCCAGTGACCATAGCACCTTCTCAAGTGTGATCTTTTTCATATTGGGGCAAAGCGCCTTACGTGTAACAGGGACGAAGGTTTTTCCGGGATTCTCTTTGCCCAGCCTGTGCAACAGGCCGCTTTCCGTTGCAATGATCATTACCCTGGCATCAGTCTGACGTGCAAATTTTATCATGCCGCCTGTACTCAGTACCTTGTCGGCTAGTGCAATCACGTCCGGCCGGCATTCGGGATGCACCAGCACCAGCGCATCGGGATATTTCTCTTTCTGCTGCAATATATCTTCGGGTTGAATCTTGGCATGGGTCGGGCAGTAGCCCTGCCATACAATCAGCGGTCGGTTTACCTGGGTAGCTACATACTGTCCCAGGTATTGGTCCGGTACAAACAAGATCTCGCCTTCGCCTATGCTTTTTACGACTTCGACGGCGTTGGCAGATGTACAGCATATCTCGGATTCGGCTTTTACGGCCGCCGAAGAGTTGACGTAGCATACTACATGTACACCCGGCAATTCTCTCTTTTTTTCAATAAGGTCTTTGGCCGTGATCATATCGGCCATCGGACAACCGGCGCCCTGGTCCGGCAGCAACACGGTTTTATTGGGAGAAAGAATGGAAGCAGTCTCCGCCATGAAATGCACGCCACAAAATACGATCACTTCGGCATCGGTTTTGGCTGCTTCCCTGCTCAGTTCAAGGGAATCGCCGACAAAATCTCCGATGTCCTGCACTTCCGGGCGCTGATAGTTATGCGCCAGGATAACTGCGCGGCGTTTATGTTTAAGCTCAACTATTTTAGCAACCAGTTCTTTATTTTTATCGTCAGCTTCCATCGATTTTCTCTTAACTTATTTGCCAGCATATTCCAGCTTAAATATGCGGGCAATTTCCATAGCCATATTGACCACACCCTGTGCATCCTCCCCCAGCGCAAAAAACAAGGGCTCTTTACCCCAGCCATCGCCTTCGTAGAACAATACCGGCACCCGTCCGCCTTGCTCAACTAAATATTTAACCTTCCACGGAATCGACATACCGTCGATATCGGAGGCCTCCGGGGGCTCTTTTGTCCTATCGATCCAGCCGTACGGCAACTTCTTTTCCCGGGCATATCTCTTAACTACTCTGATTACTTTTTTATCACATTTGAAATTGATGCCCGCATTGATCAAGGGGTTATATTTACGCGCCTCAAGAATAAGCCGGGCCATATGGTCAGAGGCACCCCACTGCGGCATGCCCGATGCATGAGGATACCCGTTTACCACCGTTATCCTGCCGTCGATTGCAGCCACGTCCTTGCCGGTTCTAGCTCCCTGCATTGCGTAGACCACATTGACACGCACCTCGGGCATCAGCAGCGAAAATTCTTTACATTTCTCCAGGCGGTTGACGGCCAGCAACAGGTTACCTATGACCATCTCGCGACTGCTTTTCTTTACCGGCATTTCTTTCATTTAATCCAATCTGTTTTTTATGAGCTTATGATACAATCGGGAAGACCTTAAATCAAACGGCATGCGGTCTTTTGGCGGCTTATCATTTAAGCATTGTCATATAGTAGTAACGTGATTTTATTAATGCTAAAATAGTCCGAATTCACAATCGGATTGAGGTGGAGCATGCCTGATAACAAATATATTCTTTCCATCGATCAGGGAACGACCGGGACGGCGGCTATACTATTTGATGCGGAAGGAAAACCGGTTGCTGATGCGGACAGGGAGATCAAACAAATCTACCCTCAACCCGGCTGGGTGGAACACGATCCAAGAGAAATATTTCAAACATCCGTGGATGTTGCGCGTGAAGCAATCAAAAAAGCAGGCATTTCGCTGTCCGATATCGCCGGCATCGGCATTACCAACCAGCGCGAAACTACAGTAGTCTGGGACAAAAAGACCGGCGAGCCCGTCAGCAACGCTATCGTATGGCAGTGCCGGCGTACTGCTGCTCTGGTGGAGGACATTAAGAACAAGGGCCTAGCTGAAGCGATCTACCAGAAAACAGGTTTAATTCCTGATGCGTACTTCTCTGCCACTAAAGTTCGCTGGATACTGGACCATATTACCGAAGGCCAAAAACGCGCCGAGCAGGGTGAACTTCTTTTCGGCACTATAGATACCTGGCTCGCCTGGAATTTGAGCGGCGGCAAAGCCCACGTGACGGATTACAGCAACGCCTCCCGTACCATGCTTTTCAATATCAACACGCTTCAATGGGATAAGGACATCCTCTCTGCTCTCAATATTCCTTCCAATATGCTGCCCAGAGTTATACCCTCCAGCCTGTCATATGCGGTGACGGCGCCCGGTATTTTCGATAAAAACGAGATTAACCTTTGTGCGATAGCAGGCGATCAACAGGCTGCGCTCTTCGGGCAAGCTTGCTATACGCCCGGCATGGCTAAAAACACCTACGGCACCGGTTCTTTTATATTGCTTAACAGCGGGGAAAAACCGACGTTTTCCCAAAAAGGACTCCTGACCAGCCTGGCCTGGGGTTTGGAAGGCAAAATCATTTACGCGCTGGAAGGCAGCATTTTTATCACCGGGGCGGCCATTCAGTGGCTGCGCGACGGCCTTAAAATTATTAAAACTGCGGCCCAGAGCGAGACACTGGCCTCGTCGGAACCGGACAACGGGGGAGTATATTTCGTTCCTGCACTGGCTGGCCTTGGCGCTCCTTACTGGGATATGTATGCCAGGGGCACTATCATAGGGATAACCAGGGGCACCACCAACGGCCACATCGCCAGGGCTACACTGGAAGCAGAAGCGTACCAGGTTCGGGACGTAGTGGACACCATGAAATTGGAAGCAGGCATAAAGATTCCAATTCTAAGGGTGGATGGCGGCGGCACCGCCAATTCACTGCTGATGCAATTCCAGGCTGACATCACGAACATGCCTATCCAGGTTGCCGCAGTAGCCGAGACCACCGCGCTCGGCGTAGCCTATCTGGCCGGCCTGGCTACCGGCCAATGGAAAAATACTGACGAAATTGCTAAAAAATGGCGCTCCTCAGCTACATTCGAACCTAAGATGCCTGCTGACCAGCGTGAACAATTATATTCTAATTGGCTGCGGGCAGTTGAAAGGGCTCATGGGTGGATTAAAAAATAGCTTGAGGTGGAAAAAATGAAAAGAGATTTCAAATCGATACCCAGTAAAACTTACGATGTAATTGTAATCGGCGGCGGCATCGTGGGAGCTGGAATCGCCCGCGATATTACCTTACGGGGACTGGATACCCTGTTAATCGAGAAAGATGATTTCGGTTCCGGAACTACATCCCGTTCAACCAGGCTTATCCACGGAGGATTGCGCTACCTGGCCCAGCTTGATTTCGGCCTGGTCAGGCAAGACCTCAGTGAGAGAGAAGTTATGCTCCGTATCGCCCCCCACCTGGTTCACCACCTGTCATTTCTTATTCCCGTGCACAACATATTCCTGAATATCACAATGGCCATGGGTGTGACGCTATATGATGTAATTTCCTTCGATAAAACCCTTCCGAATCACAAATATTTATCTAAAAAGAAAACGCTTGAGCTTGAACCGGGATTGAAGGTAAAAAACCTGCAGGGTTCTTACCTGTATTCAGATTGCGGAATACCCTTAACTGAGAGGCTTAACTTCGAGACTGCGCTTTCCGCCTATCAAGGCGGCGCAACGGTTGTCAATCATGCCCGTGTCACTAACCTGATCCGTGAAGGCAGCCGGATCACCGGCGTGGAAATAAAAGATGAAATATCCGGCGAGGTACTACAGGCCAGAGGGAAACTGATTGTCAACGCGGCAGGGCACTGGGTGGACGTGGTCAAAGATATGATATTTCCCAACAAACCAGCTTATTTGCGCAGGACCAAAGGCGTTCACATCATGATACCCAAGATTTCCAATGATGCCCTGGTACTTTTTTCACCGGTCGACGGCCGGCTTTTCTTCGTCATCCCCTGGAGGGAATACTCCCTTGTTGGAACAACCGACACCGATTACAAAGATAACCTCGATGCTGTCTCGGCAAGTGCGGCAGATGTTAAATACATCCTGGACGGCTTACATTTCGCCTATCCCGACGTCAAAACCGACGATGTTTTCTATGCTTATGCCGGCTTGAGATCACTGGCTCTCAAACCCGGGAAATCGGCCTCTAACACATCAAGAAGCCATGAGCTAATTGACCATAGTAAAATCGATAAGCTGGATGGACTGGTAACCATCCTTGGCGGGAAAATAACTGCGTACAGGGCCGTGGCCAGGGATGCTACTGACCTTGTTTGCAAGAAACTGGGCAATAGAGCCCGGTGTGTAACGGGAGAGAAGCTGTTGCCCGGAGCGCCGGAGCTCACGGATGAGATGGTGAAGGGTCTTGCTACAGAAAGCAGCCTGCCGTACGGAGTTGTAAGCCATTTGTCACAATTATACGGCTCGCGTTGCCGTGAGGTGGTTGCTATTGCTAAACAGGAAGCCTCAGGAGCACAGCAGATCAGTGCAGGCGGGCCGGATATCATCGCTCAAATCCGTCACGCGGTTAAGATGGAGAGCTGCATGACGGTGAGCGACTTCATGGTGAGGCGCAGCATTATCGGGCTCCGGAAAGACCAGGGAGCCGACGCCGTTTCAGTTGTAGCAAAGGAAATGCAAAAACTGCTGAATTGGGGCGAGGAGGAGAAGACCCGTCAAATCGAGGCTCAAAACTTTCTTTCATCATTGGGTCAGCGTTTTAGGAATCCTTGATTAGTTGCTTTAGTTACGATCAATCAGGTACCTGTCGGATGGGATTTCATGTACCACGCGATATATGCGCGCATATCCCCCTATTAATTACCGAGCATTTTAGATATTATTTATATAAGGAGGTATGGATATGAGAAAAAAGGTGCTGGCCATGGTCGCACTTTTAACAATTGTCCTGACCCTTATCCCAGTTGAGAGTGTTCAGGCAGACCTGGGAATCAGTCCTACTCAAGGCGTTACCGGACTGCAAGTAACTGCTGCCGGGTTAACCAGTGGAGTTTCTTACAATATCAAATGGGATGATGTATCCATTCTACAGGGAACGGCTGATTCAACCGGCGCTGCCTCTTTTGCGGTTCCCGAATCATATGGCGGCGAACATACCGTAAAAATAGAGGTGCCTACCGGCACACTGGTATACACTGGAACGTTTACTGTCATGCCTTTTATCGAAATAACTCCTAATTCCGGCGCTACGGGCACAGCTATTTCCGTTGCAGGGCATGGTTTTGGCGTAAGCGAGAAAAACGTTGCGGTCACCTACGATGGTGTCATTGTCATCGGCAGTTCCGGAATTACAGCTAATGCTAATGGCGCGTGGAATACCAGCCTGACCGCTCCGGCATCAATCGGGGGCATCCACTATGTAGATGCCTCAGGCGATGTGACCAAAGCCTCCGATGTGGCCGATAAGCAATTTACAGTCGCCCCGGTTGTGACAATGGATCCTACCTCAGGCGGTGTTGGCACTCTGGTAACGCTTGCCGGCAACGGCTTTGCCAGTGCCGAAGGGATCAAAGTACAGTTTTCTTCCGCGGACGTGCGAACTGGCATCACATCCGAAATTGATGGCTCCTGGAGCACCTCTTTTGCCGTGCCCAGCTCCAATAAGGGCAGCCATATAGTGAATATAATCGGCGATAATACTACAGCCAACGAGATACCTAATCTAATTTTTACTGTTTCCCCGAGTGTCTCAGTCAGCCCGAGTTCCGCATATGCCGGAGACAATATTCAAATTAACGGCAGTGGGTTTGCCAACAACGAGACCACCATTGAGGTCCTATTCGACGGCAAGCAAATACTAAGGAACCTGGTGGCGGACGATGCCGGTAACTGGTCTTCCCCCTTCCAATTGCCGGAATCCGTTAACGGCCCGCATAACTTGAATGCCGATGGCAGAATGACGTCGTCCTCAGATGTTATTCCTTCCACCATAGCCACTCTTTCGCAGATATCGGTTGTGCCGAATACAGGATTTGTCAACGATGAGCTCAGGGTTACTGGTACGGGATTCAGCGGCAGCAAAGATTTCAGCGTGTCGTTCGGCGATGCCCCGGTTGCCAGCGGAACAACTAACGATGCGGGCAGCTTCCAGACTATCTTTAAGGCGCCGGGCGGCAAGAGCGGACCGATTACGATTGCAGCTACTGACCTTAAAAATGTCACCGCATCGACCACATTCAGTGTGGATACAACACCCCCTGACGTTCCGCAAATATCTTCCCCCAGAGATGGCGCTACGGTCGGCTTAATGGGGAATACCAAGGTTGCCTTCGAGTGGACCGACGTTACAAGCCGCAATGGCGTTACCTATGATATTGAGGTCAGCGACCAGTCCAATTTCGCCAAAACGCTGGTCTCACAAACCAAATTGACCGAGGCCAAATATACTTTGAGCGAGGCTGAAGCGCTTCCCAACGGTGAATACTACTGGCACGTCCGTGCCGTCGATGGAGCCGGCAATGCCAGCAACTGGACCAACACTTCTCTGGTTAAAGTGGGATTTTTAACCACGACTACTCTAATTCTTATAGGGGTGGGCATCGTGGTCCTGGTGGTCCTGGTAGCTGTTTTAAAAAGAAAACCGCATAAGAAGAAGAGAGTGAGGAGAGATTGGGAATAACACCCCGTTAACATCAATAGATTTCGACGATAATGGCCCATCCCAAGGATGGGCCATTATTTTTATGTTCGGAATCTTTCTCCGCTATCAGCCTGGTTTTTTCACAGACCTGTATCACATAGTAATCGGCTATAGAAATATAATAGTAAGTGGAATTGAATGGTGGGCCAGAGTGTACGGTAGACAGAACCTTTTCGCTGACGTTTGTGCTTAAAGCATAGGTAATATGTAGCTAGACTACTACTTTCTGGTCGCGCATACCGGATTTACTCGTAGTTGTAGCATAACGTGAATCTACGTACAAATTAGCGCTTTTGTGTCAAGATGGTTGATCCGGTTTTGTACGTAGAATATCAAGTAGTGATACATGGTAGAGATGTGTCCATTAGCAAATTATTAGCAAAATCAGCAACATAACCCTGACTAAGATTATTCGAACTACTAACCGTCACCGACGCCATGATCCCGAAACAAGCGCGCTAAAATGACCGCTTGCCTCCTTTCCAAAAAGACTATCAGAAAGGCAAGGGAAAGGCAATTTGGGAGCAAACGAGGGTTATCTGTGTCCTTCGGGTTTGACGAAAAAATTCGTTAGGCGAGAAGAGACGGTTTGCACTGGAGTTTAATAAATAAAAAGACCAGTGTAAAATAATGCGACCATATGAGTAAAGATGGCGGCACTGGGTTATTTGCCCGCAAGTGGCTGATTTTATGGATATGCGTTTTGCCGGCGCTGGCATTTGGCGCTATTAGTGCGAATCCAATCAGAACAGACGCGACCGGTTTTGCCAGAAACTGATTAATAAGCCGTTCGCGCTCCTCTTCCAACCGCTTCGGCTCTGTGCTGCCGTTAAGTCTTTTTCGGGTATCCTTGTTTGCTTTCACTGATTTCCTTATTGTATTCTGTAGAAACCGGACGCTTGGGACGGCTCGTCGTTTGAGCCTGGTGCGTGGGTAGGTCCAGGAAAGCTACTACAGACTCCGGGCGGGACAACAGGTCACCGATGACCCTCTTTTCCGGAAGAGGATATGTCCTTATCATGGTGGGGACTGCCAGAATCTGGTGCTGACGGGCCAGCTCGGGGTGCTCAAGCAGGTCTATTACCTCAATAGCGTAGTCGTTACCGAGATATGAATTGCATATCTGCTTCAGGTTGCTGATGGCAGAAGAAGACTTCGCCATGCCACCAGCAATATAAAGGACGAATTTCCAGGTCTTAGGACTTCTTTTTTTGGCGCTCAAGTCGCCTCCCTGGCTGTTTCGCCTCACCGAGGTGCATCTTAGCCGTAGTTACCTCAAACTGCTCCGCTTCCAGGTGAGTCTGTTCCATTTCAATATCGGTGGCCTCAATCTCAGCATGCAGGGAAGCTATCTGGGCTTCCAGGATAGCGCGCCTTTGCTTGCATTGTCGCTCCTGCTTATTCAGGTCATGTTTTCGGCGGACCTGTTCAACGACGTTTCTTTCTTGCTGGGCTTCCCGGGCGGTGCCGATAAGAATCCCGGATGGCCCCGCGTACACGTCAACAAGCTCCACTCCACGGTCAGTCAAAAGGAACTCCCGCACCTTGCTATCGTGCGCCATGCCACGGGATTTCCAAATATTCAATAACCTGGTTCGCTCGCCGTTCATTTCGAGGTTGCGCAACACTATCCAGGTGTCCATTAGTGACGAGACCCCGACCTCCCCGGGTGATTCCTGGAATTCACTCCCCGTCAGGGTGGTAAAAAGACCTGTTATCGCCTTTCCCTTGAGGAAGTCAATCATTCTGGTTACCATTGCCTGGACCTCGTCGAAAGAGCCAGCGGAGAGCAAATTGGTAACAGGGTCCAGGATGACTAATTGCGGCTGAAATGCTTTAATCTCACGGGCCATGATTGCCAGGTGCATTTCCAGACCGTACATGGTGGCTCTTGATGAGCGAAATCTGAGGAGATCTTCCTTTATCCATGGCTGGAAGTCGATGCCGATAGAGCACATGTTCCGTATGATCTCATGTTCTGACTCCTCGAAAGCGAAATAGAGACAGCGCTCGCCGCGCTGGCAAATGGCGTGGGCAAGGTGTGCTGCCAGACTGGTTTTGCCTGTCCCAGCTTCCCCGCTGACGAGAATGCTGTTCCCCCGGTAGTAGCCCTGTCCTCCTAGCATTGTGTCAAGCTGGGGGACTCCCGTGGTTATCCGTTCTGAAGACACTTCATATGCGGGTTGTATCGAGGTGATAGGAATCAAGGAGATGCCGTTCTCACCGATCAGAAAAGGAAATTCGCCTGCACCGTGAAGAGAGCCGCGGTATTTCGCCACCTGAAGATAGCGGGTAGCGAACTTGTTGCTTATTTGTTCAGTGAGTAGAACAATGCAATCTGGAAGGGAACGGCCCAGCCCGTGGCGGATCATCTCCGTTTCACTCTCCGCAGTAACCACTGTGGTAAGCCCTTTTTCTTTCAACCAACCATAGAGGCGTAACAGTATGTTCCGAACAGCCGATGCATTGGAAAACCCGTAAAAGAGCGCCGGGATACCGTCCAGCAATATCCTCCTGGCGCCAACGCTGTTGACAGCGTGCTCTATCCTGACCAGCAGTCCATCGAGGTTATATCGTTCTGTCTCGATAAATTCAGCGGGGTTCACCGACATATAGTCTATCGCTATCTTCCCGCTGGAAACCAGTTCCTGGAGATTGAAGCCGAAGGAAGAGGAGTTGGCTGTCAACTCCTCTTCCGTTTCCTCGAAGCTGATGAGAACACCGGGCTCGTTGTACTGCCGTACTCCCCGGATGAGGAATTCCAGACCGAATATTGTCTTTCCGGAGCCAGCCAGTCCCTGTAGAAGAGTTATACGTCCGGCAGGCAGGCCTCCCAGAGTAATATCGTCAAAACCCTCTATACCGGTAGGCACCTTAGATCGTTTTACGGCAGTGGATATTTCGCGTGGCTTTTTCATTCTGCCTCCTTTAGCACGAATTATGCAACAAAGCATAAACTCTTCCCTAGAAGGATAATCGGGAGTACAAGAAATCAGACATCCCGGCGTAATTATAGCAGTAAAAAGGAACGTCTTGGATAAATTGCTAAGGAATGTTACGGAATCGATTTGGAGGCAGGCTAAATCCCAAGCGGCTTTGGATGGCAAGAGCCTTAAGGACTGGGTGGAGGAGGTCATAGCAGACAAGATGGGCATAAGGAATCTACTCAAAGAAAAGAAAGATATGAGGAGGAAGCACGATGAAAGAGGGACAGCTAGTAATGATCAAGGATTCTTTGATAGGAGAGCGGTGAGGGATTAAGTGGGTTTAGGTCATTTCGACTTCGCTCAATGACCGGCTCCGGCGGGATGTTTTCAGGCGTGCTAACATTATGTGAACTGTTGACATGGTGGGCAGTACAAGACTTGAACTTGTGACCTCTGCGATGTCAACGCAGCGCTCTAACCACTGAGCTAACCGCCCCAGAAACAACTTGGAATTTTATCAACGGCAGTGGATATAGTCAAGAACGTCCGGTGTGGGCCAATTTGCAATTGCTGGAGAGGTCATTGCTTGGTAGATAATTTAGAATTGCCGGTCAGAGAAACATGCACGTCAGTGCCGCATTTTGGGCATGTCACCTCAATGGTCATAACAGGCTTGCGCATCACACGCTCGATAAGTGTGGACACCATAGTATCAAGCTGGTCAATCCTTTTATACATCATTTCCAGCCGTTTTTCCATCTGGGCCAGCTTGTCCAGTTGTTTCTCGGCGTCGTCGTATTTCTTATCCATTTTCGAACTTCCGGTCTACTATAGATGTTACTATAAAGAAAATAAGAGGAGAAATCAAGGACTTCTCCTCTTATTCTAAGGCAATCGCTTTACGCTCACAGGCTCTTTTCTTGTACTCCCATAGCGCTTAAATCTTCCTTATCACGCTTCATATGCTCTTCAAGCTTGCCGCCCATAGTCTGTTCCAGGTATTTGCGATACGCTTCCCTGGCAGTTGGAGAGCTGCGTACGGCAACCTTGGCACATTCCCACTCTTCAGCGACTAGTTGATCCTGCCGCTCCGGGCCAAGGGGAAACTCCACATCCATGAGGGCTTCCGCCCGCTCGATTATCCTGTTCATAACCGCTCTTCTGAGACGGTCGAAAGAAAGCAACTCCTGATCTTCGTAAGGCCGCGAAGTATATTGTTCGTTAGCCATAATTACGACCCCCCGTTCACACTTTTTGTGACCTTATAATATTCTGCAACTAGTACAATGTCAAGCCTTTTACAAGTGTTATCCTACTCTCTATATAAACGGTTATTAGCTTCATCTCTCAATTCAAAATGTTGAGCAGTTGTCCAGTGGACAAACCGGCTCGCTTGCATCAGGTCCAGTCCTTTTTTTATATATCTGTTATATTTCCAACCCTTAATTTATAACTTCTTAACAATTTATTTGTTAATATCCATGTGGAAATACCAAAAGGAGAGGATTAACGATGAGAAGATTGGCGATTTTACTATGTTTACTACTCTTGGGTTCAGCGGGATGCATTTATTATCAGGCTCCTGCTTCTGTACAGACTCCGGCACAAACCCCTATCCAGCAACCCACTCAACAGTCGAATACACCGCCAGCGGTCGCAGCTTTCACCGGCGTACCCGCTGCTATTAACGCAGGCAGCTCAGCTACCTTACTATGGACGGTAGCTAATGCTACTTCGGTGAGTATCGATCAGAACGTTGGCATTGTACCCATTGCCGGGACCGTTGCAGTGTCACCGGCGGCCACAACTACATATACCCTTAATGCGGTTAACGCTTACGGGACAAGCACTGCCACAGCAACTGTTACAGTCAACAGCACATCGGTCCCTACCACAGTAAATCCTTACAGTACGCCGTATCCCAGCCCGACTCTTCCCCCTCCCAATTCGGCTAACTTTGCCATTACCAATGTCCTGGCAACTGTCGATGCACCGTCTTATTCCGGCCCATGCCCTAAGACACTGACATTCACCGCGATCATCACCGCCAACGGATCGGGAACGGCCACCTACGGCTGGGAAAGGAGTGATGGCTCGCCCGGCCTCCACCACGGCATCACCTTCGCTGCGGCAGGTTCGCAAACAGTAACCGAAACCTGGCAACTGGGAGCCACATATACAGGATGGGAGCAGCTCCATGTTTTTAACCCGAACAATATTATATCCAACCAGGCCAACTTCACTCTTAACTGCGGATACTCGATAACCGGAGCCACTGCCACTGTTACACCGGTAGTGACCGGCGCCTGTCCCAAGACCATAGCCTTCTCCGGTCTGATTACGGTGAGTGGCGGACCAGTAACTGTAACCTATAGATGGGAGCGGAGTGACGGCGCGCTGGGCCCAACACAAAATATATTCTTTGGCGCCGCCAGTTCACAGGCAGTTAACGATACCTGGCAACTGGGAGCTTCCTACAACGGCTGGGAGCGTCTGCACGTCATAGCTCCAAATGATATGGTTTCCAACCAGGCTAACTTCACACTTACCTGTTTTTAAACGCTAGTAAACTGAGTTGCTCCCGTTGGGTCTGAATGCTTTGACAACCGGGTATCCGGACGTTACAATAAATTCACTTTGCGGGAGTAACTCAGCGGAAGAGTTCCTGCCTTCCAAGCAGGCTGTCGCGGGTTCGAATCCCGTCTCCCGCTCCAATTGATATCCTTTAAAATTAATCTCAAAACCGTAGCACCCTATGGACGCTATTACCTTAGTACTGGTAGACCTCGTACCTAATCGCTATTTACTTCAGCCGTGAAAAATTCTATAGTGCAAAAGGAGGTTACCAGGACATTAAAAACATGCGTGGATTTATGAAATCTACTGAAAAAGGTTTTACACTAATCGAGTTGCTGGTCGTAATCTCGATATTGGGTGTGCTGGCAGCCGTCGTCATACTGAATATCACCAGATATATGGGAGCCGGGTTGAACGAGACAGCAGCAACTGAGCTGTCCAACGTGCAGACAGCGGTGACTGCTTATATGTACGACAACTCGGGCGCCGCACCTGCCAATATTTCTCAACTTACGCCTTATTTCCTCGGGACTCCTCACGGCATTTATACCATCGATAGCACCGGTAAAGTTACACAGACTTCATATCCATAACAAACGCAGCAGATCGGTTAAAACTTATTTGCCCACCTTGTTTATTTCCAATAAATTCAGTACCAAAGTACTAAATTTTCAGTACTAACAGGGGATTTAATAAATTCTCCCTGTGGAGTAAGCTAAAAACATGAGTAGTGCGCCCAAGCCCGCCAGAAGGGAAATATCAACAAGCCATTCTGCTCCAAGTACAGGAAATTTCTTGCATGGTGCTCTAACCATCGTGGTCGGCATATTAACCTTTGCTGCTTTCATTTGCGCAATCATGTTTTTCTCTTCCAGTGGCCATAGTGCCGATTCACTTTCGGCACAAACTGTTAGCGCCGGTGCTCTCCAGGATAAAGTTAAACTGGAATCCCAGACTGCAAATACCGTCCATACCAGCAGTTCCGCCAACGGTTCTCTTTCGGGAGCGGGTGGCAAAGCAAGCGGATCGGGCGGTGCGGGCGCTTACGCTACCGGCGGCAGTGGCGTGGCCGGCAGTAGCAACGTTGCCAGCAATGGCGATTTAAGTACCAAAAGCGGCGGCAATGCTGCCGATAATGGCGGTACCGGCAGCAGCAACGGCAACAACACAAGCGTCGATAACGGCGCTTCTACCGGCAGCAATGGCGATGCAGGCGCCGGGGGCTCAAGTGCACAAACTGCCGACCCCGACAACACGGGCAATGGAAGCTCGGACGGCAGCGCTTCTACAAATGACGGATCAGGCAGTTCGTCTTCAGCCCCACTGCACCGAATTCAAAGCGCCTGTTTCGGCGGCCTAGGCCACTGCTATAATACGGGAAATTAGTCCATCCATTCGCCGCTTATTCATTTAGTTATGCCCGCTTCTTAGCCCTCATCCTTTCGCAAACAATCCGCAGTTCCCCGATGCATTCTTTTCCATCTCCTCTCCATAGTCCTAAACAGCATTGCGCTCATAATTGGGCTGCCCGTATCATGATATCGCTTGCCAACCACAGATTGGGAGTATAGAATAACTTCAAATTTATTTATTAGGGATGGATGTGAGTCCGATGAGAATGAAGGAATTGCTTGAGCTGGCCATTGAACGCAGGGCATCGGACTTACATTTGACTGTCTCATCCAGGCCCACTCTGCGAATAGACGGTATTTTGACCCTGTTGAGGAACTGAAACCCTTATTACCCAAAGAGGTTGAGGGCTATCTTGAAGAAATCACCAACCCCCAGAGAAGAGACGAATATTCAAAACACCATGAACTGGATTTTGCTTATAGCATCCCCGGGTTAACCCGATGCAGGGTCAATATACTGCAGCAGAGATCTTCCATCAGCATCGCCATAAGGCTTATTCCGTTCGGCATCCCCAGCATAGAGCAATTGAATTTGCCGGCTATCTGTAAAAGACTGATACTAAGGCCTTCAGGCCTGATCTTAATGACCGGGCCTACCGGAAGCGGAAAATCCAGCACTATTGCGGCTATGATTGAGCACCTCAATGAAACCAAAGCTAGCAATGTCATTACCATTGAAGACCCCCATAGAATTTGTTTATTCAAATAAGCTGAGCCTGATATTGCAGAGGGATGTAGGTGAAGACACAGACTCGTTTGATTCCGCTCTCATGCATGCCCTGCGACATGATCCTGATGTCATTGTTCTGGGCGAAATACGCGATCTGGAAACCATGACAATAGCTATCAGGGCCACCGAAACCGGTCATTTAGTTCTTGGCACTTTGCACACTATCGACGCCTCGCAGACAATAAACCGCATCGTAGACATGTTCCCCGGACTTCAGCAGGACCAGATCAGAAACCAGCTAAGCCTTGTGCTAACTGCTATTGTATGCCAGGCACTGATTCCCCGGATTGATGGGGTGGGCAGGGTACCCGCTTGTGAAGTAATGATTGCCAATATGCCGATTCGAAACACCATCCGGGAGGGGCGTATTCATCAGCTATACAGCATCATACAAGTTTCTAAGAAAGAGGGGATGCAGTCTTTGAACCAGGCGCTGGCCGAGCTGCTGATAAAGGGAACCATAAATGAAGAACAGGCATTCATGAGGACTAATAATCCCGAGGACCTGAGAGGAATTTACGAATCCTACAAGCGTTAATATTTGCTGACACTATATGTCAGAGGGATATTGGTCAAGGCAAATTATATTAAGCAGAAGCTATTTTATCAGGTGCCCCAGGCGGCTGCTCTTGTCCCCCTTAGATAATCCGGCAGTTCTATATACGCCATCAGCTATTGAGAATATGGCGGGCAATGACGACTTTCTGAATTTCGGTAGTACCCTCGTAAAGCCTTGGCTGTCGTACAGCCCTATAAAGTTTCTCCACGGGCATACCTCTAACGACCCCGTATCCGCCGTGTAGCTGCAATGCCTGGTCAACAACACGCCAGGCCATCTCGGTAGCATACAATTTGGCCATTGATGATTCCCTGGTCACCCTGCCGCCTGTTGTATCCTTCATCCAGGCCGCCCTGTATACCAGCAATGCCGCCGCATCAATATCCAGAGCCATATCAGCCAGTTTAAACTGGGTGGATTGGAATTCAGAAATCGGTTTCCCAAAGGCGACGCGTTTGCGCGAGTAAGAGACCGCCTCCTCAAATGCGCGGCGGGCCATGCCGACCGATGATGCCCCGACACCCATGCGCGCATTATCGAGTGAACTCAAAGCTACCTCAAGGCCCTTGCCCTCTTTACCCAGAAGGTTATTCTTACGCAATCTACAATCTTTAAAAGTCATTTCGCCTATGGGATGAGGGCCCATAAGCTTCATCTGTTTCCCCTCAAACCCGGGTGTGCCTTTCTCGATAATGAAGGCCGAAATGCCCTTGCTGCCGGCAGAGGGGTCTGTTCTGGCAAAGGTAAGATATGTCTGTGCAAACGGGCCTACTGAAGCAAAGCACTTGCTGCCATTCAGTATATATAAATCGCCGTCCGGAACGGCCGTGGCTTGCAGGTTCCCCACATCGGACCCCGCATCGGGCTCGGTAAGTGCAAAACTTCCGATGTGTTTGCCGCTGGCAAAGGCCGGTAGGTATTTCCGTTTCTGTTCCTCGGTCCCGTAAACGCTGATTGGGTAGGTGCAGAGCACGTCCTCAGCATAATACACGTCGGCATGGACCGATATCTTGCTCAACTCTTCTCGCAGTATACAGTTTGTCATGGCCTTCATGCCCACACCACCATACTCCTCCGGCACAGTAAGCCGAAATAGCTCGTTCTCCGCCATCAGCTTAACGATTTCCCATGATACTTCGTCCCTCTCGTCCGCCTCGGGCGCCAATGGGGCAAGTTTATCTTCGGCAAATTTCCTGACCTTGGCCCTTAGCAAGTCCTCTTGTTCGGTAAAGCGGAAATCCATGCTTTGCTCCTTTATAGTTATTGGTGGGTAATGCCTGCGGCAAATTCAACCATCTTTTTATAGTCCGCCATGTCTTTCAAAGACTCAAAGTAGATCATCTGCCTCTGTGCCTGGAATGAGCCCTCCGCATGTACCGCCACAACCTCGTTGTAGACCTGCATCATCCTGCGCAGAAGCTGGAACATCCTTAGCCTGGCTTCCGCAGATACACCGGCCTTCCCTCCCAGGTATTTCTTAATATATTCGCCTATATCGGGATTCTGGAAATCCTTATAGGTGGGCGCCGTAACCAGCAAGCCTCCGGCCACATCCTGTACAAGTTTCAACGAGTTATGAAAGTTAGTGGCAAAATGATATTTGGCCATATTGGTCAGCACTGGGTTGGGAATGGGTATGCCGCCATGCGTGGCAAAATCTATGCAGGAGGCCCTGGCAAGTGACTTTAACGTATTACAATAGATAACCAGCTCCGTTATTTCTTCCCTTATGTGCGGAACATCCTTGATCCCGTTATATTCGGCCATGGCAACCGCTGCGCCCACAAGGCCCTCTGCTGAAGGTATCCTGTAGCTGGCTGCCGTATGCCTGTGCAGGTAAGCAAAGTTATAGACCAGGGGCAGGGCGAACTTCCATTCCCCGCAGAGGAAGACCCTCTCCCACGGAACAAAAACATCATCGAAGATGATTAGTGAATCGGTATGTGTCCTTATGGGGAAGTCAATAGGAAAGTCCAAACTGCTCCGGTTATGCTCTACCGGATGGCACACCTGTATGACACCCTTGGTATTGGCGGGAATCGCAAACGCCACCGCATAGTCTTTGTCCGCCTCTTCCATGTTCCGGCAGGGTATCACCAGGATCTCGTTACAGTAGGCGGCTGCAGTGATGTGTGCCTTGGCGCCGCGCACCACGATACCCTTATCGTTGCGGTCCACAACATGCACGTAGTAGTCGGCATGTCCCTGCTTGGGAGAGGAAGGACGCAGAACCCTGTCCCCCTTAACATCCGACATGGCGCAGGCTACGCTTAAATCCTTTTGCTGCAACAGCGTGTGGTATTTCTCGGCCCTTTTTATATACTCCTTGTTGCCCATCATATTGGCAGTGATAATCACAGCGTTCATGGCATCTGCACCGATATCGTGGGAGAAGGGAATCACGCCGCTGCCGAACCTGGTGGCTGCTACCATCAACTCGTGTCTCTTCAATAGATCTTCCGAATTCTTCGGGGTGTAATAATACCTGCTGATAGGTTCCTTGGTCTGAGGATTCGTCACAACAGCCAGGTCGCGGAATTGCTCCATCTCCGCCATCTGATAATCGACGGCGGCCGTATCCACGCATACTTTCAGGGAGTCATGTGTGGTTACATCAGCAACCTTTTCTCCCTCATAATAAACCACCCGCCCGTCTTTCAAACTGTCTTTATACTGTTTGACCGTCATTAGTCCCATGTCAACAACCTCCCTCGTTTAAAATTATTAATAAATCGGCTCAAAAGCGATTAGTATTAATCCGCAGGTTTTCGCGTACACTTTAATATAATCACATCGCTGAAGACGGGCAAATAGCGTGATAGCCAATCAAGGCTTACCAGTATCTTAGCTGAAATTGCATTCGGGAAAGTTGAGAGCATATCTCCCCACCCCGGCATACTGCACAACATAGATACTCCCAATATTTTTTCCACACTCATGTGCCTCCGCATCAGGCGGATGATAACATTATAATCAAATTTTATAGTGTGGTCAGGGGGTATTTCCCAGGGAAGCCGGCTATAGGGATTGTCTATACTTAGTAGTTTTCTAATATGGAAAATCAACTTCCCGATTTTAAATCCCAGGCTTTCAAAGTTGGCTATTGCGATCACTGCCATGCCGCCCGGCTTTATGGCGGCCGCCATTTGGCGGACAGCCCTCTCAGGGTCAGCAAAATGATCAAGCGCTCCTTTGCAAACTATTTTATCCATGGAACCCGGGACAACGGGGATACTCTCTGCTATAGCTTTTAATATCGCCGTGTTATTACCATCCAACTTGAGCGATTGGCAGGCATACTCCAGCATTACTGATGATGGTTCCACGCCGATAACCACCGAGCCGAATTTCGACATGGCCAGTATATCCATGGCCCGTCCGCAGCCGATATCGAGAATGCGGTCACCCGGTTTCGGATCAACCATCTGAATAGTTGCCTGACTCATCCTGGAAAAAAGAAACTCGACATCCGGCCTCAGCTTATCAGGCAACACATCACTGTCGTTCCAAGTCAGGTCTATTTTAATCATCGATTGAAATGCCATCCGGCATCAGGACATCCCGATAACATTTAGTCTGTTGCTTAATATGAAGCGGGCCGGAAATTTTCTGATCTTGGTGTAAAGTATACCAGAACAAAATCCGCCGCAGCACTGCCAGCCATAAAGCTTAAATATGTTTATTGGTTAGCTATGGCCTTTTGAAGTTCCGCATAACTGGTTAGTTTTGAGGCTTCCAGGATAAACTGAGATAGTGTCGAATATTTTGCCCTAAGCTTTTGCATGGCATCATAGATTGGGCTTACAGCGCCGGGATCTTGCCCGTAAATCCCGTGAAAAGCGAAATAAGCCTGGTTCAATTTCCTTATGGAATACCCGTTCTCGTTGAAAACCAGGCAGCGTTCATTCATATACTGCTCTGCTCGATCTATGTCCCCCTGCGCTAATAATGTGTCGACATTTTTCCTGGTCAAGCGCATCTCCTTATCAAAGTCGAAACTCCGCTTAACAGTACCTGTTTGCTGCCCATCCACAGTTTTATAGTAGTTATAATATACTTTTTTACCGATCTCGCCGGCCATCATACCGGCCAGTGTCTCATTCATAGTTATCACATCGTTATTTTGGCTTATGCCCAACGAGTCCATCAAATACAAATAGCCGAGTGGCCTGAAAGCCAGGTCCTGGTGGGACCACTCCTCGGATGCGGCATCAATCACATCCCTGACCGACATATCCGGAGAGACAAATGCAGGATAGGCTACAGCGATACCGCCCAACTCTACCACCAGGGATGACAGGTTCAATCTGTCAAGCTGATCTTCCAATGATTCCACCTGGCTTAAACTCAAATCAGGCAAAAGTAAAATTCGGTCGAAGTATTCAATTTTATCCCGGGGAGATACGACTAGCAGCAACGGCGGTTTATCCAATCTCACACGTACGGGCGGAATAATCTTGATACCCTCATCTTTTAATACAGATTCAATCTGACTATCCAGGGCGCCGAGATCAACGCCCTGATAGTTTTGAACGCCGCTTTTTAGGGGAGTTAAATAATTCGCCAGCTCCCAGTTGGGAATTTTAAGGGAGTATGGCCCGGCAATATCCTGGATCTCACTTTTCACGTCGGGTTCACTGGCCGCAAGGCTCTGTTTGGCCAAAATGCACTCCAAACCCGACAACAGCAGTATTACGATAAGTATATATAGAAAATATTTGCTCAAGACATGACCATTTTAAACTTTCAATTGAAGGTGCTTCGCAGACTTCTCAATCTTTCTGACAGCTCCCTGATATCAGTGATTGGCGCCATACATACACTCTGCTGGCAAATATAAACTGTGGCCTTTCCATCGATCATGACGCGATCATTTATGAGTTGAATATCCCGGTTAACTACATCCCCGGCTGGATCATATGCACACATCACCTTATTCGGTAGATAGCTGCTGTAAATCGCGTTGACAAATTTATATGAATCCCTGTCTCGACGCTGTCCCGCTATGACCAGTTCAAGTCCGTCAGACAGGTACAGGTCAAGTGCGCACAGCCAATTGGAAAAACCCCTGGGAAATGACTCCACTTGCTCCTGCATAACCAGCAAGGAATGCTCGGCCATCTTTTTACAGGTGGAGCCTCCTGTGAGCACCGATAAGTAGAGTAGAGCACTGACTGCGGCTGAGTTACCGGAAGGCGTCGGGCTGTCGATCAGGTTGCGAGGCCGGACAAAAAGTTTTTCGCTTTGATTAGGAGTATCGTACAGTAGGCCATCGGTCTTGCTGACAAATTCGTCTGCCATTGTATCGGCAAGCAAAACAGCCAAATTTAAAAATCTGTTTGAGAAAGTTATTCCCTGCAATGTTAGAAGGCCCAGAATAACCAGGGCATAATCCTCGAGATAGCCCTGGTCGCCGGCCTTGCCGCCGCTGTATGAATGCGAAAGCTTACCGTGGTTCATCATTTTGCCGGCGATAAAGTCAGCACACGATTCCGCTGCCTCAAGGTAGTCTTTTCTTTCCAGTGCGGCCGCTGCTTCGCAGAGGCTACATATCGCCAGGCCGTTCCAGGACGCGATAACTTTTGCATCCATCCCTGGCCTGATCCTCTGCCGCCTAACATCGATCATTCCAGCTTTTGCCCTGGCCAACAAATCCTTATCCGGAGTAATCCGGCCTGTTACATAGAGTACGCTTCGCCCTTCGAAATTCCCGTTTTCTGTTACCCCATAATAACTGCTGACCTTCCCAGCTTCCTCCACACCGATAATTTGATCTATCTCATCCCTGGTCCATGTATAACACTTACCTTCCAGTCCTTCGCTATCCGCATCCTGGGAGCTATAAAATCCGCCATCCTTGGACCGCAGTTCTCTGATCATATAGTCAAGCGTCTCGCAGGCAATTTTTTTATATAACTCATTGTGAGTGGCTTGGTACGCATGCAAGTAAAGGCTGCCCAACTGGGCATTATCATAAAGCATCTTTTCGAAATGAGGTATGCGCCACTGGTTATCGATGGAGTAGCGATGGAAACCCCCCTCTAACTGATCATAAATTCCGCCGTCCGCCATTTTCCTAAGGGTTAACTCAACCAGTTCGAGTATTTGCTTGTCTTTTCTACGCACAGCGGTTTTTAACAAGAATTCCAGGACCATGACCTCGGGGAATTTGGGCGCTGTACCAAAGCCGCCGTTGTCAAAGTCAAAATCTTTTTTTAATTTTTCATAGGCCTTATCCAGTGTTTGTACTGCCAACGTTTCTCCTGCTACTGGGCTGGCCTCACGCGCCAGGGCGGACTGTAATTCCACCCCATTTTTTTCTATTTCCGCCCTGTCGTGGCTATAAGCCTGGGCCATGATTTTCAAAATGTAGCTAAAGCCTGGCATGCCCTGCCGATTCTCGGGCGGGAAATAAGTGCCCCCAAAAAAAGGAATGCCTTCCGGCGTTAAAAATATACTCAAAGGCCAGCCTCCCCTTCCGGTGAGTGCCTGGACTGCCTGCATATATATATGATCGATCTCCGGCCGCTCTTCCCTATCCACCTTAATACTGACAAAGTTTCCGTTTAAATATTTGGCTACTTCCTCATTCTCGAAAGATTCGTGTGCCATGACATGGCACCAGTGACAGGACGAGTATCCAATACTTAGAAAAATCGGCTTGTCCTCTTTCTTAGCCTTGGTAAACGCCTCATCTCCCCATGGATACCAGTCTACGGGGTTTGTTACATGTTGAAGCAAGTAGGGGCTCGATTCAGCCGCAAGGTGGTTTAACCCTATATCTTCCTTCGCCATTTGCTGAAAACTCCGTGTTTATTGTGCCTTAAAAAGCCAGCCCATCCAAATATTTACTTCTGACTACGCATTTTGGCTTAATGCTTTTAACCCATATATGCGCTTGTGCGCAAGTTTAAATTAAGCGTCATGACGGATGCCGGGCCGGTCAGCAAATGTTAAATTTAGTTTGTAAAAGAGAATAAGTCTAAGAAAAATACTAAAGGAGGCAACAAAATGTCTGAACTAATGGAAAGGACTCAAAAGGTAGAAACAGGTGACGAGACTTCACAATTCAATTTTTGGACTGACAAACAACCTTGCTGGGAAAAATGCCACTGCCCTGAAATGATGAAAGACGAATGCCCTGCAACCAGGTACCAGTTCCTCCCGTGCTGGGAGATAGAAGGCACTTACTGCAAGCTCGATGACCGTGGGGCAACCGGCAAGGATACCAGCATTTGCGAAGTGTGCCGTGTCTACAAGAAATATGGGCATGACGAACCGATCCGGTTGAAGCTCTTCGGCAAGGGCATGGATACCCAACTCAGAGCTGTTGGAAAAATAGCCCGGTAGTTGCCAGTCTCACTCCTTTAGCTGCTATAGAGAGCCGGCCTTAGGGGCCGGCTCTTTTTATGTCTGTAGTATATTTTGTTAATATGTGACTTTTATTACTTCAGCAAGCTAAAATATTGTTATAATTGGTTAACGTTGATAAATAGAAAAATCAGCATAAAAAGTTGGGTGCCGGAACGGTGGACCAAGAAATTATCAGGTCATAGTGACATATATATTTCTTTTGAAGGGGTGAGGAATGGCAGAATTTTTTAGGAGCGGCGAGTTGTACCGTATCGCCATGCAAATGGAAAGAACCGGGCTGGCCTTCTATACAGCAGTTGCAGAACAGTCACGCGATACATCAACCAGGGCCGTATATGAGTACCTGGCAGCGTCAGAAAAAAGACACCTGAAAAAATTCAAAAAGTTATGGAATACCACAGGAAAGTCAGCTCCTCCTGAGAGCTATAGGGGGGAATATCGTAAATACATTAAGGCGCTGGTTAAAGACAGGGTTTTCCCCAGCACAGCCGTTGCAAAGAGCCGTGCTGCAAAATCGGGTTTGTCCGCGGCGTTGAAAACGGGTATACAGGCGGAGAAGGACAGCATACTTTTCTATACGGAACTGATGAACTTGTTGCCTGACCCGGAAAAGGCGGCCGTCAGGAAGATTCTCAGTGAGGAGAAGCGCCATCTGCAGCGGTTGCTCGCATACCAAACTGAATACGCTAGGTGCTTAAGATAGCTATGGATCTCAAAGGCAGCCGAACAGAGCAAATGCTGGAAAAAGCATTTTCCAGGGAATTACTGGTCCGGGCACGCTATAAATATTTTGCTGGGACTGCCCGTGAGCAGGGCTTGAGACAGGTAGCCGATATTTTTGAGGCGATCGCCCTCAACGAAGCCGAGCATGCCACGCATGAGTTTCATTTCATGGGTGGTTCCCCCCATACAGAAAAGAACCTTGATAATTCCGTGGCACGGGAATTTGAAGAAGCGCGTAAGTTCTATCCCGAGGCTGCGGCCGTAGCAAGGGAGGAGGGCTTCTCCGAAATAGCAGATTTCTTCAATCGAACGGCCAAGGTAGAACAGAGGCATGGGGAAAACCTCCAGGCCGTGCTCAAATCCCTGAGTAGTGCAGAGCCCCTTAAAGGCAAGACCGTAGGCCATTCCGCTGTAATACTATCTCAGATAATGATGCCCAGCCAGGCAAATCCTGTAGGCTTTGTACATGGCGGGGAACTAATGAAAATGATGGATAACACTGCAGCTATAGTAGCACTGAGGCACAGCCGTCACCCGGTGGTAACTGCTCAAGTTGAGACCATCACCTTTAAAAACCCTGTCCATATAGGCGAATTAGTTACAATTGACGCCAGGCTGACATTTGTCAGCCATTCAACCATGGAAACCAGCATCACAGCTACCGCGGAAAATATGCTGAGCGGCGAAAAAAAGATGGTGCTTACAGCAACTTTCATTTTCGTGGCGCTGGATACGAACGGCAAGGCCATTGAAGTCCCTCCACTTATCATCAGCACGGAAGAGGAGGAGAGGCTTTTCTCAGAAGGACAGGCCAGGTACAACGCACGCAAGCAAAGAACCAAATAGGAGTCTGATAATGACAGATGAACAGCAAAAGTTGGTCGAGGCACTTAGATATGCCATCCAGATGGAGGTCGACGGTAAAAAATACTATACTCTGGTCAGCCAGAAGATAACCAACAGGGTCGGAAGAGAGCTTTATGCCTATCTTGCCGAGCAGGAAGACCATCATAGGATAAAATTCGAGGCCATCTACAAAGCAACCGTTGAAAAACGGGGATGGCCCGCTGAGAGTGTACAATTGGCCCAGACATTCCAACTGGGCACGTTGTTCGGGGAAGCAATAAAAAGTGAGGGAAAGACAGTCAAGCCTAATCAATTTGCACTTGACGCTACAGCCAGGGCAGTGGAAATGGAGATCAAATCAAGGGACTATTACAAAGAGCAGGAACGCAAAGCGACTGCGGACGCTGAAAAAAAATTCTTCTCGTGCATAGCCGCCGAAGAACAGGGGCACTATCTAGCCCTGATCGATTATAAAGAATACATGTCCGATCCGGTCGGCTGGTTCACCAGGACTGAACATCCCCACATGGATGGAGTTTAGTTTATCTCGTGGTCTTTACAACAGGTATTTGAATATAGCTGAGGGGGTATTAGCCAGTGGATACTAAAGCGCTTCATTCACTCACGTATGGGCTTTACATAGTGTCCTCATTCAAAGGTGACAAGATCAACGGGCAGATTATTAATACTGCCACACAGATCTGCTCTGAACCGTTGGTTATAGGGATAATTGTCAACCGTAATAACCTCACGCACGAGTATATAACCAGCAGCCAGGCTTTCGCTGTCTCCATCCTGGAGCAGGATACACCCCTCACGTTCATTGGTACATTTGGTTTTAAAAGCGGCCGGGACATAGATAAGTTTGCAGGAGTGAATTACAAGATTGGGTCATCAAGGTCGCCGATAGTTCTGGACAATACGATTGCCTTCCTTGAGGCCAAGGTCATTAGCCACCTGGATGTGCATACCCACACCATTTTCGTAGGTTTGCTAACCGATGCCGGCGTTATAAAACAAGCGGAACCGTTGACCTACTCATACTATCAGAACGTCAAACGCGGTTTCACACCTAAGGCGGCGTCCAGCTACATAGCAGAAAATAAGGAGGAGAAAATAAATATGGATAAATATCAATGCTCTGTTTGCGGTTATATTTACGACCCCGAAAAAGGCGATCCCGACGGTGGTATAAAGCCGGGTACCAAATTCGAAGATATTCCTGCCGACTGGACCTGCCCGGTCTGCGGCGCCAGCAAAGACCAATTTGTTAAGCTTTAAGGGGTGAGCAATGAGTTATCACGAAATTAAACCGGGAATCTATTCTGTCGGAACTGTTGATTGGGACAGGCGACTCTTCGACGCGCTTATACCGCTGCCGGACGGCACCAGCTATAACTCTTATCTCGTAAAAGGCAGCCAGAAAATCGCACTGATCGATACGGTCGACCCAGTTATGGACTACATGCTCATAGACAACCTTGATAGGTTGAATGTTGAGCAATTGGACTACATTATCTGTAACCACGCTGAACAGGACCACGCCGGCAGTATTACCATCATGCTGGACCTGTATCCTGAGGCCCGCGTTATCTGCACACCCAAATGCAAAGGCATGCTCATAGACCTCCTTCATCTGGATGAAGGCGTCTTTCAGACTGTGAACGACAAGGATACTATATCTCTGGGAGATCGCACCCTCGAATTCATTCATGCACCCTGGGTACATTGGCCGGAGACGATGTTGACCTATCTGCGGGAAGATAGAGTGCTGTTCCCCTGCGATTTCTTCGGCTCACATCTGGCCCAATCTGCTCTTTACGTACAGGATGAAGGTCTGGTCTACGAGTCAGCCAAAAGGTATTTCGGTGAAATCATGATGCCTTTCAGGACCAATATCCAGAAAAATATGGACAAGCTAAAAGACTACAAGATCGATATTATTGCACCCAGCCATGGTCCAGTCTATGATAAGCCGGACTTCATCCTCAACGCCTACAGGAGTTGGGTCTATGATGAGCCGGGGAATACAGTGCTGCTACCCTATGTATCCATGCACGGCAGCACCCGCGAGATGGTCGAACACTTCGTGCAGGCACTGACCGAGAGGAGCATCAATGTAAAACAATTTGACCTCACAGTCGCTGACCCAGGCAAGCTGGCCATCGCGCTGGTCGACTCTGCCACTCTTGTGCTGGGAACTTGCACGGTGCTGGGCGGTGCACATCCGCTGGCCGCCAATGTTACCTTTCTGGCTAATGCGCTGAGGCCCAATTTGAAGTTCGCCAGCATCATAGGATCATACGGCTGGGGCAGCAGGGCTATCGAACAAATTACAGGCATGCTGTCTAGCTTGAAACTGGAGATCCTGGAACCTGTCTATATCAAAGGCAGCCCGGGCGACGAAGATTTCAAAGCACTTGATAAGCTGGCTGAAACTATCGCCCAGAAGCATAAGGAGCGCGGATACAAATAATTTGGAGATGAGGTGAGGATATGACCTACTGGATGTGTGAGAACTGTAATTTTGTAATTGAGAATCCTCGGCCACCTGAGCCATGTCCGGGCTGCAAGATCAAATGCGCTTTCATGGACGTGACCTGCTATACCCCGGACTGCGGTGGGATCGGTACCCTTGATTCCAAACTCGTCGCACATCGAGTGATGAAAAAGGAAAAGCCCGGTAAGGTCGTACGTTTCAGTGACTTGATAAAAGGCAGAACATCCGAAGGCAAGGAAAAACATATTCCATTTATAGAGATGGCTAAGTCACAGGGCCCAATGGGCGGAGACCTGATAGAAATCGAGGTGGGTAAACAGGCGCCTCACCCCAACACACCTGAGCATTACATAGTTTGGATACAGGCCTTTGGTGCCAAGAAAGACGGTCAGGTGCTGGATCTGGGGCGACGGGTTTTTAAACCCGGAACCGGAAAACCCGTTTATCAGTTTGAGATCAACTCTTCACAATTCAAACACCTGTTTTCATTTGCCTACTGTAATCAACACGGTGTCTGGGAACAGCACCTTGAACTTCCATAAGAGGTAAGTATAAAAAGCGTACAATGCATTTGGCAGTATCTGAGGTGAAAACTAGATGGCAGTAGTCGGTCCGGATGGAGCCCCGACGGAGTCGGGTTCCAAGATACTTCTGGCTATCATGGCTGAGATGTCGACTCCGGAACTGATCGCCCAGAGCACGGGATTGGCATTATTCCTAATAAAAAGCGGGCTGCGCGACCTGGAGAAGGCCAGGCTGATCAGGCGGGATGAGGAACGTTATGTCCTGGACCAAAAGGGCATAGAATTGTTGAGCTAGTATTAAGGTTGGGATTCAGAGATCTAATAGTAAAGGGGGATTCATATGGCAATTGATCCGATATGCGGAATGAAGGTAGACGAGAAAAAGGCGCCTGCGACATCCGAGTATAAGGGAAAGAAATACTACTTTTGCGCCGTCGGCTGCAAGAAAGCTTTCGACGCCAACCCTGAGAAATACCTGTCACAGAAAAAACAGCAGTAAATCGGGTCAAATCGTATTTATTTAGTTGGGAAGTATCGATGTTTTCATTAAAATCCTATTTTAAACATAGCTCAGTAACAATTCTATATGGTATATTTGCCGTGATTATCGTCGGGCTCTCGGCCTGCCAGTCGCCCCAGCAAACGGCGCCACAAGCTCCCACAAACGTGCCATCCACACCATCACAATCCCAGGCAAATCCGCCAGTTACAACTCCTGCTAACCTTCCATCCGCCAGTGCCGACTGGAAGGCGGATGGGAGCATCACTCCGGGCGAGTATCAAAACCACCAGGCTTTTGATGATTATGAGATCAACTGGTCCAATGACGATCAGTACGTTTATATCGGCATGAAAGCTAAGACCATGGGATGGGTTGCCGTTGGCTTCGGCGCCACCACATTTATGAACAATGCCAATATTATTCAGGGTTATTTCAGCGACGGCAAGGTGACGGTGGCTGACCAGTTCAGCACCGGCAATTTCGGGCCGCACAATGATGTAACCTCACTGGGTGGAACATATGCTATTTTAGATTCCGGGGGCTCACAGACCAATGGTACTACTATCATAGAGTTCAAACGCAAGCTGAATCCGGGCGACAAATTCCACCCTGCGCTGGTCAAAGGCGTCAATAAAATTATCTGGGCATACGGCGGCGATAATCAGTACTTAATTAAGCATGTGTCACGGGGTGAAGGCCAGATAACTATCCAATAGCGTTTCAAAACCCGACCGGATGTATAATATTCCCTTTGAAAATTACTTTGCGAGGAAAAAAATGAAGCCCCGAAATACTGCATCCATACTTGTGCTCACTATCATTTTGCTTTCGTCCATCTCAATGTCATATGGCTGTCAGAGCCAGGCAACTTATGACCCCACCAAGACCTATGCCGCCGTAATTGCTATCGATTTGCCAAGCGCCCGTGCGGCGATAGACGATATCAGGCAAAAATCAGCCACGAATGGCTTCGAGGTAGGTCCGGTCGAATACTATCAGATGGGTGATGGAGATTTTGTAACGCTTGTCAACAAAATAACTTCCCGGGCCCATATCGGACTCCTCTGGATAGCTGGTAGGCTCGAAGATGTTCCGCGTATCCAAGATGCCGTGATCAAAGCCGGGTATTCAGGTCAAACACGCTTAATGCCAATTTCAGGCACGGCGCCCTATCATCCTTAGGCTACTGTTGATCGATCGGTTTCTTAACGGTCAACCTTAGACCATCGATGCCGGACACCGTAACCTCCTGGCCTTTGGCCACGTTTCCATCGTCGGAGCGCGCCTTCCACAACTCACCTCTCACTCTGACAAATCCGTCCGGCGTCAACGCTTTTTCCACCACGCCTGTACTGCCGACTATCGATTCGGGCGCGTTAACTTTCTTGTAGGATATGGTGGGATGCCCGATACGATACATGATATAGGAATATATGGCAAAAACGACCAGGGCCGACCACAGCGCCCAGGGCGGTAATACGATGCCGAAGATAGGCAATATCCATAAAATAAGGGCTGCTATGGCAGCCTCCTCAACGACAGTGCTTATGATGGAATAATACGTGTGCCAGCGTGCCGGATCACGCTTGCTTAATTTGCGGTTGCCGGTGTTTTTCGTATCGTTTTCGTCATGGTTCACAGCTACGATTATGTCATAAAGCCCGCCAGAGGTAAATCCCCATACAATAGTTGCCAGGCTAAATGATATAATCTTCACAAATAGGTTGTGATAGCTGTATTCAGATGGCAGAAATCGATAGCGTCCAGGGCAGGATAGCCCAACTAAGAGACCAGCTCAATTACCATAGCCGCCGCTACTATACCCTGGACAGCCCCGAGATAAGCGACTCGGAATACGATGTGCTTATGCAGGAGCTTAAGAAGCTCGAAGAGGCGCATCCTGAACTGATTACTGCCGATTCTCCCACGCAGCGGGTTGGCGCCGAGCCGATTGCTGCTTTTGGTATCGTCGATCACCCGCGTCAGCTCCTCAGCCTTGCCAATGCCTTCAGCGATGAAGACCTGGATGCCTGGCACAAGCGGATTTCCAATCTTATGCCGGGACATGATTTCGACTTTGTTTGCGAGTTAAAGATCGACGGACTGGCCGTTGCGCTAACCTACGAAAACCATCTGTTTACCATGGGCGCCACACGCGGCAACGGCCTGCAGGGCGAGAATATAACGCAGAACCTCAAAACCATCAGGAGCATCCCGCTTTCCGTGCCACGGAACGCACCCGCCAGATTCGAGGTCAGGGGCGAAGCCTACCTGCCTAAGGACGGCCTTAAGAAGCTTAACGATGATCGCGCCGCCGAAGGATTACCCTTATTCGCCAATCCACGTAATGCGGCCGCCGGTTCGGTAAGGCAGCTCGACCCCAGGATAACAGCCCGCCGCCCCCTGGATACATTTATATATCAGTTGGGCTGGGCCGAAGGCGGGAATTTACCCTCCACCCATTGGGAAATCATGCAATATTTAAAGTCCCTGGGATTTAAGATCAACCCTCATGTTACATATTGCCGCAATATCGATGAAGTCAAAGAATACTTTCATGGCTGGACGGACAAGCGCGAACAATTGCCCTACGATATCGATGGCGTTGTCATCAAGGTCAACTCCATCTCCTTTCAGGAGGAATTGGGCGCCGTCGGCCACGACCCTCGTTGGGCCATAGCTTATAAATTCCCTGCTGTCCAAGGCACTACGCAGTTGCTCGATATTGGGATAAATGTGGGCCGGACCGGCAGCCTTAATCCCTTCGCCATACTCGAACCAGTCAATATAGGCGGGGTAACAATAAGCCGGGCCACTCTGCACAATGAAGACGACATCCACCGCAAGGACATCCGCGTCGGAGACTGGGTGCTGATACAGCGAGCTGGTGAGGTCATACCCGAGATCGTCGAGCCCATCGTCAACCGTCGCATAGGAAATGAAAAGGTCTTTTATATGCCCAAAACCTGTCCGGAATGCGGGGCCGAGGTTATCAGGATCGAAGGTGAGGCCATGCACCACTGCACCAATACTGCCTGCCCGGCACAAGCGCAGGAGTCGATTATCCACTTTGCCAGCAAGGGGGCCATGGATATTGACGGCCTGGGCGAAAAACTCTGCCAGGCACTTTTCGAACAGGGGTTAATTAGGGACTCAGGCGACCTTTATTACCTCAAGCGTGAACAATTGCTGAATCTGGAAAGAATGGGAGAGAAGAGTGTTTCACGTGTGCTGAATTCTATCGAGGTCAGCAAACAAAGGCCGCTGGCGCAACTTATCTTCGCCCTTGGTATACCCAATGTTGGCGGAGAAACTGCTTCCGTGCTGGTGCAGCACTTCAACAGTATAGACACGCTCTCGAAAGCCGGGCGCGAGGGATTGATGAGTATACCGTCCATTGGCCCCAAGGTTTCCGATGGCATTTTGGCCTTCTTCCGCCAGCCTCAGAACATTGCCATCATCGATAAACTCAGGAAGGCAGGGGTGAGAATGGAATCGGCTGAAATCCCACGCAATGACCTGCCACTGTCAGGACAGGAGTTCGTTATTACCGGTAAAATGGAGTCCGCCGGAAGGCAGGAACTGGAAGCCAGGATCAGGTCGTTGGGCGGAAAGGCCAGCTCAGACGTAACCCGCAAGACCAATTATCTTGTAGTCGGAACTGACCCGGGTTCCAAGCTGGCACGTGCGCAGTCGCTGGGCACCAGCATCCTCAGTGAAAATGAGTTCCTAGCCATATTGAAGAATGCTGAAGCCGCTCTGAAATAATACGGTAAGAACCATGAAAATTATTGTTGGACTCGGCAACCCCGGAAGTAAATACAAAAACAACCGCCATAATATAGGCTTCCGCTGTATAGACTATATCGCAGAAAAATGCTCCATTCCGGTCAAGAAACGCCTCTGCCAGTCTGATACAGGAGTGGGCACAATAGCCGGGGAAGAGGTCTTGCTTGTGAAGCCCCATACCTTCGTTAACCTCAGCGGTGACGCTATCGCCTGTTTACTGGATAAATTTCATACTGACTCGGGCGATCTGCTTGTAATACACGATGACCTCGACTTGCCAACCGGCAGGCTTAGGCTCAGAATGGGCGGCCGGTCCGGCGGTCACCGGGGTATCAAATCCATTATCAGCTGCACAGGCAGCCAGGATTTCTACCGTGTCAGGATTGGCATATCACGACCCGACAATAGCTCAAGCCACACAAAGAGTGAGGACGATATAATCGACTATGTGCTGGGAGATTTTAGCTCAACAGAAGAAGAACTTATTCAACATGCTTTAGTGAGCGCCGCCGAAGCCATTTCGTGCATCCTGTCCGAGGGCATGACCGCTGCCATGAACAGGTACAACAGGCGCATGTCCGTTTAAAAGCGGAAATTACCGTGTTCGATTCTCTGTGATTTTAACCGCTTAATTCAGATTGTCCGTTAAAAAAAACGGATGGTATAATGACAGCGCTTCAAATTATCGCCATGTTAATCATCTCACCCCAACGAAAATGCTTCGAATAAGTTAACAGAGGAAGATACGTATGAGCGGCAGCAAAAAAATTAAGGGCGTCAGCGCACGCCAGATAATCGATTCCAGGGGCAATCCTACAATAGAAGTGGAAGTCTTTCTTGACAGCGGCATAAGCGGTAAGGCTGCGGTGCCATCCGGAGCCAGCACCGGGAAATATGAGGCTGTGGAATTGCGGGATGGAGATGAAAAGAGATATGGCGGCCTGGGTGTTCTGAAAGCCGTCGATAATGTGGTAAAAATAATTCAGCCCGCCATCCAAGGGTTCGATGCATCACGCCAGGAAAAACTGGATACCCGATTAATCGGGCTGGACGGCACTCCCGATAAATCGCACCTGGGAGCCAACGCCATACTGGGAGTTTCACTCGCCGCAGCGCACGCCGCAGCTAATGCGTTCAATAAGCCGCTTTATCGTTATGTAGGCGGAGAAACCGCCATTACCCTACCCGTCCCCATGATGAATATCCTTAACGGCGGGAAGCACGCTGAGAACTCCACCGACCTGCAGGAATTCATGGTTATGCCGACAGGCGCTAAAAACTTTGCAGACGCTATGCAGATGGGCTGTGAGGTCTACCACTCCCTGAAAAAAGTAATCAGAGGCCGGAAGCTCAATACCAACGTCGGAGATGAAGGCGGCTTCGCACCGTCTTTGCCATCCAACAAGGATGCCATCGAGGTTATACTCGCTGCTATAGATTCAGCAGGCTACAAGCCCGAGATTGATTGCAATATAGCCATCGATGCAGCGGCCAGCAGCTTCTACAAAGACGGCAAGTATATTTTACAGAGTGAGGGACGCACTCTCACCGGCGCCGAGATGGTGGACTTCTATGCCGACTGGGTCGCTAAATATCCTATCATCAGCATAGAGGATGGCCTGGATGAAGACGATTGGGATAGCTGGGTTTTGCTTACGCAAAAGCTGGGCAAAAAGGTGCAACTGGTGGGCGACGATATCTATGTCACTAACGTAAATAGGCTCATAAAAGGCATCGATATGAAGGCCTCTAACTCTATATTGATCAAAGTCAACCAGATCGGCACCCTCACAGAAACACTGGCAGCTATGGAAATGGCCCGCAAGGCCGGATGGACGGCCGTTATAAGCCACCGGTCGGGCGAGACCGAAGATACGACCATCGCCGACCTTTCCGTCGCCGAGAACTCGGGGCAGATCAAAACCGGAGCGCCTTGCCGCAGTGAGAGGGTAGCCAAATATAACCGCCTCCTTATGATCGAAGAGGAGTTGGGAAGCAAAGCCAAATATCTGGGACGCAAGGCAGTAATTGTTTAGGAGGAAAATGCTTCATGGAGCTGTTTAAGGGCATAAATCAAATTAAATTGCCACTGCCCAACGCCAGCCTGGACAGTGTGAATATCTATATAATCGAAGGAACCAACGGCAACCTCATGATCGATACCGGCTGGAACACGCCCGAGTGTTTTAACGCCCTTGCTCAGGAGATGAAGAACAGCGGCTTCGCCATGAAAGATATCACCGACGTCGTTATCACGCATATCCACCCCGACCACTTCGGGCTGGCAGGTAAGATTGCGGAGCTGGCCGGGGCCAAGATCATGGTCGGCGAGATAGAGAACGGTCTTCTGGATTCACGTTATACCCATCCCGAAAACCTGATGCAACAGATGTCCGTTTTTCTGAAGTCCAACGGGGTACCCGATTGGGAATTGAAGATGCTTACTGAAGCCTCACTGAATATACGCAACAACGTGGCGCCGGTTAAGGCCGTCACACCGCTTAAACCCGGGGATAAAGTCAGCATGGACCCTTTCGAGTTTCAGGTATTGCTAACCCCCGGACATTCCCCTGGCCATATCTGTCTATACGAGCCGAACAAGAAATACCTGTTTTCCGGCGACCATGTCCTGGCCGAGATAGTCCCCAACATCAGCTACCACCCCCAGTCCGGCGAAAACCCTCTTGGTGATTATGTAAACTCTCTTAATGCTATGGCCGAGATGGAAGTGAGCTTCGTATTCCCGGGTCATGGGTCTGTTTTTAGCGGCCTGGCCCCTAAAATAGATGATATAATGCATTTACATCGAGATCGTATGAGGGGCATTCAAAAGGTGATGGGTGTGGAGATGAAAAGCGGTTACGATGTTGCCAAAAATATCCCCTGGATCATCAACGGCGAGACCGTGCAATACGATAAGCTGGAGCCAATAGACCGCAGGCTGGCCCTGCTGGAAACCCTAGCCCACCTGCAATTCATGACAGCCGAGAAACAGGGTAAAAAGGTGACTGAGGGCGAAAAAACGGTCTACTGGTCGGGAGAATAATGCAGGATAAGCTGTTAAAGAAAATCCAGTCTCTCAACCTTGTATATAGCGACCGTCCCCAACCTGAACTCCTGGTCGCCATGCCCAATCCTTCCGCTGAGCAAGAATACGAGGTACAGGTAGTGTCGCCTGAGTTCACGGCGTTATGCCCGGTCAATACTGCACAGCCCGATTTCGCCACGGTCACCATTAAATATGTGCCGGATAAATACATCGTCGAGTTCAAATCGCTGAAACTGTATTTAACCAGCTACAGGACAGTGGCAATTTTCTACGAAGCATCAACCAACCGCATCCTCAAGGATTTGGTCAAGGCAGTCAAGCCGAGATCTATGGAAGTAGTAACCGATTGGAATGTCAGGGGCGGGATCTCGACCAGGATCACATGTTCGTACGATAAGAAAAAGCCCGTATAAGGAGGTTTATCCATGGCTTATAAAATAGGTATCAACGGATTCGGACGCATTGGGCGGCTGGTCTACCGCACTATGAAGCAGCATTACGGCGACAAGCTCGACATAGTCGCCGTCAACGACCTTACGGACGCCAAGACCAACGCACATATGCTGAAATACGATAGCACCTACGGCATCTATCCCGGCAAGATCGAGGCCACCGCCGATTCCATCATTGTCGACGGCGCTACAACCAAAGTCATCGCCGAACGTGACCCGGCAAAGATACCCTGGAAGGACCTGGGCATTGAAGTGGTAGTAGAATCAACAGGCCTTTTCACCGACGGCCTGAAAGCGGCAGCCCATTTTCAGGGAGGCGCCAAAAAAGTCATAATCTCGGCCCCGGCCACCAATGAAGACATAACCATCGTCATGGGTGTAAATGACGATAAATACGACGCCCAAAAACATAAGATCATCTCGAATGCCTCATGCACCACCAACGGCATCGCACCAGTGGTCAAAGTACTTAACGATAACTTTGGCATCAGCAAAGGTCTGCTCACGACCGTCCATGCCTATACCAACGACCAGAGGCTGCTAGATATGTACCACAAGGACCTGCGAAGAGCCCGGGCTGCAGCCCTGAATATCATCCCAACCTCTACGGGAGCCGCCAGGGCCGTGGCGCTGGTTTTACCGGAAATGAAGGGTAAACTGCACGGCATCTCACTGAGGGTTCCTACTCCAACCGTATCCATATGCGATTTCGTATGCAATCTGAACATGGAAGTAACAGTGGATCAAATCAATGCCAAATTCAAAGAGGCCGCTGCCGGCAAAATGGGCGGCATACTTGAATACTGCGATGAGCCGCTGGTCAGCACCGACTTCAAAGGCAACCAGCACAGCTCCATCTTCGACTCGCTCCAGACCCTGGTGCTCGGTGGAAATATGGCCAAGATAATCGCCTGGTATGACAACGAATGGGGCTATAGCTGCAGGATGGCCGACGTGGCCCTCATGATATTCAACAAAGGATTGTAAGCTGGAAATACCTATTTCACCGGGAAGGAAACACCGGTCAGCTTTTCGCTGACCTCCCAGAGTTGTCGCGCCGCTTCGGCATCATAGGTTGCGGGTGATGTTTTGCACATCGCACCCCGTGTTTTGACGTGCTGGAACTGCAGGTGTTCCCTCGTCTGGAAATACCTGCCCGACAGCCCTTCGACCTCGGGCGAAGAAGCCAGGTAGACCGGCAATCTGGCTCCCTCTTCCGGCCCCTTCATAAAGGTCTTGAAAAAGTAATTGATGAGTGGGTTGGAGTTCTCCCACAACCTGGAAGATACACCTCCCGGGCAAACAGAGTTAACCGTCACCCCCGTACCCTCCAGCCTGCGACCCAGTTCGTACGTAAACAGGATGTCGGCCAGCTTAGATAACGCATAGGCAGTGTCCCGCTTGTATCCCTTTTCGCCCTGCAGGTTATCAAATTCCAGCCTTGCCGATCGATAGGCCATAGATGAGACATTGACAATCCTGGAAGGGGCACCCGCTTTGAGCAAATTAATCAGCAGGTTGGTCAGCATAAAATAGGCCAGGTAGTTGACTGCGAAGGTCATCTCGATTCCGTCTTCGGTCAGCACCCGCTTGTCCATAACTACCCCCGCGTTGTTAACAAGTACATGCAGCTGCTCATATTTTAGCTTCAAAGCCGCAGCCACTCGCCTTATTTGGTGCTGCGACGAGAGGTCGGCCAAAAAAAGGTCGATCGATTTACTGTCGGTCTTGCGCTGGATCTCCTCCATGGCCTTCCTGCCCCTATCCGCATCACGGCAGATCATTATTATTGAAGCTCCACGCTGCGCCAGGCCCAGCGATATCTCCTTGCCTATGCCCGAGCTGGCGCCGGTAACCACGCAATGTTTTGCGCTCATGTCATCATGCATAATTCTCTTCCTATCGTTATTCAACCCTGACTACCCTGACTAAACGTTCCACGCTCCTGTCAACGTACAGGTCGTCATTGACACTTAATTTGATGGCACGGTTGGGGCATATTTCCACACAATGCCCGCATCCCACGCAGCCTTCGGCTATAATGGAGCGCCCCTCAACCAGGCTGATCTTGCCGATAAAGCAGGCCGTTTGGCAGGTACCGCAGCCCGTGCACGCTTCGGTGACCTCCACGCGCATTCCCGGCATCCGCGTAATCTTGCTGGCAATTTGAGGGTTGATAAAAGGCATAAACCGCCACAAGCAACAGCAGGGGCAACAGTTGCACACGGTGAGCAGGTTTTCGCCTGGTCCGACGCCCAGCCAGACGGTGTCCAGTTTATTTCGGCCTACCAGGTGAAAAAGCCCCTTTTCGTTGCAGCGCCTTATATGCTCATGGGCCTCCTCTTTTGATACCAGCTTGCCGAGTGCGGGATTGATACCCAACACAGCCTTGCCCATGAATAAACAACCCAGGCTCTGTGGATAGTCCTTACAGTTCGAACTCTCGCGGCAAATGCAAAAGTTCATCACCCAGTGATAGTTGGCGGTGTCTATAAACCGGTGTATGACCTCGGAAGGCAAAACTGTTTGACCGGGCGGCTCCAGGTCTTGGTTCACCGATACTACCCTGTCCTTAGGCACGTAGATGATATCGTCCTTCTCGAACAGCCAGTGCTCGAAAGCCCGGTCCAGCAAGGGCAACCTCGTCAACCGGGCCAGCATGAACCTAAGCGGGAACCCGATCTCGATCAATTTGACCATCCAAATCGGCCTGGACATTATATTAATACTCTCCTACAAGTATCCGTATAACACGGGAATTTTACCAACAAATTTTAAACGAGAAACGATCGAAAAACAATCCATTATAAACTTTCCGTTATATTCCACGTTTCTATATAATAGACGCCGGGTCACGAGAGGTAACCTGGTGTTAATTGAAGAACAACTTGTACAGAGGGCCGTAAATGGAGACCAGGACGCGTTTACGCAAATATATGATATGCACTTTGACCGGATATATCGGTATGTTTATCTCAAAGTGCACAGTCAGGCCACGGCCGAGGACTTAACCCAGGACGTGTTTATTAAGGCATATGAGGCAATAAATTCTTATAAATGGCGTGACCTTCCGTTTACCGCCTGGCTATTCAGGATTGCCCACAACCGGGTTATCGACCATATCCGTAAAATCTCCAGAGAAAAAAACGTAGGCTTGGACGAGGCCGACGCCATATCCTCCGGCGACCCCGTCCATATCACCGAACAGAATTTTGAAGTATTTCAGTTAAAGGACGCCCTCGCCCGACTCCCGAACGCCCAGAGAGAAGTAGCAACCCTGCGCTTTATCTCGGAGTTTTCCATAGCAGAGGTAGCTTCAACACTGGGCAAAAGCGAGGGAACGGTCAAGGCGCTTCAGTTTAACGCCGTGGCGTCTTTGAGAAAATTACTATACGGTAGAATCGATGGCTAAGAGAATCGAAGAAGTATTTAACGACTGCTTTGAAAGGCTTCTCCTGGGGGAGAGCATTGAAAGCTGCTTGAGCAGGTACCCCGAGCACGCCGCCGAGCTGGATACCATGTTGCGCACAGCCTTCGATATCAAGCGCAAAGCATTCCCTGTGCAGCCCAGGCCCGAATTTAAATACTGGGCTCGCGTCAGGATGCAGAATGTACAATATTACTCTGCCTCTGAACCGGAAGAAGAGAAGGTCAGCTCCTCCAACCTGAGGCGCAACCTGGCCTTCTCCCTGGCCGCCCTTCTGGTCTTCGTAATCGCCTCCAGTGGAACGGCGGCCGCTTCCTCGCAGGCTATGCCGGACGAACCGCTATATACCGTTAAAATGGCGGTCGAACAGGCACAGCTTACTCTGACGACGTCAGATGTAGCGAAGGCTGAGCTTTATGCCCATCTCACCGAAACAAGAGCGCAGGAAATCGCAGTCATGGCCGATCAAGGCAAAACGGAGCAGGTGGTGGCTACGACAGCCAAGTTAAACTACCAGCTCGATCAGGCCGACGCCCTGCTGGCCAAATACGAGGCCGCTCTGGCTTCCTCCGGCGCTCTTCCCAGCTCAGCACCCGCCACACCTTCAGTACTACTCCCCAATATCAATAACATACCCGCCGTGCCGTCTGCACCTCCCTCCACGAACCCCACGCCCACTCCTACTCCCATCCTTCCTCCACCCACATCTTCAGTCACGCCGCTACCGCCTCCAACGCCCGTGCCCTTTAATCCAGCGGAAAATGCCACGACCGAAAATGCTACTGTGGTAACATCTCCCGCACCAACTGCTACTGCCATCATCGCTGAAAATGTCACTGCTGAAAATGCCACGCCACCCGCGGCTGCAGGAGCCGGTAACAACGAGGCGCAGGCAGGCTCCAAACGTTCAGCGACCTTCGCACAAAACCTTAGTGACATTAATAATGCCCAGACCAATATCGACGCCTCTACGGACAAAAGCCTTAGCATACTTCAAAATGCGCTTGATAAGGCGCCCGACTCGGTAAAAACGAGCCTTAACGACGCCATTGAGCGCACTAAGAAGGCGCGTGCTCGCATAACCTCCCTGCAAGCCCCGGTGCAAACTTCGACTCAAACGTCCACTCAGACCCAGACGTCCACCACATCGGTTACCAATACTAATCCGGATAATTCCACCCAACAGCAGGACACCACAAACCGCAGCTACAATAAAAACGGGCGCTAGGACAGCGACATAGTCAGCACCCCAATTTTGATTATATTCAGGGAGGTAGATAGTGCATAAAAGCAAACTCAAGCGGGCAGCCTTTATCCTCATGATATTATCAGTCCTGGCCCTGGGCGGCTGTTCGTTCCTGCAATTTTCTTCAATCAATCAGCCTGCAAAATATTCTTCTGCCCCGGCAACGGTCGCGACCATGGCACCAGTGCCTGCTCCACCATCCATGGCACAGGACTATAGTGCGGGCGGCTCGTACGGCTCCGTTGCGATCGTCAACGGCACGGACCAGGCTCCCGACCGTAAAATCGTGAGCACCGGGTCGGCCTCTCTAGAGGTAGCCGATATCGACAAGACTCTGGACTCCATCGCCACGCTGGCCGTCCAGTATAATGGCTATGTGGTCTCGTCCAACCGTTACAACGGCGACCAGAACCAGGTGTACGATAAGTCCGTCATTGTCCCCGTTACCGGCAGCCAGGGCGGCGATATCTCACTGAGAGTGCCTGCCGATAAATTCGACGAAGTCCTGCAGAAGCTCAATGCTATGGCCATCAAGGTCGTGAGCGAAAACACCAACAGCCAGGATGTGACCGAGCAGTACACCGACCTCCAGGCCCAGCTCAAGAACCAGCAGGCCGCTGAAGCTCAGTACCTGGATATTTTGAAGAAGGCTGATAATGTCAAAGACATACTGGCAGTGCAACAGGAGCTGACCACTGTCAGGGGAACCATTGAGAGCCTCCAAGGGCGCATCCAGTACCTGGACCGCACTTCGGACATGTCTCTCATATCAATTACTTTAATAAAGAGCACACCTATCGGCGAAAGCACCTGGGATATCACGGGTATCTTTAAATCCGCAGTTGATGGACTTATCACCTTCGGCAAGGCCCTGCTCTCAATACTGATCTGGCTACTGGTCTTCTCTCCGGTCTGGATAATCATACTGGTGGTAGTCTGGCTCATACTCAGGTACAGGAGGAAGTCCAGGAAGGCCTGAGCAATTTCAGCTAAATACGTTATAATAAAGGACAGCTTTGTTTAAAGCTGTCCTTTATTTTTTAATATGGCTTATATAAAGTATGCAGACTGGGGCAGGCCGTTGTGAGGCCCATCGAATGGCTGGGCGGCCGGCTAAAGCTCCTGAACCAGACCGAACTGCCACACAAAGAGCAATACCTGGACACATCCAATTACAGGCAGGTCATCATCGCCATCAAACAGCTCAAAGTGCGCGGCGCACCGGCCATCGGCATAGCCACAGCCTACGGCATCGCGCTGGCAGGCCTGGAGATCAAAGCCGCCGATAAAGCCTCATATATTAAACAACTCGACCTTATATTTAAGCAATTCGCAGCCGCCAGGCCTACCGCCGTCAACCTCTTTTACGCCATAGACCGCATGAGGCAGGCCGTTAAAAGCAAAAACACCGTACCAGCTATGCGGGAGGCCCTGCTTAAAACGGCGGCCACCGTGCACCGGCAGGAAGACCGTGCCATGGCCGCCCTCAGCAAACACGGCGCCGCATTAATTGAAGATGGTTTCACGGTGCTCACGCACTGCAACACCGGGCAACTTGCCACCGGCGTGCGCTACGGTACGGCCCTGGGGATGATCAAAGCAGCCGCCGAACAGGGCAAAAGCATCTCCGTTTACGCCGACGAAACGCGCCCCCTGCTGCAAGGCTCACGTTTAACTGCCTGGGAACTTTCCCGGCTGCACATACCCTTCACGCTCATCACGGACAATATGGCCGGATATTTCCTTAACAAGGGCAATATCGACTGCGTAGTAGTGGGCGCCGACCGCATCGCTGCCAACGGGGATACAGCCAACAAGATCGGGACCTATTCGCTGGCTGTATTGGCTAAAGAGAACCATGTCCCCTTCTATATCGCCGCCCCCACCAGCAGCATTGATGTCTCTCTCAAATCGGGCGCCTCCATCCCCATCGAGCAGCGCAGTCCTCAGGAGGTGCTCAAGCTCCAGGGAGTAGACATAGCGCCGCGGGGCGTACACGCGGCTAACCCATCATTCGACGTGACGCCGGCAAAATATATCGCAGCCATCGTCACTGAAAAGGGTATAATCAGACCGCCCTTTAAAGCCGGTATCCAATCTATATTAGAGGAGGCTCGTTAAATGCAGGAAGCAAAGGTAGGTATCATCGGCGGCAGCGGCCTGTACCAACTGGAAGGCATGACCAAGGTCAGGGAAGTGCGGGTCAAGACCCCATTCGGCGATCCCAGCAATGCCTTTACGCTGGGGCATCTGGAGGGTGTCAATGTTGCCTTCCTGCCGCGCCACGGGGTAGGGCACCGCATCATGCCGACCGAGTTGCCTTCGAAGGCCAATATTTACGCCTTCAAATCGCTGGGCGTGGAATATATAATCGCTATATCGACGGTGGGCAGCCTCAAGGAGAAGATCAGGCCTACCGATATCGTAATACCCGACCAGATAATAGACCGCACCACGCTTCGTCCCAATACCTTCTTCGGCAACGGCATCGTCGGCCACATCGCCTTCGCCGATCCCTATTGTCCCGACCTGGGAGACGTCCTCTACGATGCAGCACACAAGACCGGGGCGCGTGTCCACGACGGCGGCACCTGCATCGTCATGGAAGGGCCCCAGTTCTCCACGCGTGCCGAGTCAGAGCTTTACCGTTCGTGGGGCGCTGACGTCATCCTTATGACCGCCCTGCCCGAGGCCAAGCTGGCCCGCGAGGCCGAGATCTGCTACGGCATGATGGCGATCGTCACGGACTACGACTGCTGGAACGAGGTGAGCGAGACCGTATCGGCCGAGATGGTGATATCCAACTTAATGAAGACCCTCGAAACGGCCAAGAAAGCCTTGAAGCATGCCATCGTCAATCTTCCCGCCAAAAGGGAGTGCCCTTGCGGCCATGCCCTGGAAAATGCCATAATTACCGCCCCCGAGCTCATACCGGACAAAGTTAAAAAAGACCTGAATATAATAATAGGCAAATACATCAAATAGCTTTTTACCATGAGCAAGACGAAATTCAATTGCATGGCGACCATGATCGGCAGTGTGCCATATGCTGACGCCGATACCGGCTGTGCCAGGATAGAGAACTTCCTGCAAAACATTCCGGCCTGGCCCCAGTTGCCCATGCGCTCCAACCTGGAAAATATGTATATACAGTACAGCGAGGGCTTCCCGGGCATAACCATTGACGGCCAGAAGATAACGGTGGTCCCGGGCTTCAATTTCGATCAATTGCTCGGACAGGTTTTCACAGATGCCGTCGAGGGCAATAGCGATAAATATGGCATAACCCGCGAATACGCCGCCGGCCTGTACTGCGCCGCATCGCACGGATGGGAGCATGCATTCGTGAAGGGACAGATAACCGGGCCGATAAGCTGGGGGCTCTGCGTCACCGATAAAGCCGGCCGCGGCATTATTTACGATGAGCTACTGGCCGAAGCGGTGGTCAAGTTCCTGAAGCTGAAAGCCGCCTGGATGGAGAAGTTCCTCAGCAAGGCGGCAAGGCAGACCTTAATATTTGTCGACGAGCCCTACCTGGCCTCGCTCGGGTCGGCCTTCGTGTCGCTCAGCAACGAACAGGTCTTCTCATCCATCGCCGAGGTATTATCCGGCATTCAGGGGCTAAAAGGAGTCCACTGCTGCGGCGGGACAGACTGGCCGCTGCTGCTTAAGCTGCCCATAGATGTCCTTAGCTTCGACGCATACAACTACCTGGATTCCCTGCTGTGCTACCGCTCCGAGGTAGTTTCCTTTATCAAGGGTGGGGGCTCCATCGCCTGGGGCATCGTTCCTAACGATGCCGATATACTCATTAAGGAAACACCGTCAAGCCTTTACGATAGGTTCAATGCGGCCATAGCGCAGTTCGCCGTGGACGGTCTGACCGTAGAGGAGATAGCGGCCAGCAGCCTGATAACCCCCACCTGCGGTCTGGCCTCGCTAACCCCCGGAAAGGCCGACGAAGCGCTTTTCCTGTTGAAGATTCTCTCTAAAAAGGTGGGTGACCGCTACGGGCTATGAACCTGCCAAATTTGAAATCCTCCGTTCATTTAGCGATAATACACGTAGAAATAAATATAAAGGAACGATATCAAGGTAGTGCAGAATGAATAAAAGAAAGAAAATGGCAATCCTTAAACACCGTCATAAGAGGAAGAGGTCGGAGGAAAGAAGAAAGGCCTTGCTGGTCGCCTCCGGTGGAGCGGCAAAACCCGTCTTCAAAGCGGCCCCCAAAAAAGAGAAGGAATTGCCCAAGCCGGTCAAAGCACTGGCCGATATCCTGAAACAGAAAGAGGCCAAGCCCGTCCATAAGGCGGTTAAAGAGAAAGCTGCACCGGCTAAAAAGCCGGCGGTAGCCGCCAAACCCGAAAAAGTCGAAAAGGTAGAAAAGGCCGAGAAAGTGGAAAAAGCTGAGAAAGCTAAAAAGGCTCCTGTTAAGAAGAAGGCCGTGAAGGCCGAGACGGCGCCGGCTGAAGCCAAGACCGCGGAGCCCAAGAAGAGCTCAGTCAGGAAAAAGAAACCTGAATCCAGCGAAAAAAGCTGATGGGTCAAGCTTATCTGCTTACCGGTATGCCCGGTACGGGTAAAACCAGCATAATCCGGCAGGCTATTACTCAATCGCAATGCGATGCCGGTGGATTCTTCACGCAGGAAATCAGAAGCGTGGGCATAAGGGAGGGCTTCAGCATCGTCACCCTGAGCGGTAAGGAAGCCATCTTCGCCCACATCACCATTGATAGCCCCTTCAGGGTCGGCAAATACGGTATCGATATCAGCGCATTGGACGGGACCGGCGTCGAAGCCATCTACGATGCCATTGAGCACCATAACGTGGTTGTCATCGACGAGATAGGCAAGATGGAGCTTTTCTCCCCGCGCTTCATCAAAGCTGTCCAGGATGCCCTGGCCAGTACCAAAAAGGTCCTCGGCACCATCACCCTGAGGCCACATCCCCTGGCCGATTCCATCCGGGAGAACCAGAACATCCGTGTGGCCGAGCTTACCAGGAACAACCAGAAATACGTGCTGGCCGAGATATTGACCTGGCTTAAACATTAGCTGAAGCATGGAAATCGATCTTCAACCTGTAGGGGACATAGACAGCAAGCTCCTGCAGGAGCTCAAGCAGGGACTTAAGAATACGTTCGGATGCCCCATTAAGATCAATAAGCCGCTGCCCATCCCCGCCACCTCGTTCAACCCCAAAAGGGCCCAGTACCTTTCCGATGATTTCATCGATCTGCTCAAAGCCTCCCGCCGCGGGCATAACCCTGTGCTGGGCGTCACGGACGTCAACCTGTACACGCACGGACTGAACTTTGTTTTCGGGCAGGCCAGTGAGGAAGGCGGAGTGGCAGTCGTCTCACTCAACCTGCTGCGGCAGGAGAACTACGGCCTGCCGGCCGATCCCCGGCTGCTGGCGGAACGCACCCTCAAGGAAGCCGTCCACGAGCTTGGGCATATCTTCGGCATGGGACATTGCCCGGACGGTAACTGCATCATGCACTTCTCCAACAGCCTCATCGATACCGACATCAAGAAGGCTTTTTTCTGCGGCCGCTGCCAGCCAAAACTGAAATTATAAAACGTCAATTTGTCATATTTACGTATAAAAATCAGTCGAGCGACCGTTCGTTTACCGGGGTAATTGACAAATATAAAATTATTGCCTAACATAGTATTTGTCCATCGACCCTTAGTGGCGGTGAGGCAGAAGTACTAAAACTGAATAACAAGTCCGCTTGGATCAGCGATGACCGAGACGGTTTATAGCAGGTTAGTAAACCATGACCTTCTCGTGCCCTTGCCGAGAAGGTATTTTTATGGCCTTTTAAGGTGAACTATGGTACAGCCTAGACCGACAATAGGTTTTATAGGCGCCGGAGTAACAGGAACGGCGCTGGCCAGCGAGCTATACCGTTGCGGCTACCATATTTCCGCCGTTTACAGCAGGAGCCCCTCATCTTCTATGCGGTTAGCCTCACGTGTTCAGGGCTGCGCCGTCCATAAAAAGCCGCAGGATGTGGCCGACCATGCCTCTATCGTATTCATCACCACCCCCGACGACGTAATCGAAGATGTAGCCTCCGGGCTGAAATGGCATCAAAGCCAGATAGTAGTCCATTGCAGCGGCGTGCATTCCACCGAGATCCTCGAGTCCGCCCACCAGTATGGCGCCTTCACCTGCTGCCTGCACCCGCTTCAAACCTTCGCCAACATCGAGGAGGCCATCAACAATATCTCCGGCTCTACTTTTGCGCTGGAAGGCGATGAGCCGGCCATGGCTGCTGGCCGCCGGATGGCCGCCGCCATGAAGGGCACCATCATCACGCTCAAACCCGGCGACAAGGTGCTTTATCACGCCGCCGCCGTCACGCTTTCCAACTACCTGGTAACCCTCATGAAGACCGCCGCTGAGTTCTGGCAGTCTTTCGGCATACCCCAGGACGAGGCCGTCAAGGCGCTGCTGCCCCTGCTCAAGGGCACGGTCAACAATATCGAGCGGGTCGGCATACCTGACTGCCTCACCGGCCCCATAGCCCGGGGCGATGTCCGTACCGTTGAGAAACATATCAATGCCCTGCGCAGGGAACATCCCGAGCTGCTCGAGGTCTACCGCGTGCTGGGCCTCAAAACGCTCCCCATCGCGCTCACCAAGGGGCATATCGGATTGGAAACCGCCGAGGAGATTCGGGAGCTATTGCAGCCGGATACGACATCTGGCGCCGACCTTAAAGGCGAACTGGAATCTAATCCGGCCGCAGGTTTCCTCTACCACCTACCCCGCTAATAGAAGCAAATTAAGATTGAGTAATATTAAGGAGTAATAGGATGTCAACCAGAACCATGCTCAAAAGTAAGATACACAGGGCGAGGGTGACGGACTGTAACATCGATTATGAAGGCAGCATAACCATCGATACCGACCTGCTCAGGGCTGCCGACATCCTGCCGTACGAGCGGGTCGAGATATTGAACGTCAATAACGGGGCCAGGTTCAGAACTTATGCCATAGAGGGCAAACCGGGATCCGGCGATATATGTTTGAACGGGGCAGCCGCCAGGCTGGCCTCCAAAGGCGATATAGTCATTATTTTAACCTATCATGAAGTCCCCTCCGATGAGGCTTCCCACGTCAAACCCAGGCTGGTCTACGTCGACGCCGATAACCATATTAAAGCCACTAAGAACGTCGACGACTGGATGGACCACCTGATCTCAGCCAAATAAAATGGGCGGCCTGTGATGCGCGTTACGATCGCTAAAATCCAGGAGATGAAACAGAACGGTGAGAAAATCGCTATGCTCACCGCCTACGATTATTCCACCGCTAAAATCGTAGATGAAGCCGGAGTTCCCCTCATACTGGTTGGCGATACCCTGGGCATGGTGGTGCTGGGCTATGAGACCACCCTGCGCGTTACCATGGAAGATATGATCCACCACACTAAAGCCGTGGTGCGCGGCTCCAGTCAGGCCATGGTCATCGGCGACATGCCCTTCTTGACCTATCAGCTCGGCGAGTCCGAAACCTTGCGCAACGCCGGCCGCTTCATGCAGGAAGCCGGCTGCCAGGCCGTTAAGCTCGAAGGCGGAGTATCAGTCGCCCCCACGGTCAAACGCATCGTCGACAGTGGCATACCCGTTATGGGGCACATCGGTTTAACGCCGCAGTCCATCTACCAGTTGAGCGGACACCGCGTGCAGGGCAAGACGCCGGATACCGCCAAACGGCTGCTGAACGATGCATTGGCATTGGAGCAGGCCGGGGCCTTTTCTGTAGTCCTGGAGCTGGTTCCCACCCCGTTGGCCAGGCTAATCACCGGCAAGCTGAAGATTCCCACCATCGGCATCGGAGCCGGGCCTTATTGCGACGGCCAGGTGCAGGTGATCCACGATATGCTGGGGCTTTTCACCGACTTCGTGCCCAAGCATTCCAAGCAATATGCCAGGCTGGCCGAGGATATTAAATCTGCCGTGGGCGGCTATATCGACGAGGTCAAGGCAGGGACATTCCCGGGTCCCGAGCACGGCTCCACCATGGATGAGAGCCTGCTTAAGGGCCTTTGAGCTTTAAAGCATGCAGACAGCCCATTCCATCGAGGAAATGAAACACCTGCGCAGTAAATGCAGGGGTTCCGTGGGCTTCGTGCCCACCATGGGCTACCTTCACGAGGGGCATCTCGAGCTTGTCAGTCAGGCCAAAAATGAAAATTATGTAGCCGTGGTCAGCATCTTCGTAAACCCCACGCAGTTCGCCCCACACGAGGACTTCAAGGCCTATCCCCGGGACCTCGACCGCGACCTTACCCTGCTGGAAAGCGCCGGGACGGATATCGTTTTTATTCCTGGCGACAAGGATATGTACCCCGCGGACTATGACACCTGGGTGGAGGTCAAGGGCATAACGCGGCACCTTGAGGGCCGCTCGCGTCCCACGCACTTCCAGGGCGTCACCACGGTCTGCAGCAAGCTTTTCAACATCGTTGAACCTAATAAAGCCTACTTCGGACAGAAGGACGCCCAGCAGGCGCTGGTCATTCAGAAAATGGTCGCCGACCTCAACATGAACCTGGAGGTTATCGTGGCTCCCACCATCAGGGAAAAAGACGGCCTTGCCATGAGCAGCCGCAACGTATACCTGACACCGGAAGAACGGAAATCTGCGCCGGTACTGTATAAGGCCCTGCAACTGGCGCGTGACATGCATGCAAAAGGCGAGAGCGATGCCATTTTAATCAAGAATGCTATGACGAAACTGATTTCATCCGTGCCTGCGGCCAGGATAGACTACATCAGCATCGCCGACATTGGGACACTGCAAGAAGTAAATGATATCAGGGGAAGGGTCCTCGTCTCCCTGGCCGTCAAACTGGGCAAGCCGCGTCTCGTCGATAACATCATTCTGGGTTAGCAACATCCTTCGTGTCATTGCGAGCGTAGCGAAGCAATCCTTTGAACGAAGCGCCTGATTTGCTACTGTGGGATTGCCACGGGACTTGGTCCCTCGCAATGACATTGTTAATAGAGGGCCAGTGTGGGGATAAATCAATGAATCCTCTTTTTAAAAATCCCGTGCTACAATTCATACAACAATATTTGGAGGTATGGATGTGGCTACTGTGCAGATCTTCGACGTCAAACAGAACAAAGCGGTGACGGTTGAGAAAATCCAGAAATCTGATGAGGAATGGAGAAAGCTGCTGACCCCCAGGCAGTACGAGATCACCACCAAAAAAGGCACCGAAACGCCGGGCACTTGCCCCTTTAACGATGTCCACGGGCCGGGCATTTTCAAATGCATACGCTGCGAGACCGATCTCTTCAACTATTCGACCAAGTTCGAGTCAGGGACCGGCTGGCCCAGCTTCTATCAACCTGTCTCGCCTCTCAATCTGGTCGAGCAGGTCGACAACAGCCTTGGGATGAGGCGGACGGAAGTGCTGTGCGCTCATTGCGGCTCCCACCTGGGCCACGTCTTCGATGACGGCCCCAAGCCCACCGGCAAACGCTACTGCATGAACGGCTTCGCCCTTAAATTCGTGCCGCAGGACAAGTAGCGGAGAGGACCGCCGCCTCAATAGACGCCTTTTTGAAGAAGGTAAGTCATTGCGAGCGAAGCGAAGCAATCCTTCGAACGAAGGCGATTGCCAGTCCTAATTCCATGAGATTGCCATGTCACTACGCTCCTCGCAATGACGTGTTAATAGAGGGCAGGGAGCGTCGAAGAGGGCATTTTTTTCTTCGTATCCAACGAAGCGGAAACCCGTATTCCTGGATAATGTAGTCTGGGTAGGGAGCGTTGAAGAGAGGCTTTAGCTCCTCTTATAAATAAATTCCCCTCTCCCTTTGAGGGAGAGGGCCAGGGTGAGGGTATTTAATAAGCATATCCAGAGGATGTTTGCGACGATGAAATCAGAACCCTTTGAAGCGTAGTTGACGACATGATGTAGGTCACCCACATGCTGTCCTGATAACCGTACATGGATGCGGTAAAAGTCCAGGCACCGGTTGCTCCTGTGATGATAACATAGCCGCTGGCATTTGTGGTCTGCGAAAAAGGTACCCCGTTACCGTCCTTGCCAGTCACCAGCACACCTGTTAGTGCCGGGCCGCTTGCACCTCCGTTACCCTGGCCGCTTATGCTGCTGTCATACATATACGTATACAATGTGACGGTTACATTGGAAGCGTTCACAGCTTGCGACGGGAAAAAGGCGGACGAAAAGGTAACAATGCAAAGCAACATTATGAAAGACATTTTGATAAATTGCGCCTTAATTTTCATGTTTTTGTCCTACGGTCCAATTATACTGACCCCGATCGTAATATGAATAGACAATTAGTCACGTTTTAATAGGTACTAAGGTCATATTCCCCCCCTTATTGAAAAAGGAAGGTATTGAAGAGGGAACCCGCCAATATTCGTATCCAACGAAGCGTAAACACGTATTCCAAAAATAAGATCGTCTGGGTAAGGGGCGTTGAAGAGGGGCTTTAGCCCCTCTTTTAAATAGAATGCCCTCTCCCCGGTAGGGAGAGGGCAGGGTGAGGGTATAAATCCTTTGAGTTTTGAGCTTTGTATTTGTTTAGAGTTTAGTATTTGGGATTTAGAATTTTCCCCCGACTCACAGGGGGTTCTCAAACCCACAGTGTGGGCATCGCACGGAAGGCTGGTTGTAAGAAGGCGGCAGCCGCAAAAGAGTCCCACAGTTCGAACAGTTAAGCGACCGGTAATTGTGCATCTTCCACAGCATATCCGAAGTCTGGCGCGTGCGGTCGAGCTGGTCCTGCAGCTCCCCGGCCTGCGCCCCGGGTGTTGCCTCCCTCAGTCCCACGGCCGCGGTTTCCTTGAGCGCCGAGCCGGGGATGACGCTCTCCTTAGTTACCTCTTTATAAGATTTTTCATAATCGGCATAAGAAGCCCCCGACATGGCGCGCAGTATGTGGACGCGCTCGGCCAGCGGAGGGTGCGTGGCGAAAAGGTCATTGCCCGCCGAGCCGCCCTTATAGAATGGGTTGCTGATATACATGGGGGCCGTGGCCTTGTTGGCCGTCTGGACCTTGGTATCATTGTTCTCCAGCTTCTCCAGCGCCGAGGCCAGCCCATCAGGGTAACGGGTATACAGCGCCGACGAAGCATCGGCCAGGTATTCCCTCCTGCGGGAAACGGCGAAATAAATGAGCTGGGCGAAGATCGGCGCCAGTATCAGCAGCACCAGTCCCACCACCAGTATGATCAACTGCGCCGCGCCGCCTCCTGAAGATCCTCCCCTCCGTCCTCCACCTCCCATACCGCCAAAGAACATGATGCGGGTGGCGTACCATGACAGGATGACGATAGTCCCCAGCAGGATGCTGGCCAGCATCATCAGCCGGATATCGCGGTTATTGACATGCCCTATCTCGTGACCGATAACGCCCTGCAGCTCATCCCGGTTGAGCTTGTCCAGCAGCCCCGATGTTATGGCGACCGAAGCGTGGTCGGGATCCCGCCCCGTCGAGAAGGCGTTCAGCGCCGGGTCGTCGATTATGTAGATATCCGGCATCTTTTTCAGGCCGGAGGCTATCTTCATCTCCTCCACCACGTTATAAAGGCGGGGATGATCGTCCGGCCCTATCTTGTGTGCGTCGGACATGCCCAGTATGATGCTATCCCCCTGGAAGAGGGCTATCAGGTTCATAACGCCCCAGACCAGGGCGGCGATTATCAGGCCTAAAACCGGGTCCCCAAAAAAATAATAGCCGATAGCGAAACCCACCAGGAGCAATAGAATGCCCATGAAGGTTACGAGGATGACCGAACGGACCTGGTTGTCCCTTATCTGTTCCCACATAGAAGTAATTTAAAGCAGATTAGCTGCTGGTTTTGGGGGGAGCGCTGAAGCTCACCTTGGGGGCTTCCCTTTCCCCTGCATCCTTGACCTCGAAGAACTCGCTGGGCTGGAAACCGCCCATGCCGGCGATCATATTCGAGGGGAACATCTGGATCATGTTGTTATATTTCAGTACGATATCGTTATAGAACTGGCGGGAAAAGCTGATCTTGTTCTCCGTGGAGGTCAGCTCCTCCTGCAGCGCCAGGAAGTTCTCATTAGCCTTCAGGTTGGGATAGTTTTCCACCACGGCCAGCAGCCGTGAGAGTGCGCTGCCCAGGTCGCCTTCGGCCTTGGCCCTGTCGGCCGGCCCGGCGTTGGACATGGACTGCGCCAGGTTGCGTGCGCTGGTCACGGCTTCCAGCGTGCCGCGCTCATGCTCCATGTAGCCTTTGACCGTTTCCACCAGGTTGGGTATGAGGTCGTGCCTCCGTTTGAGCTGGACGTCGATCTGTGCCCAGGCATTTTTTACCCCGTTGCGGGCGCCGACCAGCCCGTTATAGATGCCTACAAAGACAAGGACAAGAATGATTATTATTGCGACTATAATACTGGCGAAAATCATCGTTAACCTCCCTAATATGTCAACGCTTTATATAAAATCGGTTGTTATCCCTTGGAGTCCTTGCCGTGAGTAGCCTGGAAAGCCGTGCCCAGGAAGTCGATCACGGTCGTGTTGGCCGGCGCCCCTGCCGGTTCCATTTCCCGGAGTACTTTCTGCAGCTCCCCGGCGTCGAACCACATCCCGTGACCCAGCGGGCAACTGTCGATCAAGATTTTGGCCCCCTTCCCCAGCCAGATTTTATTCATCTTGTGAGCGCAGATGGGGCATCTCCGCTTGCCCTGACCGGCAGGCTTGGAAAGCAGTTCGTTAAGATGAAGGTCGGCGCCTTCGGCATTGAGCACCCCGACCAGCAGCTCCAGCTCACCCGAGTCCAGCCAGACCCCCGAGCACTCCAGACAGAAATCGATCTCGATCTTGCGGTGTTCGACCATTATCATGTCGTTTTTATCCAATGGGCATTTCATCGAATCATACCCCCCATCTCTGTCTAATATAATACATCAATATAGATATAGCCATAGATATAGCCATAGATATAGCCCCGGCTTTATTGGGGCGCCTTAATTTGTACCTGCTGCATATAGATGGCTGCGGCCCCGCTCTGCAAGGTCACCTTGATCGTCATGGGATACATTGCCGTATCATCTAATCCCCCTCCGATCATAGTGATTTTACTGCTGATGCTCCCGTTGGGCATCAAAGGAGCCGCGGGGGAAACTTCAAAATTGAAATCGAAGGACCTGCCTGCCACCAGCGTGGCCGTTAAACCCGTGATGGGTTCGGCGGACACATTCTTCAAGGTTATTTCCACAGCCGGACCGCCCGGTGTAAACGGCGGGATAGGGCCTGTAACCGATATTATTTCAACAGCCTGATTCTGCGATCCGTCATTACATGCTGCGCCGCCGGCGAATATCATCGCGGCCGCAAGCGTGAATATAAGGGAAATTACCAGTATTCCAGGACAGCTCTTCCGAACATATTTCACATAACTGTTGTACATACCCTTCCGGCACTCCATAAATTAATACCTCATTGATTATTATCGAATCTTAGGTGAAAGGCAAGAGATCACGAACGTGACCACGAACAGGATAAGCAGGCTGAGAATGTCCTGCTGGGTCCCCACGGTAAAGGTCAACAGTGGGGGGATAAAGAAGAAATCGAAGCAAAGCACGCTCAGAAAAGCTGCCATGAGAGACGGGCCGAACCCAATATAATAGGTTGAGAGCGCCACGCACAGTATAAAGACCATCGCCATGTTGTGCAGGTCGAAAATGGGCATCATCACCAGCAACTTGCCTGCCACCGTGGCTACGAGGATCATCCCAAAGCTGATCAGGTAACCCCACCAGGCGCTGGACCACCTGTTATCCAACTCTTTCTCCCTTAGATGCTATCATGCCCCTCCCATCATTCTCTGTAACATCCGGTATATAGTCTAAATAGATAGCGCCAATTGTGCAATAGCCTATGTCATTGCGAGCACGGTAAACATGTCATTGCGAGCGAAGCGAAGCAATCCTTTGAACGAAGGCGCAAGGCCTTACAACACAAATGGAATCAACGCCTTCGTCCGTTTCTTATAAGCAGGATATTCGTTCGGGAATTGTTGCTCCATTAGCCGGTCTTCCGCTCCGACACGATAAAGAAAAATGGCACCCAGGATGACGAGAAGAAAGATCCAGGCGCCGCCACAGACAATCGCCGAACCGAAGGCCGCGGCAAGGCCTCCGGCATATATCGGATGCCGCACGTAGCGGTACGGACCTGACGTTACCAGTTCTGGTTCTTTCTTGATGGAGACAGTCTGGCTCCAATTTCTGCCCAGACGCTGCCGCCCCCAGACCAGGAATGCCATGCCTGCGAGGCACAGAATGAGGCCTATACTGCTTAAGATAGGGTTCACGGGAGCGTAGTTAAGGAAGCGGAATATCGGAAGAAACGGAAGCAAGAACGCGGCGATTATGGCAAACATGAGGCCGAAACTTTGTAACAAGTGTCCTTTGGTCTCCTGTTTTACGCTTATCGCGGAAACGGTCAGATATACCACGACGATAAGCCAGATAGCATAGATGATCCAGATGAAGATTGAACTATTCATAGTATTATTATTAAAATGATCTTTACCAGATTTTAATAGAAAGCAAGTTATTACGCTAGCTGGAGATTGTCATTGCGAGCATGATAAACATGTCATTGCGAGCGCGGTAAATACGTCATTGCGAGGAGCGCAGCGACGTGGCAATCTCATGGCATTAAGGCCTTCCGTCTCCGTTCAAAGGATTGCTTCGCTTCGCTCGCAATGACGTTATCATTTTCTCGTCATTGCGAGGAGCGCAGCGACGTGGCAATCTCATGGCATTAAGGCCTTCCGTCTCCGTTCAAAGGATTGCTTCGCTTCGCTCGCAATGACGTTGTGAATGGAAGCTAGGGGGCGTTAAAGAAGGGGCTCTTTCTATAGTTAACGACGTGTAAATCCATATGCCCACGGTAGGTTCCTCCGGGCAGGGAGCGCTACAGACTTCCCGTATCCAACGACGTGAGACATGTATTGCAGCAATAGGATCCTCCGGCGGGGAATGCCGAAGAGGGGCAACTCCCCCCGTACTGACGAAGCGAGGCATGTCTTCAAAGATAGCTGCATCCGGGCAGGGGACGTTGAAGAGGGGCTTTAGCCCCTCTTATAAATAGATACCCCTCTCCCCTCAGGGAGGCTTTGCCTCAAAAGCCTGTATTTTGAAGTAGTTTTGGGGCAACTGCCCTTTCTGCCTCAAAAGTCCAGAATGTAGGTTCCAAACCTAGCTCGTAAATGGATTGTATCAGTACGCAGATATTATGGCAAAGAACCTTACAGAGAACTTCGTTAACCTGAGCGGTAGGACTCTTAGCCCTAACCGAGCTACCGAATTTAGCCTTAATCATTGAGAAAGTAGTCTCAACATTAGACCTCTTATGATAGTGCTGTAAAAAGGCTTCTCGGTTGAAGTTATAGAAGTGCCACATGCGATTCCATAGACCATCGAATTTTTGATGATGGTTGCCTTGACCAGTGGAATGAGACATGAACGGAATATAAGCCGTACCACCTAAATCCTGTACTACGTGCAGGTTTTTTCTGCCAGAGTAAGCCTTATCAGCCGATACTTCGTTAATCTCAAATGTCTTAGCGGTCTTACTAACCAAGTCAGGGAATTGTACGTTATCAGCAGACTCGTAGGCAGTTGCTTCAATGCTAGTTACTATATGGGTTTTCACTCCGCACATAAGGTGAGTCTTAACCCAACCTTGCTTAGAGCGTTCCTTGCCGTATTTATGGTCGAACCAGCGATTATAAGTAGAAGTAGAGAAGCCGGAAGAATCAACAGCAAAATCAGTCTCAATTGCTTTCATCGGGCTTGCGCTTTGTTCAATCAGAGCCTTAAGCAATGGAGTTAGTTCGGGATTTTCAAGGTATCGGAAAGCACTATTATAATGCGGGGCTTTGCTCACCAATCCGTCTTTTTGGGCTTCCAGAAGGTCACCAGTGAACCGTCTGCCCGACATGGTAGAGTAAGCCTTATAAACAAGGGCAAAGATAACGTCAGAGAGGGCAAGGCGAGGTCTGCCGAAGGTCTGAGCGGGTTGCTCGATCCCATTGCACAGTTCACGTAGAAGCGTTAAGAAGCATTCGGACTCATGGGTCTGCGCTTCATTATAAGTATGCCATTCCTGATTATACGTTACCTTTATGGCTTCCGTAACAGTCACCGTACCATCTGGCTTAGTTTCCCTTTGAACTACATACTCAACTGCATGAATGTGTTTGCAGGGTAAATGGCGGGCTTCAAAATCGGGGCAAGTGCAAAACGGCTCGCCATGATCGAGATTGACAACATAAGTGCCATTGCCCGACTGAGAAGGCACTTTCCAGCCTAATTTATTCTTCTCAATCTTTGAAGTCGCTGCAATTACTAATCCTTTTTCTTCCCTTGCGTCCATTTGATTTACCTCACTGATTCTTTACTATACCCGTATTATACCATACGCTGTATGGTACTGTCAATAGGCTACCACAAAAGTATTATGCTTTGACATTAGGGTACACCGTATGGTAATATTCATAGTATGAATCCCGTGCAAGAAAAAGTAGCAGAGCTTCAAGAGAAGGGCTGGACGCTGGCAGCCTTGGCTGATGAATTAGATGTTACCGTCAATGCCGTGGAGAAGTGGAAGGCGGGAGACCGGCAGCCTACTAACGCTAAAGCGATTCTCATGTTATTAAATCAACTTATTAGACGTAAACGTATTCCTAAAAAGAGACGGTATACGGATAAAAGGGTTAGAAATCAAGACCAAATTAACGCTTAGTTGATTTCTTATTTTCTGGCTCGCTTTCATCAACCCCAAGTTTTTGGGCAATTTTCTGTAATAAATCCATCATGGCTTTGAATTCCTTATCGCGTCTCTTTTCATCCGCATACCATAACAAGCCATACAAAATAATAATTACAACAGCACTAAGATAGGCAGGCCAAGCCATACCGAAATCTGTCATGAAATTGCTCCAATAGTTCGGGTTATGTGGCCTATTGAAAATAATCTGTATGTGAGGGAATAGTATGTACATTGCAAGGCTAAGTAATAGAACCCCAAGAGCATACTTAATGAAGAAACTGCTCCATCTCGCCATGCCGGAATTTTACCATTACAATACATTACATCTCCAATTAATAACTCAATTAGGTCTTTAATATTGCTCATATATCTAAATATATTCGCACATGCAGAGCATGTATAGTTATTTACGTATCCCCTTACGAGTGCTAGTTGACAACAAGAGTAGAATATTCTTAGGTTGTTGGGGATTAAATAAGTGGGCAACAAGAAATACGGCAAGAGCCATCATAATCCGAATCACCGTAAATCTAAAAACAAGCCATCTTTCATATGGACACAGCTTGCAATAATCCTTTGCACCATCTTGGGCGTATTGATTGTTTTATCTTTCATAGGTGTTCAGCCATTAGCTACATACAAGAATAATATAGCTAACAAACTATCATCTTTCTTATCCAGCAATAGCGTGGGTAACCCATCGCCAATTACATTCCCAATTCCATCTTCAGTTGCGACCGCTACAAGATTTCAAGCAAGTAATTCATGCTATCCTCCACTGCAAACCTGCTTATATGTAAACGTACAACCAAACAATGTTGCTATTGCTAATAAAACGTATGTAGTTGATTTGTATGAAAAAGGACATCTGAGGGAAAGCACAACTATCTTATGGAATCAACCTGAAATAAACATTCTCCAGGAGAAACAGGTAGTTTTTCATATTGATAACGATGAATATAATGCATATGCCTTTAAGGATATAAGTAATATTTTTAGTATTTCGGTTCATGAGTAATTGCTCTGTTTGATTATAGCGAACACTGGCTTGTATAGGATAGGCTTACTTACGGAGGTATGAGGGATGCCGGTAGAAGGAAGATGGTATGAATTTACACGTGAGAAAATTCTTGCTCTCGAAAGCGACCTAGTAGGTATTTATACAATATCGGATAACGACAAAATACCTGTTTACATAGGCAGTAGCCGAGAATCAAATATACGTGGGCGGTTGCTCTCGCATTTAAGCAAGAATGAATGTTGTAAGATTAATGGAAGGTACTTCAAATATAGTCTTGCAGGTGATTCTGAAGATGCAGAGCAAATGGAAGCTAAGGCTGTTTTTGCTCATATGCGTAAGCATAATAAACGACCCATATGTTTAAAGAGATTCCCACGTTTGTATTTTGATTTATTTTAATAGATTACGTGATTATCCCTTAACCATAGACAAGACGAAAGGTTATATATCCTCAATGACCAGAAACCATTTATTCAGATAACTGGATTAGGCAATTTTGATGCCATTTCAATAATAACTGCTTTCAATGTTTCAAATAAAGTAAAGGCTTGTTCGCTATCTAAGATGACTTCTGGATGCATGATGAGATTCCTATCAAGGTCTTTAATTTGTTGAAGCATAGCAACGACCTTTTTAACTTCAGCATCAGTTGATTTATTTAGTGTTGCGATATAGGCTCCCCAATTATCCAAAGAATCTGTCGTAGGCGGCTTGCAAACCTCGATGTAATACAAATGTAACACAGATTCGGTAGCTCTTAACATGTGGAAACCTGATGCAGTTGGAGTATCAAAGGCTAAGCATTTTCCGCCTTCCCTGATTTCTATGGTGACATTGGCAGATAATTTACGGCGAATAGATTCAGGTAATGTATTCTCTGCTTTTTCAACTAAATCCGTTGTATTATAAATACCTTTCTGGTTGATAGAAAATGCACCAAAAGTTCCAAGCTCGGCTACCAGCAATATCTGAAACTGTTCGGCAGCATACTTCAGTCCACTAAAGCTCGGTGATGGTTCTTTATCTTGATCCTCTTTATTTTTAATATTCCAATTAACACAAATGTCAAGTTGTTTTTTAAGCTTACTATATTCTGCTTTACTTACTTTTAATTGGTCAGGATAAGCATCAAAGAGATTAGGTAGCATTTTGGTAAGGTTCACGGCATGCACAAAGGTATCAACTGTAGTAGCGTTGGATGTTTCTAAATTTGCAAGTGCATCTAAATGCCCCCCTAGTTCATAAAAGAAACTAAGATTTAGCTTACGCATATTAGTTCCATCTACTTTTTTGCCAACCCAACATGTATTTGATATAAAAAGAGGATACTTTGTCATAAATATACCCCCGCATGATTTTACGTGTCAATGTGCTAGAACAATAGCTAGGGGCTGTTGTTTGCGAGAGTATAATCACGATAGATTATGTTTCTACTATCAACTTTGATGGTTTTAGAGATTCTCACTAATTCAGATATTGGATAATCCTGAATCCTGTAGATAAAATTCCATTGTTCTTTGAATCTTGCGCTACAAGTCTTGATTGCGATGTCAAAAAGCAAGGCAGATCGGCGCATTCCGTGTAAATTCCTTTTTATTGATTCTGTCTTTGTATTCATTCAAATCCTCTCCTTTAAAAATTATTATCAAGAAGGCATTGCGACTTTTGAGGCAACTCGCCCACTTTTGGGGCAGAAGGCTCTTTTGAGGCAAAGCCCCTCAGGGAGAGGGCTGGGGTGAGGGGATAAATAACTCAACACTTTGGGGCTTCAATCTTCGATCTCAGGGATTGCCACGTCGCTCCGCTCCTCGCAATGACGTTATTAAGCTTATGACCCGAATTTTGTGAACCCATCCCCTTTTTATATTATCATCTAGTGTGATGATGCAACCCCCCCCGGCCATTCACATCAAGGACCTGCGCAAGGTATTCACCGTCAGCCAGCAGGACAGCGGGGCTAGGGCCGCCCTGCAGGGGCTGGTCAAGCGCCGCACCATACAGGTGGCGGCGGTGGACGGCATCTCTTTCGACCTCGAACCCGGCGAGATAGTCGGGTTCCTGGGTCCCAACGGCGCAGGCAAGACCACCACGCTCAAAATGCTCTCCGGCCTGCTGCATCCCACGTCGGGCGAGGTAAAAGTGCTAGGCTACATCCCCTGGAAGCGCGAGAAGTCTTTCCTGCGGCAGATCACGCTGGTCATGGGACAGCGCAACCAGCTTGTGTGGGACATCCCCGCCATCCACTCATTCGAATTGAACCGGGCCGTTTACCGCATTCCTCCCGATATCTACCGCAGCACGCTGGACGAGCTGACCGAGCTTTTGGAATTGAAGCCGCTGTTGAACAAACCCGTGCGCAACCTCTCCCTTGGCGAGCGCATGAAGTGCGAGATCGCCGCCGGGCTACTACACCGTCCCACCGTGGTCTTCCTGGACGAGCCGACCATCGGGCTGGACGTCACCATGCAGCGGCGCATAAGGTCCTTCATTGCCGAGTATAACCAGCGCTTCGGCGCCACCGTGCTTTTGACCAGCCACTACATGGCCGACGTTGAGGCGCTGTGCCGCAGGGTGGTGGTCATCCACCACGGCAAACTGCTGTTCGACGGCGACCTTTCGGCCCTGGTGCAGAACTTCACCGACCACAAGACCATCGTGGTGCGACTTGAAGACTGCCAGGCCGACTTAAAGGAGTACGGAGAGGTGATATCCTGCGAAGATAACCAGTTCACCCTGCGGGTGCCCAAGGCCGAGACTGCGCGGGTCACGGAGCGGCTGCTGGCCGACCTGCCGGTGATCGATTTGCTGGTGGAGGACCCGCCCATCGAGGAAGTGATCGAGCGCGTCTTTGCGCAGGAAAAGCCGTGAGGGCGCTGGCCGGGCTGTACTTGCAGCAGTTCAAGACCACCATGGCCATGATGTTCCAGTATCGGGCCATGCTGGCCATCTGGATGCTCGGGCAGGTGCTGGAGCCGCTCATTTATCTCATCGTTTGGTCGGCGGTTTCCACCGGGGCCGGGGGCAGCGTGGGCAGCTACACAACGCGGGACTTCGCCGGCTATTTCGTAGTGCTGATGCTGGTCAACCAGTTCAGCTACACCTGGATCATGTACGACTTTGAGTACCGCGTACGGGAGGGGCTGCTCTCCTTTGCGCTGTTAAAGCCGGTGCACCCCATACATTCCGATATAGCCGATAACGTGTCCTCCAAGCTGATAACGCTGCCGGCCATGGTGCTCATTGCCATAGTCCTGGCATTTGCCTTTCACGCCTCCATATCGCCTCAGCCCTGGGCAATTTTGGTCTTCATCCCCGTATTGTTGATGGCCTTTATGGTGCGTTTCCTGCTGGAATGGACGCTGGCGCTGGTGGCCTTCTGGACCACGCGGGTCAGCGCCATCAACCAGTCCTATTTCGTGCTGATGCTCTTTCTCTCCGGTCAGATCGCACCCCTTACCCTCCTGCCCCAGCCGGTGCAGGTCATAGCCGACCTACTGCCCTTCCGCTGGGTGATAGGCTTCCCGGTCGAGCTGTTGCTGGGCAAGCTCAGCCCGGTCGATGCTTTGATCGGCCTGGGAGCACAGGCAGCCTGGATTATCGTGGGCTACGTGCTATTACGAATAGTCTGGAAGGCGGGGACGAAGGTTTATTCGGCGGTGGGCGCATGAATTTCTTCCGTCTGCTGGGGGCCTATTTCGTGGTCAGCTTCATGGGGGAGGTTGCCTACCGGGTCAACTTCTTCGTGCAGCTATTCCAGACCTTTCTCAACCTGGTCGTGTCGTTGGGCGGTCTGGCAGTCATTTTCTCCTACACCGACAAGCTGGGGGGCTGGGGCCCGCAGGAGATACTGGCGCTGGTAGGCGTTTATTTCCTGGTTGGCGGGCTGATCGGCCTGGTCATCCAGCCGGGCATGGAGGCCTTCATCGAGTCAGTGCGGGACGGTACGCTCGATTTCACGCTCATTCGTCCTGAGGACTCGCAACTCCTGGTCAGCATCGGGCGCATCGATATCTGGAAGCTGATCGATATATTGCTGGGGCTGGGTATCATGACCTGGGCCTTGATAATGTTGGGGCAGAAGGTGGGCTTGATGCAAGCCGGCATGTTCGTGCTCGCACTGGCGGCGGGCGGGGTTATCATTTATTGCTTCTTCCTGATACTGGCCACGCTGTCCTTCTGGTTCGTGCGCATAGAGAACATCCTGGTGATATTCCAGAGCATGTATGAGGCCGGGCGCTGGCCGGTGAGCCTGTATCCGGCGTGGCTGCGTTACGGGTTGACATTCGTGGTGCCGATCGCCTTCGCCACCACCATACCCGCCGAAGCGCTGACCAACCGCCTCAACCTGCAAACCCTGCTGGGGGCGGTGGGGGCGGCGCTGGTTCTACTGGTGATCTCCAGGATAGTCTGGCGGGTGGGATTACGGCACTATTCGGGGGCTTCGGCGTGAGCTAAAAAGTGACTACTAGCTATTCCTTTTTAACGTCTTCACTGACGCGGAATACACGACGGAAATCGGACTGATCATTGAGACGGATCATTACAGGATTTTCACAACTGGAAGCACGCCCAAAGAATATGGCATGTCTTTCCTTTAATGAGGGTAACTTTGAGGCATATTCACTCCCCAAATAATTGGATAAAAATTCTTTGCCCGTATCGTCAAATGTTCGCATAGCAAAGATTGTATTGCATTGGTTTAGGATTGTCTTGGTTACATTTGCCGTCCTTTGCGTTATCAACACGCATCCAAGACCGTATTTTCTCCCTTGCAAAATAGCTCTCGCCGTCCCATTGGTAGCAGCTTTATCGCCTTCTGCCGCAACAGAATTCCATTCCGGAATCAGCGAATGAGCTTCTTCGTAGACAAGACAGACTCGAGCTTTGTCCGTCATTCCACGTTTTTGAGCTATTTCAAGAGTAGCCTCTGAAATGATCTGAGTAATCTCGGTCGGCGTCAGAGATGCCATTGAGGCTGTATTATTGTACGGTTTACTATCTTGGCGCCACACTTCGAATTGAAGAGGGTTAAATATTTTCAGATAGTATGGGTTTTCATCAGCGAGAAATGCCTCCAAATAGATTTTTATCTGTCGAGCAAACAAACTTTTACTTCCGCCTTCCTCGACATTCTGTTTATAGTTCGCTTTGCCAGACCGGCCAATCTCGCCAAGTTTCTTAATCTCTTCATCTTCAGTTTTGGTATCCAGAAAAACGGCAAGCTCTTTAGCATATTGGTTGGTCAAATCTATACAGATAACCTTTATTTTTATAGCAATTAATCGTTCCACAATTTCGATTGCCAGCATTGATTTACCCACACCCAGAATACCTAGAATTGCCGTATTATGAGTTACTAGTTCATTCAAATTCTTAATGGAGATTTCGTAGTTGGTGGACGGAAAGTAACCGATGGCATCCGCATTATCAACAGGTTTCTCTTCACTTTTTAGAAAAACGGGCGCATTAAGTTTGGGAATCCAGTTACACGGCCTAAATTTTCTATTATTTTCGTCCCAAATACCAACTTGTGCAGCTTCACCCCGTGCAAATCCATAGGTATTTTTTTGTTGGATAATTTCTTCTTTCGTAAGTCCATCTAGAATTTGGTAAAGGACATGTTTTTGTCCAACGAAAGTTTCAACTAGTCGTCCCTGTTCAACATCTTTTTCTTCGATAATTTCAAAATAAAGTCGTTCCGTGGTCGTTTCGGGAGCAACAATGCCAACAAAAGATCCCCAATTCTTCAACAAATAAATATCGCCTTGAAAGACATCAATTTCTGTTTGGCTAAGAATACTGACAAACCCTTCAGGTATCTGATTTACTAATTCTTTAAGATGGGAGTGATACTTGTCAGGTATACTGATTTCTAGAGCGCGAAGCAGCACACCTTCATCCCGTCCGAAATTGCCGAGGACGATGCCTATCTTGAATGGGGCATGCTCATCGGCAACCAAAAGACATGCGCCGGGTTTAATTATTTGTGCGCTTTCTTCGCGTATTAAGAGCAAATCGGGCATCTGATGGGCTATTAATAATCCAACTAAATTGGGAGCCGCACTGGGGCGCCATACATCGTGGATACGTTGAATGACATTGCCAATAGTTTCAATTGGTTGAATGGCTATGACTATTCCAGAAAATCCCACAAAGAACAATTCCATCGGTGATCCGCGGTGATATTCCCAAAGTGCGTAGATGATTACCACCGCATAAACAAAACGAGGACTACCTAAATTGTCGGCCAATACGCGTCCGATCTCTGCGATATTATGAAGTAAGCGATTCTTGGAATCCTTGAAGACGATGCTTGATATCGAAACCACTAGCATTAAGCAGCAGAAAACTATAATGCTCTGCCTCAGCAGCGCGTCATAAAAATAATTGTCTGGCACATCAAATGCGAAGATAGCAATAAGTGCAGCAACAAGATAGGAGATGGCATTGGCTGGACTAGTGAAAAAGGGTGTGATAAGGAGACTACCGAGAATCAATGCCGCCGCGCCAGAATAGAACCACAGGCCCTTCGATGTCATTAACGGTATCCATTGGCCAAAAGCCACACGGCTTATTAATAATAGAAAAGCTAAATAGAGAATAAGGTATAGAAGTCGGATTGGCTGCGAGATTTCTTTCTGTCTTCCCATCGTAGTATTAGCTATGCCTCATTTTGATAACAAATAAATGACAGACTCTCTAACCTGGGGCATTTAAACTATAATGCCACACCCCTTAGCAAACTCATCCCATAGATTAGGCAATCTTTGAACCAAGAATCTATATAACCTAAGAAATTTTTCAGTTTCGTCTTCGATATAACTCTGAATTTCTTGATATTCACTCTTATCATACCATTCAATTATCTTCGATCCGGAATGCTGTTTACCAGCGAATTTTTGAAGGCTGCAATCCTTAAATGAACCTCTATTAAATATAACAAGTATCGGTTGTATATCGATATAAGGGTGTTCAGTAAACAGATTCCTTACAGTTGTCTCAATGCCAATTTTTTTCCAACGACATATCAGACTGACAAAATCAAAGCTTAGGTTGCATCCAATAGGTATGAATTTCCATTTGTCCTGTAGATTAAAAATAGGATGAAACTTTCGGAGAATCTCTTCTTCTGAGGATTCCCATGATTTTAATATATTTAATTTATCTATCGCCTGGCCTGTTCTACTGTCAATTTGTTGGTAAGTAATAGCAATTATCGGATCGTTATTGAAATCGGGATGAGCGGTTCTCGAACATGTCTCGATATCAAAATAATATTCAGCCATAAATCACTCCTCACCACTTCGCAATTTTTAAGGCTTATAAAGCCTGAAGGAACTAACAGTTACCTGTTAACAAAAATTCCCTGAACAAAACATCGACCACGACCATACAACTGCATATTCGATAATATAATAAATGTAAACGCACACGATTACAAGTATTTCATTTATGAATATGCTTACTAAGCCACACAATTAGTTAATTATAGGGCTCAATTTCTATAATTTAATATTCTCCCAAACCTTATCTACTTCCGCCCACAAAAACCAGCATCCCCACCATTGCCAGCACTGCCAGGGCAGAGCCGAAATAGAAAGGAGCGGCGGGGTTGATGGACTGCCAGAGCCACCCGGCTATCAGGCTGCTCAGCGCAAATCCCGAGGTTAAGTAAGTACGGTGCGGTCAGCGGTCTGCATCGGCCAGCTTCCTCAGCTCTTTTTTGAGTACTTTACCCACTGCGCTCTTGGGCAGCGATTGCATAAATCCGATTGATTTTGGCTGCTTAAAGCTAGGCAACTGCGGCTTGCAGAAATCGATGAGCTCCTGCTCGGTGGCCGATTCACCGGCCCTGAGGACCACGAAGGCCTTTATCTCTTCTCCGTAGACCTTATCGGGCACGCCTATTACAGCACACTCCATGACCTTAGTGTTGGTGTAAAGAACATTTTCCACGTCGGATGGGAAGACGTTTTCTCCACCCCTTATTATCAGGTCTTTCTTGCGCCCCGTCAGGAAAAGGTAACCATCCTCATCCAGGTAGCCGAGATCCCCCGTGTACATCCAGCCGTCCTTGATCGTTTTGGCGGTCTCTTCCGGCAAGTTCCAATAACCCTTCATAACGTTGAAGCCCTTGAAGACCACCTCTCCCCATTGGCCGGTGGGGACTTCCCTGCCGGCATCGTCTAATATTTTTATCCGGCTGGCCTTCTGCATCAGCTTGCCAACCGAGCCGGGCTTGTAAGGTCGACCGAAACAGGAGGTTCCGTAAGAAGCGAGCTCGGACATTCCCCATCCTTCGCTGATCTGGGTGCCGAACTTTTGCTTCCAGGCCTTTAGCAGCTCCAGGGGCATGGGAGCACCGCCGCACGAGAAGTATTTTTGCGAGCTCAGATCGTATTTATCGATATCGGGATGGTTGTAAAGCATGACCCACATGGTGGGTACTCCATCGAGGCTGGTGACTTTGAATTTCTCAATACACTTGAACACTTCCACCGGGTCGAATTTTTTAAGGATAATCAATTTATCGGCCGTATAGTATTTCAAAAACATCTGCATCATCCCGTAGATGTGGCACAGGGGAAGAATTAGCAGGCAGACCAGATTCAGCTCCATGCCGATGATATCCAGGTCCTGCACGGTCTCTTTATGCGCATTAACATCCACGGACATCATCCTGGCCTTAAACCTGGCCGGGACGATTGTCTCCAGCGTCTCGAAGAAACCCAGAAGGGTATAGTAAAGCCCGAAATGGCTGTGGACCACCCCCTTGGGAAGACCGGTAGTGCCGGCGGTATAAATCATGGCGGCATTATCGTCGTTATCCATCTCCTCGATCGTCAATTTGTCTGAACAGCCTTCAATCAGGTTGTCGAAGTTCAGGGTGCCGGGAATACCGTCCTTATCGATCAGGACGATGTTTGCCAGGTCGGGAGCAGTTTTACGGGCTGCATCGATTATGGGAATATAGTCGCTGCTGGTTATCAAGACTTTAATGCCGGAATCACGGTATAGATGCGCAGCCTCCTCCCCGCGTGCACCCGGGTTCATAGGCACAATGACGGCACCTATTTTCAAAACCGCTTGAAAGGCCTGAAGGACCTGCGGACAGTTATATACCTGCGTGCCTACACGGTCGCCCTTTTTTACGCCCAGTTTTTTCAGCGCATTCCCCAACCTGTTGGCGAGGCGGTTTATCTCGACATTGGTATACCATCGTCCCTCATAATGCAGGTATTCGTACTCGCCAAACTTGAGTACATTGTCCTCGGCCAATGTCGCCAGATTCATCTAAGGGTCCTCCTTATTTGAAACGGTTTTACAGGGGGGCGGAGACATTCTATTTTGCGTTGATATTAGTCAGCGGGCTTGCAGTTACTCCGGCCACTCGGTGGGAAGCTTCTTGGTGATGTTGGTGATTTCATTGGCCGCCTTGGTATAGCGCATGATCTTAGCCATGTTCCCGGTGAGCTTGGACTGCTTGGTAATCAGCGCCTGAGTGGAATCCAGCTGCCCCATTACGATCCTCTTCCAAATAGTATAATTGGTGGAAATCACAAATTCCGGTTTATATTTGTTGGGATCGGCGACGATCTCCGCCGCACGGCATTTGCCGTGATAAAGGTCAACGTAGGCATACATTGTTTCTTTTACCGGGCCGCCCTTCTCACAAATGAAATAGAAATCACCTTCCCATGTTTTGGCGGAATCTTCGTACGTTTTGCTGGCATTGAGCGCATCCTTGTATAAGTCCATCCATTCTTGAGTCATGTATTTTGCCATGATCACTCCTTTTTTATTGTTATTTACCCGGGAATAATTCCCCCGGATTTTCGATCATTAGAGTATCGATGAGATTGGTCCCGTAACTGCAGTCATCATCGCTTCATGACCTCACGGCGCCGCTAAAGCAAATGCTAAACGCCCAGGTACGCCTTCCTCACACCTTCGTCCTGCATGAGGTCGCTGGTTTTGCCCTGCAGCACCAGTTGCCCGTTCTCCATAACGTAGCCATAGGTAGCTAACATCAGGCCAAGCCGTGCGTTTTGCTCTACGAGAATGATGGTGATACCTTCGCGGCTGACCTCCTTTATTTTCTCGGCGAGTTGCTGGCGCAGCAAGGGGCTAAGGCCCAGGGAAGGTTCATCGAACATGAGCAGCTCCGGTATTGCCATCAGCCCGCGTGCAATGGCAAGCATCTGCTGCTGTCCGCCGCTAAGTTCGCGCGCTTTGCCGCCGAGTTTTTCCTTTAGCATCGGAAAGAGGGCCAGGACTTTTTCCATAGAGTCCTGGATACGTTTTGTATCTCTGCATAGATAGGCGCCCATCTCCAGGTTTTCC
>DBZK01000027.1 GCA_002311135.1 Dehalococcoidia bacterium UBA1162
ATGCCAACGGCAATTCCGGCTATTCCAATGAGGCCTATGCTACTACCTTGCCACCTCCGCCACCGGTGCCAGTCCTGGTTGCGCCAGCCGTAGGTTCAGTAATCAGTACCCTAACTCCCACGCTGGCCTGGAATACTGCTAGCGGCGCTGCTAGCTATGGAGTGCAATTATCAACCAGCCCTACTTTTGCTACTACTGCAGTGAATCAAAGCGGCCTCAGCTCTACCCAGTATGCTGTCGCCAGCGGACTTAGCTGGAACACCCTCTACTATTGGAGGGCCAATGCCACAAACACTTCGGGCAGCACCTCAGCCTGGTCAGCCGCGTGGGTATTTGTCACTGCGGCAGGGCCGCCCCCTGCGGCACCCTAACTAAATATTTCGTATGAAATCAAATCAGCGGCGAGCTTAAAGCTCGCCGCTGATCATTATATGCACTAAAAAGTTCTACCTACTGTGCACTCTGGCCCACCAACTTTTAAAAATATAGCAGGATTTGCCGATTCTTTAAGAGACTTTGCCAGTGCTAAAAAACCTGCTAATGCTTTTTTGACCTCTCCCCCGTAAATTAGTCCATTGTACAACTAGGGCCTTACGGTTAATAAGCAAGAGGACTCAACATGACTCGTCGCAAGATGTATACGGAAGAACAGATCATTGGTATCCTGAAGGAAGCGGAAGCCGGAGCCAGGGCAGCAGACCTATGCCGAAAGTACAACATAAGCAATGCCAGCTTCCACAAGTAGAAAGCTAAATATGCAGGCCTTACCGTAAGTGAGCTGAAACGGTTGAAAGCTCTTGAAGATGAGAATATCGTAGAATAAGTCAGTTTTCATCGTTCGGGGAGTTTCGCACATCGCTATATTGTCCCTTCGAATTGTTGATCCGGGCTCCTGGGGTATTTACGGGTTTTTCTTTTCCAGCCCTTCCACCATTTTCTGGTACTTTTCGTGAATCAGCTTCCTGTCGAACTCCAAGAACTCCAGCAGCATCTTATCCTGTTCTTCCTTGCTGAAGTAATCGAGGATAGGATAAAAGAAATGCTTGTCTTCCTTTTCGATATGCGCCGGGTAGAAATCGACCAGCTCTTCCAGGAGATCAATCACGTCTTTCAAAACTGCCGAATTACCATGCATATAGCCCTGCCTGGCCTCAACCAGCGCGGCGACCATCTTACGAGCACTTATGTGTTCCCCTATTAATTCTCCCATTATCCTTTTGTGATCCGGCGCCAATTGTTTCAAGGCCAGGTCCCGAAACAGGATATCCTCTTCCTTGCCGTGATGGGTCCTGTCAGCATAAGTCCTGATAAAATCAACCGCTGTTTGAAGGAACTCTACATCAACGATGTTGTTCTTGCGGGCCTGCGCGGCCTCTTTCTTCAACAGGGCAATCATGCGTTCGATTAACCGGTGCTCAACCATTAACGGGCCGATCGGTTTCATCCTTACCTCTTACCTGTAGCCTTTTTCATTTTTGCAGCTGATTGAGTGCCTTCTTAGCCTCGAGGTCTATGCCAAGTTTGAGCGTGCTATCCTCCAGGGAAGCCATTAAGGGCCTCAAAACGTCATCGTAATCACGGGTACGCAGATCGTGGAATACGTGATGGGCGCCTACCCTCATGTCATCGTCCTCGGGATATTCGATCAAGGCATGTAGTATGGGTTTTATCGACTTGGGGCCTATCTGGATGAGGGCCTGTGCGGCCAGCCAGCGCACATCGAACAATTTATCTCTCAAAGCCTTAACCAGCGCATCTACGGCCGCGGGGTCCTCGATCTCCCCCAGCGATTTGGCGGCTTCCCACCTTACCACCTGGTCCTTATCTTTGAGCGCCTCTATCAGGTATTTCACCGCAGGATGCCCGATTTTAACAAGGTTCTTCCTGGCCCTGACCCTGGCCCTTCCGTCCTTGCTGCCCAGGTCCTTGACCAGTACCTTGGGGTCTGAACATGATGTATTGTTTGACATACTCATTACGAAATCCTCTCAATTATTTAGATAAATAAACCCTAGTATATAAACCTTGGAGTTAAATAATAATAAAATTTACATTTTATTTATTACAAAACAATGACATTGTATCCAGGCTAGATTATTTTTTGACTCTCATTAAAAGCATCAGGCAATTGGGCGGAATATCGACCGTCTTTTCTGACTCAACCGTTGTTTTTTTGGCCGGCAGGGTGGCCTTCGAGGTATCAAGAACGACCTGCCATTTGCCCGGCCTCCCCCATGCAGGCATTTTAAAGGGTATTTTACCTTTGTAGGAATTCAGCACGATCAAAAATGTATCGTCCGTGATGGAATTGCCCTCATCATCGTATTCGTCCAGGGCCTCGCCATCCAGTAGCGCTCCGACGCAGTGCACCCATGAGGTTGCCCAATCGGGCTCCTCCATCTCCAGTCCGTCCGGCCGCAGCCAGACAATGTCCCTGACCTCCTGTCCGCGTATAGGCCGCCCCTGGAAAAACTGACGCCGGCGGAATACGGGATGGTCGCGGCGTAAACGGCACAGGTCTTTCACAAAATTTTGAAAATCCTGTTTACCAACGTCCAAGTCCCAGTTATACCAGCTTATCCGGTTATCCTGGCAATAAGCATTATTGTTGCCACCCTGTGTACGGCTCAGCTCGTCGCCGCCGCAGATCATGGGAACACCCTGCGACAACATCAGTGCAGCCATAAAATTGCGTTTCTGCTGTTCACGGAAATCGAGGATGGATGTATCGCTGGTTGCCCCCTCAGCGCCACTATTCCATGATAAATTCTCGTCCGTGCCGTCCCAAATGAAGACGCCATTGGCTTCGTTGTGCTTCTGGTTATAGCTGACAAGGTCCTGTAGGGTAAAGCCATCATGTGCAGTTATATAGTTGATGCTGGCGTAAGGCCGCCGGCCGTCATCCTGATAGAGGTCGCTGCTGCCGGTCAGGCGGTAAGCCAGGTCGCCGATTTGCCCCTCATCGCCCCTCCAGAAGCGCCTTAGCGTATCCCGGTACCTAGCATTCCATTCTGTCCACAGGATGGGGAAATTGCCCACCTGGTAACCTCCTTGCCCCACGTCCCAAGGTTCAGCTATCAGCTTGACCTGCGATATAACCGGATCCTCCTGGATGATATCGAAAAATGCCGATAACCTGTCCACTTCATGCAAATTCCTGGCCAGGGCTGAGGCCAGGTCGAATCTGAAACCGTCCACGTGCATCTCCGTCACCCAATAGCGCAGGCTGTCCATAATTAGCTTCAATACCTGCGGATGCTGTACGTTCAAGCTGTTTCCCGTACCGGTGTAGTCCACATAGTAACGCCTGCGGTCCGGCTCGAGGAGGTAGTACGTTTCGTTATCTATTCCCCGATAGCTAAGGGTGGGACCAAACTGATTGCCTTCGGCTGTGTGGTTATAGACAACATCCAAGATCACTTCGATGCCCGCCCGGTGTAACGCCTTTACCATGCGTTTGAACTCCACTACCTGTGCTCCCATGTCTCCCGAGGAGGAATAGCGCGAGGTGGGGGAAAAATAGTTGATGCTGTAGTAACCCCAATAATCAGTCAGGCCTCTATTAACCAGTCCCCTATCATCGGTGAATTCATGCACCGGCATCAGTTCCAGAGCGGTGATGCCCAGCCGCTTGAAATAGTCCAGCATAACCTCCGAAGTCAGCGCACTGTAACTGCCGCGATGGCGTGCTTCGATCTCAGGATGGAGCATGGTACAGCCCCTGACATGGGTCTCATAGATGATGCTTTTCGGCCAGGGTATAGAGGGAGGGCGGTCATTTTCCCAGTCGAAAGACGGATCGGTCACCACACATCTGGGCGTACCTGCGCTATCATCCCTGCCGTCCATAACCAGGTCATCGGCCTTAGCTGTATCGTAAGCAAACAGGGGGGCCTGCCAGTCGATCTTGCCGGAGATGGCCCTGGCATAGGGGTCCAGGAGAAGCTTGCTCCGGTTGAAGCGCAGGCCGTTTTCCGGCTGGTAAGGGCCGGAAGCCCGGTACATATAGAGTTGCCCCGGCCTAAGCCCCGGCACATACATATTCCAAATCTGTCCCCTCACTTCCCTAAAGGCAATACACTCGCTTTCGAAAACGGAGCCCTCGTCAAACAGGCAGAGCTCCATTTTCTCGGCTTTTTCGGAATAGACGGCAAAGTTAACCCCTCTGCCATTCCATGTAGCTCCAAGGGGAAAAGGATTACCCGGCAATACCCCACGCGTCACCATATAATATAAGTATACTTAATGTCAGGGCGGGAGGGAATAGATATGATGCAACCATTGGACGGCTTTCTGGATATACCTCCGGCCTATTACCTTTCTTCCAACGACAGTAAAGTGCGGGAAAGGAGCTCTTATTAAGGCGGGCATTTGGCGCAGACCGATCTGAACAACGTAGTGCTCAGGTAGCGGTCGCCGCGGTCGGGCAAAATCACAACGATAGTGCCCCGGTCCATCTGCCGGGCAATATTCAAGGCCCCGGCTACAGCGGCACCGCTGGACATGCCGACGAACACACCCTCTCTGGTAGCCAGCAGCCGGGTGGTCTCGAAGGCCTCCCCATCTTCAACCGTGATTTTCTCGTCGAACTCCCTGGGATTATATATCTTGGGGTTTATCGATTCCTTCATGTTCTTGAGGCCCTGGATGGTATGACCCTCGGTAGGCTCGACCGCCACCACTTTGACCTTGGGTTTCTTTTCCTTCAGGTACCTGCCCGTGCCTATCAGCGTCCCGGATGTGCCAAGGCCTGCGACGAATACGTCGACTTCGCCGTCCGTCTGGCGGTAGATCTCGGGGCCGGTTGTCTCATAATGCGACAGCACATTGTTGGGGTTGTCGAACTGATTGGGCATGAAGTAATTTCCCGGCTCTTTTTCGAGGAACTGCCAGGCCCTGCGGATTGCGCCATCGGTGGCCTCCTTGGCCGGAGTAAGCACCACTTCCGCGCCGTAGGCCTGCAGGCAAATCTGCCGTTCGGTGCTCACGCACTCAGGCATAAACAGCTTCACCTTGTATCCCTTGGCCGAGCCGATCATAGCCAGGGCGATGCCCGTATTGCCGGAGGTCGGTTCTACAATGGTCTTGTCTTTGGTGAGCTCGCCGGACTCTTCAGCCTTAACGATCATATAATAGGCTGGCCTGTCCTTTATCGAGCCGCCCGGGTTGCAGCCCTCAAGCTTGCCGTAAATCTTCACACGGGGATTTAACCCGTCCAGCTTGGTCAGCTCCACCAGCGGGGTATTGCCTATGGCATCAAATACGCTGCTCTTTACCTCTTTCATTCTATTCATCCTTAAGTTACAGTGCGCAACACAGATAATTATATGTCAGGTCAAAAGCAAAATAACAGTTTAAGGCCTTAAGAGAATAGCCGCCTCGGGTTATCGACCGTCATGGTATTGATTTGATTGGCGTTAATACCCGCCTTTTTCAAGGCCGGTATTATATTGCGGAAAATGTTGATAAACGACCAGTTGATGAATAATTTAGCTTCTTCAGGAGGCAGGATCCCTCCACGGCCGAACCCGCAGGAGATGTAGTCCTGCGATAGCAAAATTCTGTCTGCATAACCCTGCTGCAAAAGGCTGATGAGATTGGCCGTCCTCACGGAGTCCGGAAGGAAATACTCGATTCCGAACCGGTCGAAAGCGATGTTGACGCCTTTTTTCAAGACCGACAGCTGATATTCGAGGGAAGGATTGCCGCACATATGGCCGCATTGTATCTTGTTAGGATCTGCCCCTTCGGAGAGCAATACGTCCGTCTGCTCGGGTCCCATGGTGCCGCCCTCGGTATGTGTGATGATGGGCACGCCCGTTTCTTTTTGCGCCCGGGCCGCCGCCTTCAAGGAAGCCATTTCGCAGTCGCTTATTTTATCCAACCCGGTGGCCACCTTGATTACCCCGGCTTTTGCGCCCGAGTTGCCGATGCCTTGAGTCAGCTCGTGCAAATAGGTGTCATACAGCTCAGTCGCCATATCTCCTATTTTGCTGCGCCTGCGCTGCTTTAAATACGCCCACTTGCCCAGTTCCTCTGTATACATGCCGGTCGCACAGATTATGTTAACCTGCAGTTTTTCCGAAACCTCTTTCATCACCTCGACATCGCGGCCCAGGTCGATGGGCGTGGCATCGACAATGGACCTGACCCCAAACTCCTTAATGGGCGATAGCGCCTTCAGGCAGATATTTACGATCTTTTGCCGGTTATATGGCCTGGAGAGAGCATCGCATTCCCAGCCGGCATAGCCGGCGATGATATGCTCGTGCGCCAGTGTAAGTCCAAGGTCGTCGGGCGAGATGGGGCCGAGCACTGAATTGATTTTAGCCATGTCTGTCTTCCAATTGCGATTGAACTCGCTATTATAGCATATGCCCCGTGATCAGCCCTCTTGGGCGCAGGGGGTAATTCTGATAGACTATACCGCCGGAGGGGTAAATGCCGGAGATTGCAGCCAGCATCCAGATCAACTATGAGGAAAAAGGGGAGGGTTTCCCGCTGGTCCTGCTTCATGGCTTGTCCGACGACCTCAATCTCTGGACATCGCTGCTTCCCCAATTTTCCACCCACTACCGCACTATCGCCATAGATATGAGGGGGCATGGCCATTCAGGCAAGCCGGATATACTTTATTCCATTCATCAATTCTCGGAAGACCTTTTCGAGTTCCTTGATCAGATGAGCATCTCACGTGCGCACCTGCTGGGACTTTCCATGGGCGCAGCCGTGGTTCAGCAGTTCGCCCTGGACCATCCGGACAAGGCCGCTTCCGTCATTCTGCTATCCGCCTTCGATCATATCGATCCGCACCTGCGGGAAAACCTGCTGCGCCTTCGAAACAGCCTCGTGGCAGACGGCCTACCAGCGTTCTTCGACGAGGCGGTCAAACTGGTTGTCACGCCCGATTTCATAGCTACTAATGCCGCTGCCATCGCCGATTCGAAGAAGTATACCGTCGGGATAAACTCACCCGCCGCTTTAATTCGCGCCGTCGATGGCTGCCTGGCATTCGATGTGCATGACAGGGTCTCGCATATATCGGCGCCCGTGCTGATTCTCTCCGGAAGGGAAGATGTTTTCACCCCTAGCAATCTGGCTGCAGAGCTTCACCTGGCCATACCGGGTTCCACATGGATAACCATGGATAGCGTGGGGCATAACTTAATTACACCTGAAAATATACCCCCGCTGGCCCGCACCGTGCTGGATTTCCTGGCGGCACATTCAATACCCGGTAAATAAATCCTGGCTATTTCTGAACAGACCTTTAACCCCCGGCAAATAGGATAGACGAGATAGTACACATGGGCAGGATTCTACAGGAATAGGACCGGCAAAGGAAAAATCTAAGGATTCTGTCTATCGTTCACGTTGGTGGAGATAGGGGATTCGAACCTATGCCCCGCTTCTTACAAGGTAATCACTTGACTTCAGCTTTGAGATGATGGCCTCGCAAAGCTGATCAACTATCTATGGATTTGTCAAGGCAATTGCTCTATTTTTCATTTTTTTTCGACTCCATCTCAGCGATTTCCCTGCAGATCTCCTTGTAGCGCTTTTCGGTTATCGGATAGAAATACAGCACGACGGCGGCGGCGATGAATATAGCCGCGGAGATTGGCCCCAGGAAAAGCCTTATGCCTAACTGGGCGGTGGGCAACTGTGGCATGACATTGGCCACGTAACCCATGGCCTCCAATGTCATGCCCATGACGAAGATGGCCAGCGCCTGGCCGATCTTCAGTCCCCACGTCCACACGCCGAAAAATGCCCCTTCCCTACGCTCCCCCGTCCTCAGGTAGTCATATTCTATGGCGTCGGCCACGATGGAATACGGCATGGCATAGGTGAAACCAAAGCCTATGCCGGTGAAAAACATCATTATAAGCATGAAGGTTACACCCAGGATGTGGCCCAGGAAGAAGATGATGAGGAGCATGGCTGCCATGATGACAAAGCCTGCTCCGTACACGAGTTTCTTGCCTACCTTCTTACTCAGTACGACGCTGACGGGGATAAAGATCATGGCCGTAACGATCAGTATCACCATGGCAGGGGTAGTCATGCCTTCCGCGGCCAGTATGTACTTGAAGTAATAGATGGCGATGGCGCTGACTATGGTGATGGCCAGGATATGTAATACGTATGTAAGCAGTATCAGCAGGTAAGGTCGATTCTTAAAGACTTCGGTGTAAGTCTTGACGAAGCCCGTGGTCTTGGCCGGTTTCAAGTGCGCCGGTTCTTTTACCGTAAATATGGTAACCAGTGCGGAGACCAGCATCACCGTACCGAAGACGATGCCCATCAGCACAAAACCCAGGTTCTTGTCCGGCGCCAGGCCCACTATTGGCAGGGCCAGGCCGGCGCCCAGCAGCGTACCTATGGCGGCGAAGCCGAAACGGTAACCGTTGAGAGACGATCTCTCGTTGTAGTCGGGGGTGAGTTCAGGTGCCATGGAAGAATAGGGGATGTTCACCGTCGAGTATGCTGTGCACAGTACAATGTAAACTATCATAACGTAGATAAAAAGCGTCGTCTGGCTTATACCGGCGCCGGCGATTAGGGCCGGATTGGTAAACATGATCACCATGGCGATGAAAAGGGGGATAGTGCCGCCCAGCATGAACGGCCTGCGCCTGCCCATTTTTGTCGCCGTTTTGTCGGAAAGAAAGCCTATGACGGGGTCATAGAAGGCATCCCACAGCCTGCCCACCATCAAAGCTATGCCTGCCAGGGCAGCTGAAAGGCCCACCGAATCAGTAAGGTAGTTCATCAGCACAAAGGCCGTGGCTGTGAAAAACAGGTTCCCGCCAAAGTCGCAGACTCCGTAGCCGAGCTTCAATCCCACCGAAAGCTTCTTTTCTTCCATCATAAACTCCTCGTCGTTAGCCGTAGTAAATTATTTCGCCCGGCCTGTCCTTGAGCCGAAGGCACATAGCCGGTTTGAAATCCAATCTGGTAGACCTTAGATATCCTCAATTCTTGCATAGGTCGAGATCATTGTTCAACCTCGTGCCGGATTCCAGTGACCATCTGAACCCTATTAAGCCAGGATAAAAGGCGGTAACCGCTTGCCTCCTTTCAATGTAAGATTATCAATATAAAGATCAGGCAGTTTTCCTCACATCCGTAAACTAATCTAATGTACTATTAAAACTTACGTTTCCACTCTTTGGGCCAGCGCTCAATGACTACTTTCTTCTGTGTAAAGAATTCCACGGCATCCATGCCCTGCCCGTGTAAGTCGCCAAAGAAGCTCTCTTTCCATCCCGTGAAAGGGAAAAAGGCCATGGGTGCGGCAATGCCGAGATTGATTCCTATATTACCGGCAATAACTTCGTAGCGGAACTTGCGTGCTGCGGGCCCGCTGCTGGTGAAGAGGCAGGCCATATTTCCATATTTGCCGCTATTGATCATGGCTATAGCCTGGTCCAGGTTATCTGCGTGCATCATCCCCAGCACCGGGCCGAATATCTCCGTTCTGACGATCTCTCCGTCAGGGGGCACATCCTGTAGAACAGTCGGGCGTATGAAGTTGCCGTGCGCATAGCCGGGGATGTTGGTATTGCGCCCGTCCACCAGGATCTTCGCCCCCTCCTGCTGCCCCTTTCCAATTAGTGCTTCGATGCGCTCTTTGCTCTGCGGTGTGATCACCGGCCCCATCTGCACTTTCTCGTCGAGGCCATAGCCAACCACCCTTCTGCTGGCGACCTCAGTAATGGCCTCGGTAAAAACGCTACGCGCTTCGCCTACCGTTATTGCCAGTGAAGCGGCCAGGCAGCGCTGACCGGCGCAGCCGAAAAGGCTGTCAGCGATAATACGCGTTGCGGTATCCATGTCGGCGTCAGGCAGAACCACCACCGGATTTTTAGCCCCGCCCTGGCACTGTGCGCGTTTGCCGTTGGCCGTGGCCCGGCTGTAGATGTACCTGGCTACAGGCGTTGAGCCTACAAAGCTGACGGCCCGTATGGCCGGATGGTCGAGGATTGCATCAACCGCAACTTTAGAACCATTCACCAGGTTAAGCACCCCTGCCGGCAAACCCGTTTTCTCCACCAGACGGAATATCTTCTGCATGGTCAGGGGAACTCTCTCCGAAGGTTTCACAATGTACGTATTTCCACATGCTATGGCATATGGCAGGAACCAGAAAGGCACCATCGCGGGAAAATTGAAGGGAGCGATCACAGCGCAGACGCCAACAGGTTGGCGGATCATAAACTCGTCTATACCGGGTGCGATATCCTCTGAATTGTAGCCCTGCATCAATAAGGGTATACCGCAGGCTACCTCCACGTTTTCGATCAGGCGGCGCGTCTCGCCCCTGGATTCTTCGATCGTCTTCCCGCATTCCATTGTGATCGTGCGTGCAAGCTCTTGGAAATTCTCCTCCAATAGATTCTTCAGTTTGAAGAGAAACTGTACACGGTCAACAGCAGGTGTTTGTCTCCACTGTGTGAAAGCATTGGAAGCCGCTTGAGCGGCCAGGTCTATGTCAACCGCCGGTGAGAGTGGCACGCGTCCCAGTACCTCGGCCGTGGCCGGATTGACCACATCCTGGTAATCAGCACCGCTGGAAGGCTGCCACTTTCCCCCAATATAGTTCAGGATTTCGAGAGTATTACCCACAGATAGAACCCCCCGGATTGCTCATTAGCTTATTTCAAATCGTCCGGTCTTATCTCACGCCCCGTTTTTGCCGATTCAAGAGCGGCGAGCGTAAACTGGAGCACAGCTTTTCCTGTTTGGCCGTCCAGGACAGGTTGCCCCCCACTCTTTAGCGTGTCAATCAAATGCCGTGTGCAATCAATAAAACCCTCTGACCAATCCACCCGGTCGACAGGCACGGGGATAGTCTTACCGTCCTTGTACAGTAATAGTTCGGGCAAATCAATAGTTCGTGTTGTATAACGGTTGATGAGAAGTATCCCCTTATCGCCGATTATCTCAATGCGGTCGTCATCCACATAGTAATCGGATGGTATATGCATATTGGGCGTATGCTCCACATCAAATACTCCGTACCGCCTGTCTCCTCTAAACTTAAACATGATAACCGCTGGGGCATCGATATTAACTTCCGGCAGAATAGTTGATTTATCAATCCATGCATACACCTTTTCCACCGGGCCCATGAGGTAGTAAGCCAGGGAAAAAAGATGATAGCCGTGATCGAAAACAAGTGGACCGCCGCCACATTCCTTTTCATTAAAACGCCATACCCAGGCTTCGAACGGCACTTCCCAACCACACTCGGTCTTGCCCGTATTTATATGCATACGCAACATTTGCGGTTCCCCTATCTCTCCAGCTTCGATCATTTTTTTGGCCTGTACGGCAGGGGGATAGAACACGAACGTTTCATAGATCCGCAACAATACGCCGGCCTTATGCGCCGCTTCTATCATGCGGTCTGCATCTGCGACGCAGGTGGCCATAGGTTTTTGCACGCTTACATGCTTGCCTGCCCTGCAGGCAGCTATGGTCATTTCAGCATGAAGGTGATGGGGCAATAGCAGCTCAACCAGGTCTATGTCCCTGTCATCCAGCAACCTGTTATAGTCGTAGAAAACCTTTTCCACTCCCCATGCTTTAGCTTTGGCATTGGCGAGGCCTTTATTCGTATCGCATACGGCCGTGATCTTAGCGTCTTCCCGTCCGCGATACCCTAGTTCATGCAGGTCAGAGATACGGCCGCAGCCGACGATAGCGACACTTACTGGTTTCGTGCTCACTTTTTCAACCTCCTATTCATTGTGGTCTATTCACCCAATTTAACTGCGTTGCGCTCTTTTTAGCAATGCAGATAAGATCGGCTGACCGGCTTTTGGACTTGATTCTATCAGAGGTAAAAAACCGGGATAATTAACGACGGTGCCTATGATATCTTCCGGAAGCAGTGGGATAATTTCCAGCATATTTTTATGCGTGAGGTTGTTGAGTTTTTCCAGAAGCAATCGCGATTGTCTTTGTGGTTCACGCCGCTGAGGCGGATAACCAAATCCTTTTTCCACACTGAACAGTTTTTCGAAGATGAACTTCAGGTCCACGTCTCCTGCCCAACCATAGCCCTGATTAAGCCCCAGCGAGATGCAGTTTCCCCCATTAATCTGCATGAAAAGCCAGGCATCCAGAGGCGACCGTATCAGGCCGCAGGAGACGCCCGGGTATTGCATGACCGAATTGAGGAAACCTTGCCCTGTGCCGCAGCCACCTACTACAAAATCAACAGTCCCTGCATTAAGTAATATTGCTGCCATCAAGCCGGTATGGATATAAGATAGCTCAGGCTGCTCGCCGCTTTTTTTCATGCCGACGTTGACAACCTCGTGTCCAAATCCGTCCAGGGCTGTTATGATATCGACATTTTTATCTACGGCACTGGTCTCGCTGATAACAGCTATACGCATCTTACGTCCGGCTTATTTTATCTTCTTTTCCATAACTTTCAAAGCCGCATCGGCAATGTCCCTGACGCCCAGGCCGTAGGCATCCATGATGGTCTCCGGGTCGGGCCCGGTGCAGGCGAAGGTGTCCTTGATGCCCACGCAGGCCTGAGGCACAGGCATTTCCTGCGCCAGAAGTTCGGCTACCGCCGATCCCAGTCCGCCTATCACAGTATGTTCCTCTGCGGTGACCACTCCACCGGTTTCTCCGGCCATCTTTAGGATTAATTCATTATCGAGCGGCTTGACCGTGTGCATATCCAGCACGCAGGCATCGACTCCCCGACCGGCCAATATGTCTGCGGCCTGCAGGCTGCGTCCGGCCATGGATCCGCAGGCAATTATGGTAACATCACTTCCCGGTCTGCGCACGATACCCCTGCCTATCTGCAAGTTATCATCGGGTTGTGAAACTGCTTGTGTAGCTGAGCGGTTAAGCCGTAAATAGACGGGTCCATCATATTCGGCAATCAATTTAACGAATGCTGCAGCCTCGCCGGCATCGGCGGGAACGATAACGGTCATCTCGGGCAAAGAACGCATGATGGCGATATCCGTGATGGCATGATGCGTCGGCCCGTCCTTGAAATCCGAGACGCCGGCATAGCTGGCCGCAATTTTGACGTTGGCCCTGTTATAACATATGCATGTGCGTATCTGCTCGAGCGCCCGCAGGGCAACCAGAGCGGCGAAGGCGTTAACAAAGGGCAGCATACCCCCCAACGCCAGCCCTGCGCTCATATCTACCATGCATGGCTCCGCAATGCCGACATTGAAAAAACGCGTGGGGAAACGTGATGCGAAATAGCTGGAGAGGGTGGAGGACGACGTGTCGGCATCCAGCGCCACCACCGCAGGATTGACTGCACCGTAGTCCGCCAGGGCCTTGCCATAGGCTTCGCGCATGGCCGGGTTGCTCATGTTATTTACTTCCTCCACCCAACTCAGCCAGGGCGGCCTCGAATTGCTCTTTATTTGGCGCTATGCCGTGCCACTGGGCTTTGTTTTCCATGAAGGAGACGCCCTTCCCTTTGATTGTGTGGGCAATGATGACGCTGGGCTTTCCTTTTACACTATGTGCTTGATCCAGGGAAGACAGTATCTGTCCTATGTTGTGCCCGTCGATTTCGATCACGTTCCAGCGGAAGGAACGCCATTTATCGGCAAAAGGCTCCATTGGCATTATCTCTTGCACTGGCCCGTCGAGCTGAACTTTGTTATAGTCCAAGATTGCCGTAAGGTTGGCCAGGCCGAATTTGGCGCAGGCGTTGGCTCCTTCCCAGACGATACCTCCCTGGCACTCGCCGTCTCCCAGCAGAACGTAGACGTGGTAGCTCCTGCCCTGCAGTTGCGCTGCCAATGCCAATCCCGCTCCCACAGCGATGCCGTGGCCTAATATACCGCTGGTCATGTCGACCCCCGGGGTTTTCAGCCGGTCCGGGTGTCCTTGCAGGTGACAGGTCAGCTCGCCCCAGTGATCGAGGTCAGCGGCTGGGAAAAACCCGCGTCGCGCAAGAGCTGAATATAGCAACGCTGAAGCATGTCCCTTGCTCAGGATGAAACGATCACGGTCCGGCCAGTCCGGATTTTGAGGATCAATCCGCATAACATGGAAATAGAGCGCAGCCATGATATCGGCGGCCGAGAGCGAGCCCCCCGGATGTCCTGCCTGACGTTGATAAATCATCCTCAGGCTATCTCGCCTCAAAGCGGCTGCAATCTGCTCAAGCTCTCTTATCTGTTGATCGCTATATTCTATCGTCATAAAACACTATTTCTCATAGCCCGATTTCGTGACGCAAAGCCTGAGTGCTTTCGCACCAGTTTCCCACGTTCCAGCGCCCGTAGACACCCATCCCGCCCAATTCATTATCTCCTGAATATACCGGCACATGTATCAATGAAAGCCCGTCATATCCATAAGCTTTGTCCAAAGCTTTTAATAACGAGCTCCTGGAAAATCCGCCGGTCATGGCCTGCACGCCTTTTACCGCATTGGCCCAGGCCACATAGTCCACTACAACCGAGTCGTCGGTAGCAAACTCGTGATTGTACTGGGCTTTCTGCAGTCCTGTGATGGCGCTCATGCGTCGGTTATCCAGCAGCAGTATACAACCCCTGGCGCCATGCTGGATCCCATCAATCAAGATCTGCGGGTTCATGGTGAAGGAGCCATCTCCCGTGAAGGCCAGGCCGAAAAATTTCTTCTCGGAGGCAGCGGTAGAGAGCAGGGCCGACGCGGCAAATCCCATATAGCTGGCGCCGGTTTCCGTGAAGGTGAATCCCGGCATTTCGTCTTCCACGATCTGAAAACCGTTGGCCTGTACATCGCCAGCATCGAAAAACTTAACCACGCCTTTGGTGCTGGCCCAATCGCTGGCAGCCTTGATAGCGGCTGGCTGAGTGAGCACTTCCCGTTTCCATTTCTCGTCAAAAAGGGTGGGGTGCTTATAACGTTGCTGCTTGAATTTTTCCCACGCCTGACGCTGACGGCTGCAGGCCTTGAACCAGGCCGAAGGCTGATTGTTATTCTTTGCCTGCTTCTTTTTTAGCTCTTTCAGCAGCCGCTGCAGCGTAAGCCGGGCATCCCCGACCAGTGGCAGCGTATCACTGTAATGCAGTGCCGCTTCAGGCTCAGTGTTTATATTAATTACACGCTGAACTTTTAGGTAGGCAGTGCGTGAACAGTCGGACTGGCAGACGAAGCGTGAGCCTATTACCAGTAATAGGTCTGCGTGCTCCATAGCATAGTTTCCGCAGAGGGTGCCCTTGGAGCCTCCCACCGTCATATTGCGGGGATTGCTGTAAGGTAAGACTCCGGAGGCCAGCGGCGAGATTACCGCCACTCCATCCACCAGGTCGAGCAATTCGGCGATTTCGGGGCCCGCATTGCGCCCTCCGCCCCCGACCCGTAAAGCTACTTTTTTTGCCGATAGCAGCCAGTCGGCGGCAGCGGCATAATCGGCCTCCGCGGCTGGTGGTTTAACAGAAAATGATGCAGTAAGCTCGCGCAGGTTGAACCTCTCGATCAAAACAGGCTGGATATTCATGGGTAGGAGTAAAAAAAATGGACCGGCCCGGAAGGGATGGTCCACGGCGGATTGTCCCCGCCGCAGCGCTGTCGAAATGGCCCCGGGTGTATGCAGGGAGTAGGCCTGCCCCATGGTAGAAAAAAGGCGCAGGAACAGGTCCTGTTCATTGCGAGGGATCTGCTGCATGTTTGGCCCCTCGTCATCGGTGGTCTCATCCCCAAGTATATACCAGATGCCCAGGCCGTCAGATGCCGGCACCAGCGAGGCTGCCAGCGCCTGCAGGGCGCCCGGGCCTATGGATGTGACAACGGCTGATTTCTGATCGGTGACCCAGCGCAGGGCAGTTGCGGCGTGGGATGCCTCGATCTCGCTGCGGGTGTTCAGAACCTTTACCAGGCCGTGCTGCTGGTAGACACGGAGCACTTCGGCCAGGTCCGTACTTCCATGCCCGAATACCGCGAAGAAGGTTCGGATGTTCTGCTTGAGCAGTCCCAGGACAAGCGCTTCTGAAACTGTAACATCCAGCTTTGAAGGTATCCTGCCGTGGCTGACCGCGCTGATGAGTCCGCCGCAGGCAGCAATGACAGCTGCCCTTTTCTCACGGGCTGTCTGAACAGCTTCGAAATTCAATTACTACCTCAAATATTTTAAAGCTTTTTGCTCTATCACCGGGGATGGCTCATTGTAATTTGCCGCTGAGTGATTGTTATTGGCCTTGCTACTTGTTATGATAATATCCCCTTGCCACGCGTCCGTCAATGCGCACTCCGAGTCCTCTCAACTGGCCGTTCGCCAACGGAACGAACTAATTCTGGCTTATGCACTTATCCCACAGCTTTCCGTTGAAGCTCTCTGTGCCGGCATTCTCTACTGGCTTTCCTATCTTGTGAAATTCAATTTTACCAGAGCGCAGTGCCCCGAGCTTGAAAACGATTCTCCCGACTTAAGGATACGATCGCCGATTGGACAAGTTGTTTTTTACAAGCGCAATCTCACATTCAATTGTTGTAATTATATTCCGCACGGGTAGAGGTTCATTGCTATTTTATAATTTGATGGTGGGCCGTAAGATTGGAAGGTCACCCATAATGTCAAATAGCAAGCATTATCGGGCAAATCGCATTATATGTATTTAAATATCATGTTAACCAATTCCTGGACCATACTGTTTTCCGTCATTCTGCTGTCACTAAACATAATCGCATGTTTGGCACTTTCTATGGTATTAAAAATGATAAACGAGCCGGCCCTTAGATTTTCAATTTTAATTTGATTTCCGTATATTTTCTTTGCTGCTTAAATATACCTGTATGCATAATTCAACTGGTTTTTTTCCTGCTGAGCAATTATTTTCCGTATGTCCGGATCTAATAGCTGCATAGCTGTGATTTCCCGATATAATTCAGGATAAATTTTATGAGCTTGCAGGATATTTTTAATAAAATCGAATAAATAGCCTTCTATATTTTTACCTTTTAACGCAGTAACAGGTTTTATTTCCCTCAGAATACATGCGTGATGGATGAAATCCATCTAATATAAGTCCGGTACTGTATCCGGATCCGCATCCCCCGCCCATGATCACCTTGCCGTTTAGTTCAATGAGGGCTCTCTTTAACAACCTTGGTCATATTAACCTCCATTTATAAACGATTGCGATATCGGATATTTGTTGCAATAACAGAAATCATAATATGAGGGCCCGTTTTGAAATAGTAGATATGGCCAAATACTTTGCCTGAGACTTTCAGTTCTATCTATTAAGAAAAACTGACGCCCGCTTTTTTGCCTGGCTAGGCATTATAAGGGATCTGGTGGAGATAGGGGGATTCGAACCCCCGACCTCTGCGATGCGAACGCAGCGCTCTCCCAATTGAGCTATATCCCCGGAAAGGTTTTTATACTAACAAAGGCCTCTGGATAGTGTCAAGATTTCTGCGATAAAAACAAAGCCCGCCGTTTTCATCGCCGGCACTACAAGCCATACGATGAAACGGCGGGCAATTAATCTTCTTAAATTCCAATTAAGCAGCTTCAGCGCCTGCGCTGCGGCTTGCGTTTGCCTATGAACCTTCCATTGCCGCCGCCCTTGCTATCGGTGCGGGGCCTGGCCTCGCTTATATCCATAGTCCGCTCTTTAAGCATTTTTCCTTTTAAGCCGGTCAAAGCCGCATCCCCTTCTTCCTTATTGGGCATTTCCACAAAAGCAAAGCCCCTGGGCTGACCGCTGAATTTATCCTTTATAAGTGCCACAGAAGACACTTCGCCGAAAGGGGAGAATTCCGCTTTCAGGTCTTCTTCCGTCACATCTCGGGCCAAATTGCCTACAAAAATATTCATTTGCATACCTCCAATATGTTATGAGACAAGTTAATACCGTCTGACGGTATGCCATCTTTTCGATACGGGCACGGAGCCCGTATCGAATAAGACGAAAAATCTAGCTTGATTTATTAGGTCGGGTTTTGGCATAACAGGTCGCGCAATATACGGGCCTGTCATCGCGGGGCTCAAAGGGGACTTCAGTGGCCTGACCGCACTCAGCGCAGATGGCCGGGGTCATTTTGCGGGGTCCCCGCCTGTCACCGCCATCCATACGCCTGGCCTGACGGCAGGTAGGGCAGCGTTTAGGCTCATTGGTGTAGCCCTTGGTCGCGAAAAACTCTTGTTCTTTAGCAGTGAACGTAAAGCTATTTCCGCATTCGGAGCATTTGATGTCTTTATCCTCGAAACTCACCGGATAACCTCCTATTAGTTAGTTGGTCTAAGCTACGGTCATCCAGCGTTTGAGAAAATAGCGAATATTTTAACTTAATACCCGATAACCTTAAAACTTCAACCACCAGTTTCAAGTATATAGCAAAAAAACGGCATTGTAAAAATCCAGGGCTGCTTTTAGCCCATCTACAGGAGGTCAGGCAGTTTCCAGAATGATCCTGGCATCGACTGCCATCGCCCCATCCTTATAGGCAAATACGGGGTTGAGATCAAGTTCCTTAATGTCGGGGTTCTTCTCTACAAAGTCCGACACTTTTACGATCATATCCTCTAGGAAGGGAATATTGGCCGGCTCCTGCCCCCTGTAGCCTTTGAGGACGGGGAACCCTTTAATCTCGGTTATCATCTCGGCTGCATCACGCTTTTCCAGCGGCACGATGCGGAAGGACACATCCTTCAATACCTCCACCAGTATGCCGCCAAGGCCGAACATGATGACCGGCCCGAACTGCGCATCTTTGGTCATGCCAATGATGATTTCCAGGCCCTGCCGTGCCATCTTTTGAACCGAAACGCCCACTACCTTAGCCTTGCGATCGTGCTTTTTCACGCTGGCCAGGATCTCACTATAAGCCTTGCCTGCCTGGGTAGCGTTCTGTATCCCCAGCTTGACCCCACCCACGTCGCTCTTGTGGCTGATGTCGGGTGAAACTATCTTCATCACCACAGGGAAACCCATTTTAGCGGCGATTTCTACGGCCTCTTTTTTAGATGTCGCCAGCCTGGTCTCGACCACGGGGATCTTAGCTGCCTTTAACACTTGCTTGGATTCGATCTCGGTCAGCAGCGTCCTTTTCTCACGCCGGGCCGTTTCAATAATTTCAGCTTTTGACATCTCGCTTCTCCTTGTATATGGTGGTATCGTAAGTGTTAGATTGCTTGGAAATTTGCTACATTTTAGCCAATCTATATTTTGATTGCAAAATATCAGCGTTACATTATATCATTATTTGTTTTGATTAGGGGGTCAATCAATGGTTGCGAATAACGCTCAAAAGCTTTCGCTGCTCTGCATTGCAGCAAGTCCACGCCGCGGCGGCAATACCGACCGGCTGCTCAATGAAGCTGTGGCTGGAGCGGCCTCCAAAGGCGCCATGGTCAAGCACATTACCCTCAACGACCTGGAAATCGCCCCCTGCCAGCACTGCGACGGATGCATTCAGACGGGCGGCATCTGCGCTATAGCTGACGACATGCAGTGGCTGCTGGCCGACCTGAGGGAGTTCGACCGTTTTATACTGGCCTCGCCTGTTTTCTTCATGGGAGTTACCGCACAGGCCAAGGCCATGATCGACCGCTGCCAGGCGCTGTGGGTGATCAAATATATTTTCAAGCTGCCTGTCGGGCTGAAAAAGGATATAGCCCGCAAAGGTGCATTCATTTCAGTGGGCGGGCGCAGCCACGACAAGATGTTTGAGGGTTCCATCGCCACGGTAAAAAGCTGGTATCACGCTCTCGACGCCGAATACGCGGGCGAGGTGCTTGTGAAGGGGATTGACCATTTCAATGATATTGATAAAAACCATTCCGCCCTCAGGGAAGCATTCGCCCTGGGGCAGCGAATAGTAAGCTAAATGTAGTCCTGAAGGAGGGACCTAATGGATTTTTATTTAAGTGAAGAACAAAAGATGTTCCAGGCCATGGTGCGCGATTTCGCCAACAACGTCATCAAGCCGGAAGCTAACAAAATCGATGAGGAAGGGAAATTCCCCACGGAGATATTCAAAAAAGCTGCTGAACTGGGTATTTTCGGCATCACCATCGACGAGAAATACGGCGGCAGCGGCGGAGATTATCTTTCCATGACAGTTTGTTGCGAGGAGCTTTCCCGCGCATCGGCTGCCATGGGTACCATTTTCCTGGCGGATCTCTCACTGGCCTGCTACCCGATCTATAAGTTCGGCAATGAAGAGCAGAAAAAGAAGTTCGTGACGCCGGTAGCCAAAGGTGAGAAGCTCTGCTGCTTCGCACTAACCGAGCCGGGGGCCGGCAGCGACGCCGCTGCGTTGCAGACCACTGCAACCCGTGACGGCGGCCATTTTATCCTCAACGGCAATAAGATTTTTATAACCAATGGTGACGAAGCCGGCGTCACAGTGGTTTTTGCCACCGAAGATAAGACCAAGGGCCACAAGGGCATTTCGGCCTTTATAGTTGAAAAAGGAACGCCCGGCTATTCGGTGGGCAAGCTGGAGCATAAAATGGGCATACACGGCTCCTCGACAGCCGAGCTGGTCTTTGAAAACTGCAAAATACCTGCGTCCAACCTGCTTGGTGAAACGGGCAAAGGAATAAGGTATGCCCTGGAATCCATAGATTCCAGCCGTGTTACCGTAGCTGCGCAGGCATTGGGCATTGCCCAGGCCGCCTTTGACGATGCACTGGCCTACTCCCAGACCCGCATCCAGTTCGGCAAGCCGCTCTGCCAGCACCAGGCAATCCAGTGGATGCTGGCCGATATGGCCACTCAAATAGATGCAGCCCGCATGATGGTATACCGTGCAGCCTGGCTTAAGGACAAAGGGGTGCATTTCGTGAAGGAAGCCGCCATGGCCAAGCTCTTCGCCGGCGAGGTCTCTTCCTTCGTGACCAATAAGGCCCTGCAAATACACGGCGGCTACGGTTATTGCCGTGACTATCCCGTGGAACGCTACCTGCGAGACGCCAAGATAACCGAAATTTACGAAGGGACTTCTGAGATGCAGCGCATGACCATTGCCAGGGCGCTGATAAGCCAGTAGATTAAATAGCCCGGGCTACTTCCTGGCCGCGCCGCAGAGGCCGCTGAGTTTGCTAATACCTTGTTCAGCCATGAACCGGCTGATATCTTCGATGATGTTGAGGGCCGACTGCGGGTCGGTAAAAGTAGCTGTGCCCACCTGAACCGCTCTCGCCCCGGCCATGATAAATTCCAATGCGTGGCGGCCGCTGTCAATGCCGCCGCATCCGATCACGGGTATGCTTACACAGCCTGCCACCCTGTAGACCATGTAAAGGGCCACAGGCCTGATGGCCGGCCCGGAGAGTCCTCCCATTATGTTGCCGATCATCGGCTCCCGCCTGTCGATATCGATGGCCATGCCGCCGAGCGTGTTTATCAGCGATATCGCATCGGCGCCTGCCTTCTCCACGGCCACGGCAATAACGGTTATATCCGTGACATTGGGGCTCAACTTTACGATCACGGGTAGCGACGTGGCCCCCTTAACAGCTTTCGTAACCTCAGCGGCCATGGCGGGATCGGTGCCGAACTGCATCCCGCCGCACTTCACATTGGGGCAACTTATGTTGACCTCGATGCCGCTTATCCCTTTTACCCCTTCCAGCTTCGAGGCTACTTTGGCATAATCTTCGACGGTATCCCCGGCGATATTGACTATTACGGGCACCCTCCAGCCGGCCCACACAGGCGCCTGCTCTTTGACCAGCGCTTCGACCCCTATGTTCTGCAGCCCCACCGAGTTTAAGATACCGGCTGTAACTTCGATTATCCTGGGCTGCGCATTGCCGTCACGCGGCTCCAGCGTGGTGCCCTTGCAAATGATGGCGCCCAGCTTCTGAATATCCACCAGGTCGCAATATTCATTGCCATACCCAAAGGTGCCGGACGCCGTCATAACAGGATTGATAAGCTTCAGGCCGGGAGCTATCTGCACGCTGAGATCGATATTATTGGTCATATCCTCGTTTCCGGCTTCCTTTTGACTACGGACTTTATTTTACCTTCCATGGTCAGGCGTTTATCAAGGCGGTCGTCGATCTTCAGAGTGGTGACCACGCGCTGAGCACCCTTGAGGAAGGGTACGTCGTGCATCTCGCGGGCCGCCGCCAGTATCTCCGATAGTGGACCCTGCAATATCGTTCCCATGGGCGTGAGACGGTAGCTTACCTTTTTCCTCTTTTCGAGAACATCTATACAGGCCGCTACGAATTCGCTTACGCCGGGGCTGCCGGTCCCGATAGGGACCACCGATATCTCGGCAACGACTATTCGCTCTTTCATCCCGCGCATATTATTTATTGCTTATAGTATATACGAGTGGAGGGATAATTTACAGGTATGCTGCAGACACGCACCCATGCTAAATGTGATAAAATTTTAACCGAATTCTTTTTCAATTATACACATGGAAGACCGTAAAATTTACTATATCCGCGATATGAGGGATGAGGATATCAGCCAGGTGCTGGATATCGACCTGGATGCTTTCCCCACACAGTGGCCGCATCCTACTTTTACATCCTATCACCACGAGCTGCGCAACAAGCTGGCGCACTATATAGTAATTTGCAGGGATAATGACCCGCAGCAGCCGGCAGAGGAAAAACCGCCGGCAAAAGATTCTCCACGAGTGCTATCATTTATCAGGGGACTGGTAAATCATGGGCGGTTTTTCGGGCTGGGAAGGCCCTCCCAACCGAGGGAGTATCTGGCCGGCATGGCTGGCATCTGGATGATGGTTGACGAGGCGCACATAGTTACCATAGCTGTGAAAAGATTACACAAAAATCAGGGGCTGGGAGAATGGCTGCTGATTTCCGTCATTGAACTGGCTATGCGGCTGAACGCCAGGGTTGTAACTCTGGAAGTCAGGGTATCCAATACGATCGCACAGAAGCTCTATGAAAAATACGGACTTAGCAAAGCGGGCACACGGAAGAAATATTATTCCGATAATGGGGAGGATGCGCTTATAATGACTACGGGCGACCTTACATCGCCTGAATACAAACTGAGGCTACAGCAACTTTCCCAGGCGCACCATGAGCGCTGGAACTATTGCTATACCGGGACCTGATTTAACCGACGGAGGAATGAACATGGGAGAAATGAAAAGTGCCTGGCAGATCGCCATGGAAAAGGCTGACAAATTGGGCAAGGTCAGCCCTGACGAGTTAAACAGTATAAAATACGTGCCGGAAGGCAATAAAATAGCCTCGCAGTATCTCACGGATGCTAAAAGCGACCTAGCTGCGGAGCTGGCCAAATTTCCTACCGAGGACGCAGCCAAATTTGTCAGGAAAGGCATCGAAGAGATATTGCTGCGCAATATAACCCTTCCGCATAACGATGAGGATACGCGCAGGACCAAAAGGTCTATGGACGGCCTGCGTGTCATAAAGGACAATAAAAAACAGCTGGAATCGGCCTTCGGCCTGATCAATAACCTGGTCAACCAATACAATATGGCCCTGCAGCAGACCTATGGCGAATTCAAGAAAAAAGCCGAGGCCATGATTCAGCAGTCAGCGGGCGCCATACGCGCGCAGAAGGGAGACCAGATGTCGATGGAACAAAAGCTGCAGATTCAATTGCAGGAGGAATGGCGGCAGATACACAGCGAGCTGGATTCCCAGTATGAAAAGGCCCTGGAAGAGCATAAACAGAAAATAAAGGAGACCGCCTGACCCCGTCCTTCGGCTATTGGCGGTACTTCCTCGGATTCCACCAGGGATAGAAAGCGGGCATATCCCGGCTGACGTTCATAGGGAATTTGGGCGGCCTTTTTTCCAGGAATGACATAACCCCTTCGTGCGCATCGGGCTGGCCGTACAGCCAATTCAGATACTTCGATTCCAGAATATGCGCCTCCATAGGATGGTCGGCGCCCAGCATTTTCCACATCATCTGCCTGCAGAGCGCAACTGCAATGGATGACGCGTTATCGGTAATCTCAAGGGCGATCTGTTTTGCGCGTGTGATCAGGTCCTCCGGTTCCACCAGCCCGGTAACAAGCCCTTTTTCGTATGCCTCCTGCGCGCTAAAAACCCTGCCGCTGTAGACCCATTCGGAGGCAACGCCCATACCTACCAGGCGCGGCAGGAACCAGGTAGCACAGGCATCGAGGCCTATTCCCCTTCGGGCAAATACGAATCCCATTTTTGCCTTGCTGGAAGCTATTCGGATATCCATGGGCAGTGTCAGCGTTGCGCCAAACCCTACAGCGGCGCCGTTAATGGCGGCAATGACGGGCTTCTTCATATCGTAGATTCGCAGGGCCACCATGCCGCCTTCGTCCCTGTGGTCTACCTTCCCGGCCTTTCCCGTGAACCTGTCTAAAAATGACCCGGCATTGGCTGCGGCTGATAAATCAGCGCCTGCACAAAAAGCCTTGCCGGCGCCCGTGACGATCAACGCCTTTACCTCATCGTCTTGGTCGGCATAGTCAAACGCTGTAATAAGCTCGGCGCAGGATTCCGCAGTTTGGGCATTCAAATGTTCGGGACGGTTGAGGGTAAGAACAAGAACCCCGTCGGCAGCCTCATATTTTAAATATTTGAAGTTCATAACCTGCTCCCTGCCGGTCCGGGAGTCCCAGCATCAGTTAGTTAATTCCAGGGTCTGGCCTATCTGTTTCCAGGTTGGCATGAGGGTAGCAGCATTATCCAGGGTACTGACGGCCCCGAAGAATATGTAGCGGCTGCCTTTCTGGAATCCGAAAGCATAAAACTCATAAGAGGGAGAGGCAGCCGATTGAGAATCATAAACGTATTCGAAGGCGGGAGTCACCCCATCCGCCAGCGTGGTGGTGTTATCAGAAGATACCAGCTTGGGATTCGGCCGTCCGCCGGCTACCCGTATGGCGTTTTTAGCAATTTCTGCCACGACATCTGTTTGCTCTATGCCATATGAACCTGCGACTGCGACCATGAGGATATCGAATTTAGTGTTGCCCGTAGACGAAACCGCGACAAAGTCGGCGCCATTGACCGGTAACTGCTTGACCTGGTAGGTGTTGGGATACTTAAGTACAAATTTATAGGTGTCATTTTTATACTCGGTGTAGTCCCAGGGTGGAGGCGGCACTGCCTTTTTAGGAGGGCCGCCGTTCACATCGGTTACAGGCACAGGGGCCGGCTTTATTGTCACGGTGACCTTTACAGTCTGTGGGGATCCCTGGGCCCCGGCGCCCTCTATGTTTATATCACCGGTGTAGGTGCCCGCCTTTAAAGAGGATGGCGAAATGTACACTTTAACGGTAGACATAGTGAGATGTTCCAATGTGCCATTGGCGTTTTCCAGCCACATCCATGCGGCTGGCGAAGCTGCTGTTGCAGCCCACATCATTACCCCTCCGCCGTCGTTATGAACGTTGATGATCTCATTAACCGTAGTGGAATCTCCCTCTGTGAATGTCTCCGTTATAGTCGGAGGGTCCACGCTTAATACCGGTGTTGTATCCTCGGTGCTTTGAGCAAGGGGCGCCGGCTCGGCCGCCGGGGGTGAGCATCCAACAATAGCAGCCAGCGTCAAAATCAGGATGATAGAAAGGAACAGTGTAACCTGGGGTCTTGCGGGCTTTCGAAAAAGTAATTTCATATATAGATTAATTTATTATAGCATTGAAAACCGGGGGACGCATGGAATAGTTTGGTGCCCCCAGGGAAAGTTTGGAGATGGCATAGAGATATACCAGGTCTTTGAGCTTTCAGGATAGTATGAGGTTTTATAAGTCACCGTTGTCTTGTATGTAATTATTTTAGTTTATTTTCCTCTTTAAGTGACTCTTACCATAATACTGAAATTGGCACGCCCACCTTTCCCATCAGTTACAGTAACTGTAATTGTATAAATGCCAGTTATACCAGGTGCAATCCAACTGATTTTAATGCCTTTTCCTAGTATAACGCCACCACTTGTTGACCAGGTGTAATTCAAATTGTCATTATCAGTGTCACTGGCTTGACACGTTATTTCACATACCATCCAAGTAGGGCATTCAAGTGCTGGAGCTGTTGTGTTAGGTGTAATCGTTACAGGTGTTCCATTATTAAAAATAATCTCGTTGATGGTGGGCGGTGGATTTAGTTGCGTAAGAGTAGGTATAGGATAAGGGATAGAAGTAGGGATAGAACTTGTAGAAGTAGGAAAAGTTGGAGCAGTAGAAGTAGGAGGAGGAGGTGTAGTAGTCGGTTTAGGAGTAGTAGGAGGAGTAGGTGTAGGAGTCGGTTTAGGAGTAGGAGTAGCTGTAGTAGAAGGTGTAGGAGTAGTAGTGGGAGTAGCCGTAGCAGTAGGTATAGTAGTAGTCGGTTTAGGAGTAGGTGTCGATGCAACTTTAGGATTAGATGGATGTGTTGCATTATCAGAAGCACAACTGATTCCACCGCCAACAATAATAAGTACTGCTGCTAAGATGCCGATAAGCCAGTGATTCCTTCTGGTGCTCATCTCAGGCCCGCACTTAAAACATTGAAATGTTTGTTGCATTTTCATAGCTTCACCTTATTGCCTGCAATTCTATCGCATTAACATGACTTATACAATAAGCTCATATATCGGTTAGGACATTCGGCTACCGAGCTTAAAGGCTTCTGTCTGGGGTTTTTTGATTAGCCCAGGAAAGGCAATATGTCTATTTCAATGCGGGCTGGAAAATTCAGAAATCAAACTGTTATCATGGGCAGTATCTTTATTAGGATTGTGGTTGTGAAAATAGGGCCGGTGAATTGATAGCTTATTTCTTTTTTCTGAAATTCGTCCATAATATATGAGATTTGAATAGTGTATTACTGATGCTATGAATTGGCCGGTGCAATTTTAGTAGTGATTAACAAAGTGTGAGTAATAATAAGATAATATAGGAAATAGATTATTCACGTAAGAGATAATCGATAAGCTCTTCTAAAATCCTATAACGTATAGGATCGCTTAATGAAATATTTTGAATTAAACCATAATTTTGAAGTATCTGAAGTTTATTGTCTAGATCAGGATGATCTTCGTAATAGTATATAAGCCTGTTTCCTCCCGGATTATATGTCCATGTTTTTTTCAAAATTACAAGTTCACGAATTAACGGATATTCAATTAGATCCTGACGCATTTCAGTGAGCAAGTCTGGCATAAGCCGTTCCAATTTTATGAATTTTTCATCGATAGAAGACTCTTTGCGTTCCTTTTGTCTGAAATCAGTCACAGAAGCTATAGGCTTATTAATATTAGTGTGATCGCTGTCAGTGAGGCCTACAAAATTACCTGTATTCATCCATCTCTGGTTCGCAGAAATATCTGCAATATCACAACCTGCATTTTTTAATTTAGTAGCAAGCTCTTGCCTCTTTTGCGGAGAGTTGTCAAGATTCGTTATATGCAAACCACTAATATCGCTAAATGGACGTATTTTCCCTACTTGCACCAGAATGGTTCTATCCTGATTTCCAGTCATTGCCATGCCAGCCTCAAATAGGACATTAGGCCTTGGTTGTGGCGTATATTCTTTTTCGTGTTGTTCATCATTGTTCTGCACAAACTCATCTCTAAGCTTAGCTATGTCATCGCCACTAAACAAGACAACTATTGCTTGCGCTTCCCTAAAAGCTGTGGACACGATATCTTGAATCATAGGGGTTGGTTTGTTGGTTAAGCTAATCGCTTGGTTCCATTCAATAGGTTCAAGTCCTATAGCACGTAAGAAATCAGTCATTGAATCGAGTAATGCCTTATTCCTGCCATGTATTACAAATACCTTTTTAGTGTTTATACTTCTGTTTGCTGTTTTAGGGGCAGCAATCGTTCCCGGTATAACAATATCGTCATATAAATCTACTCGCTTCATTATCGATTTCAGCATATTCAGACGTTTATCAATCTCATTCCGAAAATTGTCTAAAGGATCGAAGGCATAAGAACGAACTGCCCTCTGGAATTCGTCTGCCATCTTATTGGTACTGAATGTTCTAAGTAATACCTCTTTTGTGAAGTCGTACCATAAGTCCAGCTTGTCTTGAGCCTGTTTGACTTCAGCATCAGTTTTGACTGATAGTACCGCAATAGCTTCGCCTTCTTCGATTTGTATCTGCAATTTAGCCTTGGCTTCTTCTTTCCCTACTATCAATCGGTCCGGCTTTTGCTCATTAATTTCCTTTTTCACTATTGTTATTTACATGCCTCCAATTCCTAGTCACAGATTATACACCTGCACACTTTGTAATGGTATACCCAATAATTGAACATGGTTAATGATCCCCTAACTATTAGTGTGATGCTCTCATTACCCCTTTTTGCACAAAATTGCACTCAGCCCGTATCTAAAATATGCCGACTTTGCATTGTGAGTAGAAATTCTTGTCTATCATCCAGCATACGACAGTTCCATGTTTGCGTAGATACAGGTATATTGACTTTACGATAATATTATAACTATAAAAATGGGGGACGGGATTTTATCCAGCAATATATTTCCAGGTCCAACGGAGGCAAACAAAATGCTTTATTCAACTGACCAGCGCAAACCTTAATGTTATTTGGCAGCAACTCTGACTAAAAGATGGTAGACTGATATAAGTCAGACTGATTGGTGCACTGTATTTTTCTGGGAGGGATCCAAATATGCAATTAAAATCCTTTGAGATCAAATCATATCGTTCATGCATAAGAACGAAATTTCTTCTTCAAGATCAACTCACAAGTTTGATAGGTATTAATGGAGCGGGAAAAAGCAATATTTTAAGTGCTATGACTCTCTTGAGAAAACTCTGTAGTGCTAGGCTTTCGATGAGGGATATGGTATCTTCTTCACGAAGTGAATGTCACATAACTGCAACAATTGAAGACCAGAATAAGTCCATCTTCATAAGGGGAGCTGTAATATATGAAACTGATGAACGCAATTATGACGACGTATATTACTCAGACCTTAAGTTCAATTTTCGCGACTTTGGCTACTTTCCAAGAAAATGGCTTCGTATTCCTATCCAATTTTTCGGCCGTCCCGCTACATCTACCTCAATTGCTGAGTCAGAACAAGACACACGGGGAACAGATATTTTAAGGTATCTTGTAGCAAGAGATGAAGATTTTAAGCTAATAATCAAATCCAAAAAGATACGGGAATTTCTCTCGGACGTTGCGGGTTTCTTTGATGGGATCAAGTACTATAGCGCAAGCCAGTTCTCTGATCCTTCCCGGTGCCCGGTTTCAATCGAATTAGAAGAGGATCGCCCAGTACGAAAATATCGTCCTAGTACTGGACATGATCAATTTATCCTAGACTTATATAAATCGTGGAAAGTAAACGATACTCAATACAAACGATACTTAAATACTGTCGGCAATAATGGAATTGGATTGGTAGATGCCATAGATTTCAGAAACCTTGAAATGCCATCGAGCTACTATAAAGTACAGGCGGGCGGAAAAACAGAAAAGATTGAGAGAAATAAACTTCTAGTAGTTCCTACGTTTACGATCTGTAACACTCAACTTTCCCCAAACCAACTTTCGGAAGGCACATTCAAGACTCTGGCACTGGTGTTTTATATCTTAACTGATGACAGTAAATTGCTGTTAATTGAGGAACCCGAAGTTTGCGTACACCATGGTTTGCTAAATAGCATCATTTCATTGATTAAAACTCAGTCAAAGAAGAAACAGATTGTCATGAGTACACATTCTGATTTTGTATTGGATCATCTTGATCCTGAAAATCTCTTGCTCGTAAAGTGGGTGCCTGCTAAAGGCACCATTGCTACGCCATTGGATAAATCGATGAGCAAGAATGAGTATGAAGCATTGCGACTGTATCTCAAGGAGTCAGGCAATCTCGGAGAATATTGGAAAGAAGGGGGATTCGGGAATGGTTAAGAAAACCCCTAAAGTTGGTGTGATTGCAGAGGACGAGTCTGATGTGGAATCCATAACAGTCCTTATTCATCGTATTGCAAATAATGATCGAATAGGTGTAAAAGGACGTGTTGGAAGAGGATGTGGCAAGCTTAGGCGGAAGTGCCACGCGTGGGCAAAGGAATTAAGTCAAGGCGGTTGTTCCTTGTTAATTCTCGTACATGACCTCGATAATAATGATCTTAGAGATTTGCGAAAAGAAATCGGAGACAACCTCAATCCTTGTCCGATAACAATTTACTTAATTTGTATACCTATTCAAGAATTGGAAGCTTGGCTATTGAGCGATCCTGAGGCAATTAAAACTGCCATGCATCTGAAGCGCACTCCCAATGTCAAAGGACCACCGGAAACAATTAATTCGCCCAAAGAACATCTAGCTGACTTAATTGATAGGGCTTCCGACAAAGAAAAGATATATATGAACACGAAACATAACTACCAAATTGCAGCGAGCATTTCAATTGACCTAACGCGTCACAAGTGCAATTCCTTTGTTCCGTTTTATGATTTTGTACAGGCTTATCTGCTAACATAGAGATATAATAATAAGCCTCAATCTCTGAAGACATAAGCACCAAAGGGCTTCGTAAGATGTTAATTTCAACGTTTGCTTCAAGCAGCCCATATTGTCTACTCAAAATCCTGAAAAAATCCTGTTAGCTTCGAAGAGAATCCTGCAACAATCCTAATCCTAGCGGACTCATTTTCTCAATCCTATAGGATTTTACGTTTACGCACTTAAACCTATATAGAGGTTTATAATCCTAGATAAGTACTGACACCCGTCTCAATTTTTCAATCTCGAAATTAGGTTCAATATACCTACAACGACAGCCGTAAGTGCTATGATACCAGTTATCAGCCATGCCCAAAACTTCGTATCTGAGATAATTTCAATATCTGCTATTTGTGTCCCAAATGTTTCCCTGGATGCTATTATCTTGCCATCCAGACTCGTGTCTTGTAATACCAAGTAACACTTGAATGCATGTGGATGTATGAAATTTTCGCCATATTTGATAGCTATTGTCTTTGACCACCATTTACCTTTTTCAAATTTATATTTTGTGTATTCTCGGTTAGTTTCTTGGAAATATTGCGATTCGTCTAAAAGAAAGACGTCACCATATTCTTCAAATTTGATTTCATCTTCTTTGGACGATCCAGAATGTAAAATGATAGGAGGCTCATAGCGTAATACCCCCTGCAGCCACTCTTGGTCTTCATATAAGGATTTTAAATATAAACGAATTTTGATTTCTCTGCCGGTTAAATAAGGGAAGTTACGTAATACTGGTATTTTGTGCCAACCTATCCCCGTTGCTTTGTAAGCAAAACCAAATTCTTCACCACGATAAAATTTATTCATATATGTATGCTCCTTGAAATCGTTTACCCAGAAGGGGCTGTTATATTTTCCGCCAGTTGCCTCCGATCAAGCGGAGTATATCACTTTTTGTTTGGAGGCTACGTTAGGTTGCATAAGAACATCAAATTATGGGTTGCTGTAATACTTGAGTCTGGATTACAAGAAAAAGAAATTCGGAATAGGTTGAAAATCAAAGGGGTGGATACTGTAATTTAGCAGGAGTCTGACAAGTATCAATCATGCGATGAGTGTAAAATGAAAATCTATAATTTAGTGAAACTACATAATAATAAACAAAAAGCAAGGACTAACTGTACGAGTAGAATAGCTTTAAGGATGGATTGGTGCCCCCAAGGGAATTCGAATCCCTGTGTCCAGCTTGAAAGGCTGGTGTCCTAGGCCTCTAGACGATGGGGGCATTGAATTAAGGATAGATAGGCAGGGCTTCAAGGCCCGCCGTCTCAGGAAAACCAAACATTATATTCATATTTTGAATAGCTTGTCCAGCCGCGCCCTTAACCAGGTTATCAATACAACTTATAACCACGACGCGGCCCGTTTTCTGGTGCATGGTCGGGTAGATCAGGCACAGGTTGCTGCCCCAGGTCTGCTTCGTTTCGGGAGGCTGCTGCACCATGCGCGTGAAGGGCTCCTTGCGGTAATAATCGCTATAGACCTTATCCAGCTCCTCTTTGCCGCCGGTAAGCTTCCCCGATTTGACCCTGGCATAACAGGTACTCAAAATCCCGCGCGTCATGGGAACGGTGTGCGGAACAAATGTCACCGACACGTTGCCCGAAGGGCAAAGATTATCGAGCTCCTGCAACATCTCGGGCTGGTGCCTGTGGCCACTCAAGTTATAAGCGCGCACGTTGTCGCTGGCTTCGGAGAAATGCGTGGGCAATGTAAGCGTCCTACCAGCGCCGGAGATGCCCGACTTGCTATCGACAATCAAGTCCGCTTCCACCAGGTCGAGCTTGACCAGGGGAGCGAAGGCCAGTATGGCCGACGTAGGATAACATCCGGGATTGGCCACCAGGTTGGCAGCCTCTATCTGGCTGCGGTGCAATTCGGGCAGCCCGTATACGGCGGTTTTCAGCAGCTCGGGCGCCGGATGAGTGAATTCATACCATTCAGGATAGCGGGCGGGGTCCTTGAGCCTGAAATCCGCGCTCATGTCCACCACGCGAATGCCCTTTTTAAGCAGCGGCATCACCACTTCGGCGCTGGCATTATGCGTCATGGCCGAGAAGGCCACATCGACTTTGCCTTCCAGTTCTGCAGTAATGGTCAGGCCGGTGCATTCCAGGTGGGGGAAGACTTCACCCAGCTTTTTCCCGGCGGCGCTGCGCCCTGTGACAGCCACCAGATCCACCTGGGGATGCTGCCAGAGTATACGCGCAAGCTCAACGCCTGCATATCCTGTTACATTGATAATGCCAGCTTTAATTTTATTCATAGCGCTTCCCCATCTTAGAATCTATATTAATCCATCAAGGTGGCATGTGTCATTAATAATGAGAGCCGAAGGCATGCCCGACCGCACTTCGAAGAGATTGATGGCCCCGGGGTCCTGTGCAATCTGCCGGAAATGCTTGTCCGTCATCTTCAAAAGGTGCAGTATCATGATGATGGAAAGCGCCCTGTGCGATATGACCGCCACGGTCTCTTTTTTATGGCTAAGAGCCAGATTATCCAGGGCCTCAGCTATTTTCTTCTGCAGGCCGTCTATATTTTCAAAGGGCAATTCGAAGGCGGCTTTGGCATCTGCACCGGGACAAGCGTCCATGCTTGCAGCTTCTTCGGGCTTCAGTCCCTTCCAATGGTCGAGGCCGGTTCCTTCCAGCCCGGGCATACTTACAGCTTTGAGCCCCAGGCTGCCAGCTATGATATCGCCCGTCTCCACGGCGCCGGGCACCGGGCAGGTATAAACCGCAACTACATGGTAATCGGCTAGCCTTTTAGCCGCAGCCTGTGCCCACCGGCTTAAAGGGGCTTCCAGGTCCGCACTCCCCGCTGAAGGGTACAACCCGTGTCTTTCGAACTCGGTGGGCCCTGTATTGACAATAAGTATCTTGCTCAAATTTCAGCTACCGCCCGCCGTTCTAGCGTTCCACCACCATGGCGATGCCCATGCCGCCGCCGATGCACATGGTAGCCAGCCCGCGCTTGAGGTTGCGCCGTTCCATCTCATGCACCAGAGTCACAAGCACGCGGGCGCCGGTGGCGCCGATGGGATGGCCCAGCGAAATGCCGCTGCCGTGTACATTGGTCTTGTCCAGGTCGAAACCCAGTTCTTTTACGCATCCCAGCGCCTGAGATGCAAAGGCCTCGTTCAGTTCGACCACGTCCATATCCTTGACGGATAAATTAGCTTTTTCCAGGGCCTTTTTGACGGCCGGGACAACTCCCAGTCCCATATAGGCAGGGTCAACACCGCCGGACGCATAGGACCTGATCCTGGCCATAGGCTTCAATCCCATTTCACCGGCTTTTTTGGCCGACATCAACAATACCGCGCCGGCGCCGTCATTGATACCTGAGGCGTTTCCGGCGGTTACGGTCCCGTCTTTCTTGAATGCCGGCGCCAGTTTAGCCATCTTCTCCAGAGTCGTCTCCATCGGCCTTTCATCGGTATCGAAAACAACGGGGTCACCTTTCTTTTGAGGCGATACCACGGGTACGATCTCCTGCTTGAACGTGCCGTCTTTGATGGCGGCCAAGGCCCTCTGGTGGCTCATCAAGCCCAGCTTATCCTGCTCTTCCCGCGTGATGCCGTATTTGGCGGCGATATTTTCAGCGGTAACGCCCATGTGATAGCCGTAATAAAGTTCCCACAGCCCGTCATAGACCATCAGGTCGAACACCTCTCCTTTGCCCGTCAGGTCCATGCGGTAGCCCCACCTGGCACGCGTCATGGCGTAGGGAGCATTACTCATGCTCTCCATGCCGCCCGCTACCACCACCTCGGCGTCGCCCAGCAAAATGCTCTGCGCGCCGGCAACCACGGCCTTCATGCCGGACCCGCAAATCTTATTGACCGTGAAGCCCGGCGTTTCCTTGGGCAGCCCGGCGTAGATCATGGCCTGCCTGCCGGGGTTCTGACCCTGTGCAGCCTGCAGCACATTGCCCATGATAACCTCGTCCACCTGCACCTCTTTAAGGTTGTCAGGCCAATCGTAGTACTTCTGCTCCAGTTCACAGAGCCCGCCGCCGGCCAGCGCCCTGGGGCCGTATTCGGCCAGCCTGGCACCCGTTTTGGGCTTTAAACCTGCCCTTTTGAGCACGTCTTTGATAACGATTGAACCCAGTTTAGTGGCAGGGACATCTTTAAGCCCGCCGCCGAACGTACCGATTGCGGTCCTGACACCGCCGACTATGACAACTTCGGACATTTAACCCTCCTTAGTGGAACAAATATTTCATTTACCAAGCAGCCGCCCGGCGATCTCGGTCGCCATCTCATGCACAAATTCAGTATTATACTCGCTGCGGACGAAGCGCAGCGCTGTGATAGATACCCGCTTATGCTCCAAAGCCCATATATCGGTGCCGCTGGCTGCCATATCCGTGGCGCGGTGCAGTATCCAGTAGTAAGTCTGCCTGCCGTCATGGCCTTTTTCCACGCCTGCCGAATATTTCTTCTCGCCCAGCCGGGTCACGTCGATGCCGCGTATCTGCTTTAAGGGCAGGTTGGGAACGTTCACATTCAAGAGCATCTTGCCCTTCATTTTCTTGCGCTTGATATATTCGGCCAGCTCCCTGGCAATCAGCGCCCCCGTCTCAAACCTGGGATCTTCGAATGAGCTCATGGAAATGGCGACGGACGGTATGTCATAGAAAAATCCCTGCAATGCGGCGCCCACTGTGCCTGATAAAAATACGTCGTAGCTGCAGTTGGGCCCCTGGTTTATTCCGGAGACCAGCAGGTCGATGCCGCCGGGCATGATGACCTTTATAGCAAGCAGGACGCAATCGGCCGGCGTGCCTTCAACCGAGTATGTATCGATACCGGCAATTTTTTCGTGGATCTTGGCCAGGCGCACGGGATGATGCAGGCTCATCGAGGTGCCCACCCCGCTCTGTTCACGGTCGGGGGCGACAACGGTGACCTCGCCCACTTCTTTCAGTGCTGAGACCAGCGACCATAGCCCATCGGCATTGATGCCGTCGTCATTAGTGACTAATATCTTCAAATGAAAACTCCCTTGGGAAACCGCATAATTTTAGCATACAGGGGCGTACGTTATAAATCATCCGGCCAAATGCTTGTCCCCTTCAATGCATGGTGATATAATCATGCGGAAGTCTAAATACCTGAATTTGTTATATCTGCCGGCTTCTACTAATAGCCAGTAATTAAATCGGTCCTTCCAAGGAGGTCATGATGGAACCCAAGATCGGTGTTTATATCTGTCACTGCGGCAGCAACATCGCGGGGACTGTTGATGTTGAGAAGGTTGCTGAATACGCCAAAAGCCTGCCTTCGGTAGTAGTTGCACGCGACTATAAGTTCATGTGCTCCGACCCCGGTCAGGACCTGATTAAAAAAGATATCAAAGAGCTGGGCGTCAACCGTGTGGTAGTCGCCTCGTGTTCTCCTCAAATGCACGAGCCCACTTTCCGCCGCGCGGTACAGGACGGCGGTTTGAACCCATACTATTTCGAGATGGCCAATATCCGCGAGCACTGCTC
>DBZK01000031.1:0-28456 GCA_002311135.1 Dehalococcoidia bacterium UBA1162
AACGGCAAGGGCGGCGGCATCGCTGCGGCGGGCCTTAAACCGGAACAACTCGGCGTGAGCCGGGATGTGCTGGAGAGCTATTACATGCTGCACGTGGCCTTCCTGGACCCGTCCGTACGCCCGGCTTTGGAGCAGAAATATATCACCCCACATTTCGAGATCAGCTCGTCTCACAAACTTGAGTCATTGGACGACTGGACTAAAGTGGAGGGCCTGGAGGCCAAGCCGCCCGAGGTCTGGCGCCATTTCGTACGCGTGAAAAAAGCGGTGCTCGATTCATTCGTAGCGGCCAACAAGTTCACCGGCCTGAGCCTGGACGAGGCTGAAGCCGAGTTCATCAACCAGAACAGCATCAAGCTCAACCAGGAATACTATGCTTCGCTGGGAGAGCAGAAGGCCTTCGTCATGTCCGAGGGCAAGAATATCATGATACTCAAGGTGGTGGGCTACGCCGAGGCCATCGTAAAATATTATAAGATCGAAGAGCTCTGCGCCCACGTGTGGATCGCCCATCAGCGCTTCCCTACCAAGGGACGTGTCTGGCATCCGGGCGGCGCCCATCCCTTCGGCGGCATCAATGCAGCGCTGGTGCATAACGGCGACTTCGCCAACTATTTCTCAGTATGCGAATACCTGGCCGAGAGGCACATCTACCCGCAGTTCCTGACCGATACCGAGGTCTCCATCCTGATGTTCGACCTGCTGGAACGGGTCTACCACTATCCGCTGGAATATATCATCGAGGCGCTGGCCCCCACTTCGGAGCTGGACTTCGACCGCCTTCCGGCGGACAAACAGCGGATCTACCGGGCGGTGCAGGCGACGCACATCCACGCCTCGCCCGATGGCCCCTGGTTCTTCATCATCGCCCGCAGCATACCCGAGAAGAAGAAATTCCAGTTAATGGGCATCACGGATACCGCCATGCTGCGTCCGCAGGTGTTCGCCTTCTGCGACGGCGAAGTGCAGGTCGGCCTGATCGCCTCGGAAAAACAGGCCATCGACGCCACGCTGCTCAGCCTGCACAAAGACGACCCGCGCATCTGCCCCATCGCCGACCGCTACTGGAACGCCAGGGGCGGCAGCCATACCGACGGCGGCGCCTTCATCTTCGACCTGGAGAGGAATGCCCAGGGCAAGCTGCGCATGACCTGCACCGATAAGTTCGGCACGGCCGTACCCATGCCCTCCGGCACCGAGGCCTGCGATTTTACGGTTACCTCAAGCAAGTCCAACGGCAATATCGGCGGCAGCATCCAGAAGTGTTTTGCGACCGGGAGCGCAGCCTCCGTTTTCGATTACGTTTCAGGCAATATGAAAAAATGGTCCTACGATGATATACGCACGGCCTGCGGGGCCATCGTGGAGATGGCAGCCGACTCCCGGAATACGGCAGCAGCCATAGAGGCGCTCACGCTGCTCAACGACCGCAGGTACGCCTGCGGCGCCAAGAAACGCAACCATATTTTGTACATAATACGCGAGGCCCTCAGGCGGCTGTTCGGAGGCCTGCCCAAACTGGATTCGGCCGATAGCGAGAACCCCTATCGCCTGATAGACTACGCTACCCGCGACCTGCTGCGTCCCCCCCACGGAGCCGAGGCTACACTGGTCATCAACGTCAACGGCTTCGAGGCGGAGGGCGACCATTGCGACGCCTCGCTGCTGATGGATGCCTATCTCAAGGGCTGGAAGCATTTCATCAGCTATAACTGCATCGGGCAGCGCTTCATAGGCTGCGGCCTGGGGCCTGAGACCGAAGGAGTGACCATCGATGTGTATGACAGCTCCGGCGATTACCTGGGCTCCGGCATAGACGGCCTGACCATCACAGTGCACGGCAATGTCCAGGACCAGGTGGGACAGATCATCAAGACCGGCAAACTCGTGATACACGGGGATTTCGGACAGACCTTCATGTACGGCGCCAAGGGCGGCAGCGTGTATATCATGGGCAACGGGGCGGGACGCCCGCTCATCAACTCGGTGGGAAGGCCCAAGGTGGTCATCAACGGCACCTGCCTGGACTTCCTGGGAGAGTCATTCATGGCTGGCGACGTGCTCAACGGCGGGGGCTTCGTCATCCTTAACGGCGTCAAGTTCGATGACGAGGGAAAAATGGTTCCTTTGCAGGAACCCTATCCGGGCAGCAACCTGTTCTCGCTGGCCTCGGGCGGCGCCATCTATATCCGCGACCCGGAGCAGCGGCTGGTCTGGCAGCAACTGAACGGCTGCGGATTCTTCCGGTTGACAGACACCGAGTGGGAACTGATACTGCCCTACCTTGAGGAAAACGAGCGTTTATTCGGCATCAGGGTAGAGGAGCTGCTGACGGTCAACGGCCGGCGTATGGAGCCTTCGGCCGTCTACCGCAAGGTCGCACCGGTCATGGTAGCCGCACTGGGCAAGAAAATGGCTGAGCCCGTCAGCGAGGTCGAGGCGCTTAGTATATCGGACGGCGAATCAGCATAAAGAAGAGAAGAGCTATGACGATAAAGATTAAGAAACAGTCGGAAAAAGGCCTCAGACAGACGGCGGAAGAGATGTCCGGCGTCGACCTGAGCTTATGTTACCAGTGCAAGAAATGCGCCAGCGGGTGTCCTGTCACCAAATACACCCAGTCGCCGCCCTCGGAGATTATCCGGCGCCTGCACCTGGGCGCCGGGGATGAGCTGCTGGAGAGCGACCTGGTCTGGATGTGCCTGTCCTGCGAGACCTGCTATGGGCGCTGCCCCATGGATATCAACATACCGGCGGTCATCGACGCCCTGCGCAGCCTGGCGCTGGAAAAAGGGGCCAAATCGCCGAAGGGCGATATGCCGCTCTTCAACCGCAAGTTCCTCGAAACGGTTAAAGCCTACGGGCGTTCCTACGACCTCTCTATGATCATGGGCTATAAGCTGGGCTCCGGCTCGCTGATGCAGGACGTGGAGAAATTCCCCTCCATGCTGGCCAAAGGCAAGATGGCGGTGCTCCCGCCTTTGGGCGCCGAGAAAAAGGTCGTCAAGAGGATCTTCGACCGCTCCAAACAGGCTAAAGGAAAGAAAAAATGAGATACGCATATTATCCGGGCTGCTCGGCCCATTCCACAGCGCGTGACATGCACGAATCGGCGGACGCCGTTGCACGCCTGCTGGGCATCGACCTGGTAGAGATGAAAGGCTGGTCCTGCTGCGGAGCTACCTCGGCTCACCAGACCGACCGCGTCATGGCCGCATCTTTGCCGGCTGCCAACCTGCTGCTGGCCAAAGAGATGGGGCTGGATACCGTCGTCACCTGCGCCGCCTGCTACAGCCGCATGAAGGCCGCCAACCATGAGATTACTTCGTCAGCGGACATGCGCGCCGCGGTGGCCGATGCTGTCGGACAGCCTTATGACGGCTCGGTCAGGGTACGCCATTTCGTGGAGATTTTATTAGAGGACGTCGGCATCGATAAGCTGCGCAAGCGTTTCAAAAAGTCCCTCAACGGGCTCAAGGTCGCCAGCTACTACGGATGCCTGCTGGTGCGTCCCAGCAACGTTACGCACTTCGACGATCCTGAGAACCCCACCTCGCTGGACCGGTTGGTGACAGCTATGGGCGGGGAAGGCATCGACTGGCCGCACAAGGTCGAGTGCTGCGGCGGCGGGCTCAACCTGACCCGCACCGATGTAGCGGTCAAGCTCTCAGCCTCCATCGTGGAGATGGCGGCCGCCTCAGGAGCGGACTGCATCGCAGTAGCCTGCCCCATGTGCCAGGCCAGCCTGGACCTCAGGCAGAAAGATATAGACGCTGCAACAGGCAAAAAACACCATATGCCCGTGCTGTATATCACCCAGCTTTTAGGCCTGTGCCTGGATATACCTGAAAAAGAGCTAGGACTAAACCGGCTGATGGTATCGCCGGCGGGAGTATTGAAGGCGCTGCAGCCAGCTTCCTCACATAAAGTTTAAGAAGGTCACCGATATGGATAAAGCTACAGATAAAAAGACCGGAGCGGTGCTGGTACAGGGCGGTGGCATAGCCGGCATTCAGGCTGCCCTCGACCTGGCCAACTCAGGCTTCAAAGTTTATTTGATAGAGCGTTCACCGGCCATCGGCGGCATGATGTCCCATCTGGACAAGACCTTCCCCACAGGGGACTGCGCCACCTGCATCGTCTCGCCCAAGCTGGTGGAATGCGCCCGCAATATTAATGTGGAGATATTGACGCTTTCCGAGCTGGTGGATTTAGAAGGCCAGCCGGGCAACTTCAAGGCCACCGTCAAACGCTACCCGCGCTACGTGGACGAGGTGAAATGCACCGCTTGCGAACAGTGCACCGACGCCTGCCCGGTCAACGTGCCCAACCACTTCGACCGCAACATGGGCACCCGCAAGGCCATCGCCAAGTACTATGCACAGGCCACACCCAATATCTTCGGCATACTCAAGAATGGACACGCACCCTGCAAGGTAACCTGCCCGGCCAATATAAACGTACAGGGATACATCCAGCTTATCAAGAAGAAGGAATACGTCAAGGCCGTGAATTTGATCAGAGAGAGGAATCCCCTCTCGGCCATCTGCGGACGTGCCTGCAACCATCCCTGCGAGGCCGTTTGCACGCGCAACTCCGTTGATTCTCCGGTGGCCATCAGGCTGCTCAAGCGGTTCGCCTCCGATAAAGAGATGGAGCTGGTGGAGGCAGGCCTTATCTCGTTGCCTGAGGAAAAGACCCCTCCCGCAGGCGCCAGGAAGGTCGGTATAATCGGTGCTGGACCTGCCGGCCTCACGGCCGCGGCGGCCCTGGCGGACCGAGGCTTTGCGGTAACAATTTATGAAGCAACCCCGGCGGCGGGCGGTATGCTGCGCTGGGGCATTCCCGAATACAGGCTACCTAAGAACATATTGGATTACGAGGTTGAGCTGATCAGGCGCAAGGGCGTCACATTTAAATATAACTGCAATGTCGGCAGGGATATAACCCTGGAGCAAATACACCATGACAATGAGGCGGTATTCGCCGGAGTAGGCGTGCAGACCAGCCGCAAGCTGGGCGTGGAAGGCGAAGACAAGGCCGGCGTCAATTACGGTGTGGAATTCCTCAGGCAGGCCGGGGATAAAGATACTCTTCCCGAAGTGAAGGACCGGGTAATCGTGATCGGCGGCGGCAACGTGGCTGTGGACGTGGCCCGAACTGCCCTGCGCCTGGGCGCAAAGCACGTTGATATGGTCTCGCTGGAGCAGAGGCAGGAGATGCCCGCCCTACCCGAAGAGATAGAGGCTACCCTCGAAGAGGGAATTACCGTTCACAACGGCTGGGGACCCCAGCGTATACTGGGCAACGAAAAAGTAGAAGGCATCGAATTTAAACTCTGCACCAGCGTTTTCGATAAAGAAGGCCGCTTCAGCCCCACTTACGATACTTGCACCCTTACCAGCCTCAAGGCCGACCAGGTGATCATCGCCATCGGCCAGTCACTGGACAAAGGTTTCCTGGGTAACAAGAACGTTGCACTGGAGCGCGGCGTCCTGAAGGCCGACCCCGTCACCCTCGAGACATCAGTCAAAGGGCTTTTCGCCGGGGGCGACAGCGTGTCAGGCCCTGCCTCCATCATACAAGCGGTGGCCGCCGGAAAACGCGCCGCTGAATCCATCGAACGCTACCTGAAGGGAGAGGATATGCGGACCGCCCATTTCAGCGACAGCTTAAGACAGATTCCGGAAGAATTGCTCCCCACCACAAAGGATAAAGAGAAGAAGGCGAAGGCGGTGCCCGGCGAAATAGCCGTTGAGGAGAGGAAGGATAATTTCAAGGAGGTCGAAGGCGGCTTTAGCGAAGAGCAGGCGCTGGCCGAATGCGATCGCTGCCTTAACTGCGCCATGTGCTCGGAATGCCAGGAATGCGTGGCTGCCTGCGAGCAGAATGCCATAGACCATTTTATGCTGGAGAAAACAGTCAAGCTGGATGTGGGCTCGGTTATCCTGGCCCCCGGCTTCGAAGAGTTTGCAGCCGAGAGGAAGGGCGAGTTCGGATTTGGCCGCTACCCCAACGTGCTGACCAGTGTCCAGTTCGAGCGGATGCTCTCCGCCTCAGGCCCATTTGAGGGACACGTCATCAGGCGGTCGGACGGCGAAGAAGCCAAACGCATCGCCTGGATACAGTGCGTAGGCTCACGCGACTCCAAGTGCGGCAACGACTACTGTTCATCCGTCTGCTGCATGGTCTCGACCAAGCAGGCGCTGATAACTTCGGACCATTCACCCGACCTGCAGGCCTCGGTTTTCTATATGGACATACGCGCCCACGGCAAGGACTTCGACCAGTATTACGAGCGCGCCAGGAACCAGGGAAATATCAATTATATAAAAAGCATGCCCTCCAGGGTGCTGCAGGTTCCGGAATCGAAAGACCTGCGCCTGCAATATTATGACGAATCGGGGAAGTTGGCGGAAGCTGATTTCGACCTGGTTGTGCTATCGGTGGGCATGGAGCCCGGATCGGCGGCCCGGGACTGTGCAAAACGCATCGGTATCGACCTGAATGAATACGGTTTCTGCGCCACCGACCGCTTCAGCCCGCTTTCAACCTCCAAACCGGGCGTGTTCGTGGCCGGGTCCTTCCAGGAACCCAAAGACATCCCCGAGACGGTCACGCAGGCCAGCGCAGCCGCGTCCATGTCAATGGAGCTGCTGGCGTCGGCCCGCAACTCTCTGGTTACCAAGCGCGTTTATCCCGACGAGCATGATGTGACTGACGAGGAGCCACGGATCGGCGTCTTCATCTGCCACTGCGGCAAGAACATCGCCTCCGTAGTCGATGTAGAACATGTGGCTGAAATTGCTGCGCAGCAGCCCAACGTAATCTTCGCCACGCACACCATGTACACCTGCGCCGACTCCAATTTGAATAATATACGGGACATGATCCATGAGCACAGGCTCAACAGGATCGTGGTCGCTTCCTGCACACCTAGGACCCATGAGCCTATCTTCCGCGATACGCTGCGTGAGGCGGGGCTCAACCCATATCTCTTCGAGCTGGCCAACATCAGGGACCAATGCTCGTGGGTGCATTCGGCAGAGCCCGAGAAAGCCACTGAAAAAGCCATCGAATTGATGAAGATGTCCGTGGCACGCTCCCGTCTGCTTTCCCCTCTCGTCGGCAGCTCTTTTGCCGTCAACCAGACTGGCATGGTGATCGGGGGCGGCGTGAGCGGCATGACCGCTGCCCTGGCGCTGGCCAACCAGGGTTTCAAGGTCCACCTGGTCGAGAGATCGGAGAGGCTGGGCGGCAACGCCCTGGACCTGAACTATACGCTGGAGCACGATGACGTCCAGGGCTTCGTCTCGGAACTGGCCCGGCAGGTTGAAAGACATGGGAATATTACTCTGCACATGGGGACCGAGGTCTCCGGAGTGGCCGGCTTCATTGGCTCGTTTGAAGTTACCCTTTCTATGGAAGGCCTAAATAAGGATGTAAAATGCGGGGCCATCATAGTGGCTACCGGCGCCGGGCCGGCAGCAACCCGGGAATTCCTCTACGGAAAGTCCGATAGGGTCCTTACACAGGTGGAGCTGGAGAAAAAGCTGGCTAAACAGGCTTTGCCGCTCAAGGGACGCAATATAGTCATGATACAATGCGTGGGCTCACGCAACGACGAGAGGCCGTACTGCAGTCGCATCTGCTGCTCGATGGCGGTCAAGAACGCTCTCAAGATCAAGCAGCAGGATCCCACGGCCAATATTTACGTTCTATATAGGGATATCCGTACCTACGGTTTCAGGGAGAAATATTACAAGCAGGCGCGTGAGGCGGGAGTGGTTTTCATCCGCTACGATCGCAACACGCCTCCGGTGGTATCTGACGGCGGAATACTGACGGTCACGGTCAACAGCCCCGACTTTCCGGAAGCCGTGGAGATCGAGACCGACTACCTAGTGCTGAGCACCGCCGTAGATGCGCCCAAGGACAGCCGCAAGCTGGCCGACTTGCTCAAAGTGCAGCTCAACGCCGACGGCTTTTACGTGGAAGCACACATGAAGCTGCGCCCGGTGGATTTCGCTACGGAGGGCATCTTCCTGTGCGGCCTGGCCCATTCTCCCAAGATGATGGACGAGAATATATCGCAGGCTCGTGCCGCAGCAGCCAGGGCTGCTACGGTACTGTCCAAGACCCAGCTCGAGGTCGGCGCCCAGGTCTCGCAGGTCGACCAGCAGAAATGCATCTCCTGCATGACCTGCACCAAGGTCTGCCCCTACGGTGCTCCAACCGTAAACGCCGATGGGAAGGCCGAGATTATCGCAGCCAAGTGCATGGGCTGCGGCATCTGTGCAGCAGAATGCCCGGCCTGCGCCATACAGTTGAACCATTTCGAATCGAGGCAGTTCAAGACCATGCTGGACGAGCTTTTCAACGTCCGGGAGGAGGAAACTACTAAGCCGGTCGGAGCGCCGCAGTAAAGAAGTGTAAATATGAACTCGAATAATAAAGAAATCACTGTTGTCGCCTTTTGCTGTCTGTACTGTGCCTATGCGGCCGCCGACCTGGCCGGCTCCATGCGCATTCAGTACCCGGCCAATGTCAGGATCGTTCGCACACCCTGCACGGGCAGGCTGGAAGTCGAGTTTTTCCTCAAGGCCTTCGAGAGTGGCGCCGACGGAGTGCTGGTGGCCGGCTGCGAAGAGGGCAGTTGCCATTTCAAGGAAGGCAACCTGGTGGCCAAGCGGCGCGTGAACTATGCCCGCAAGTATTTGCAGGAGAGCGGACTTGAGCCGGAGCGCCTGCGCATGGTGAACGTCAGCTCCGCTATGGCGCGGCAGCTCACAGACCACATTAAGGATATGGTTGAGACGGTTCGCAAGCTGGGTCCCAGTCCGCTCAACAAAGCCAAAAGACGACAGCAACAGGAGATAAAGTCATGATAGTCGCAGAGAGAAAGACGATCCCTGAAATAGTCGACATACTCAAGGGGCATAAAAACATACTGGTGCTGGGATGCGGCACCTGCGTTACCGTCTGCCTGGCAGGCGGCGAGCGTGAGGTCAGCATTATGGCCTCGGCGCTGCGCATCGCTTCCCGCGCCCAGAACCTGGGTTTCAAGGTCAGTGAGCTGACTATAGAGCGCCAATGCGACAACATCTTTATCGAGCAGGCCGCTGAAGCCATTGAGAAGGCCGACGCCGTACTCTCCCTGGGCTGTGGGGCTGGCGTGCAGGCCATAGCCGAGCGTTTCGCCAAGAAGCCGGTCTACGCCGGGCTCAATACCAAGTTTTTGGGCATCCTGGAGGAGAGGGGCACCTGGACGGAGAAATGCGCCCAGTGCGGTGAGTGCGTGCTGGCTGAATACGGCGGCATCTGCCCTGTGACACGCTGCGCCAAGCATCTGCTTAACGGCCCCTGCGGAGGTTCCAGAGAGGATCGCTGTGAGGTGAATCCCGACCGTGCCTGCGCCTGGCAATTGATCTATAAGAGGCTCAAGGATATCGGACAGCTCGACAGGCTGGAGAAGATATCCGCGCCCAAGAAGTGGGGCACCAGCCTGAGCGGAGGTCCGCGCGTTATCGTCCGCGAAGACCACCGGATTTAATTTCGGCCGGTTAAAAAACGCTATTTGGTAGCAACGTAAACTGCGGCAGCGCCTAAGAACAGCCGTTTGAACGTAGCCTGTTTGAATCCCGCCTTGATGAGGAATTCCTGCGCTTCTTCCGCCGAGAAGAAGTGTTCGGCCGATTCCACCAGGTACTTATAGGCGGCTTTGTTTCCCGATATCAGCAGGCCCGAGGGGAAAACCCACAGCCGCAGGTAGATGTGGTCCAACTTGCGGATCAAAGCTGATTTCGGCTGGCTGCTCTCCACGATAACGTATTTCCCGCCCCGCTTGAGCACGCGCAGCACCTCGTCCAAATATTCCTGAACGAGCGGGTTTTTATAGGTTAGGTTGCGGAAGGCAAATGAGATGCCCACGCAGTCGAACCAGCCGTCCGGGAACGGAAGTTGCGCTATTTCGGAGTTGATGAAATTGATATTCTTGCCCTTGGCCGATTTTTCCGCTTTTTCTACAGCCTTGTCCAGCATGGGCTGGCTGTAATCGACGCCGGTGATCTCCGGATTATAGTCCGCCAGCCGGGCCACGGCAATCGTGAGGTCGCCTGTGCCACAGCAGATATCCAGGATGCGCTGCGGACGCGAAGCGAGGCATGCCAGGGCGGCCTGTTTCCTCCAGCCCCTGTCCATGCCCAGGGTAATGACATGATTGATCAGGTCGTAGCGCTCGGGGATGGCAGTGAATATGCGGTGCAGCGGTTTGGGTTTCTGGACCGGCTGATTCTCTGCCATATGAATTTCCTAGACCTTGAAAACACCGGACAGGATATAGCCGACGCCCATCAGAAGCTGGGTTAGCAGAACGACCATCACGTTGTTGGCCATGGCCCGAATCAACTTACCCATATCTTCCGATTTGAACGAGCCCTGAATGGCCTTTATGGCCAGCGGCAATGTAAATATTGCAATCAGACAGAAAACAGGCATAGCCTTGAATATCACTGCGCCGATGATCCACACGTAGACCAGCAGTGTGAAAACCGTATAAAAAACAGCCGCATTACGCCTGCCCATGGTTATGGGCAGTGTTTTCCTATGTCCTATCTTATCGGCCTCGACATCCGGGAACTCATTGAGCAGCAGCAGATTATGCACCAGGAACCCGGAGGGAACGGATGCGATCAAGGCTGGCCAGGTGTACATGCCCGTCTGCGCAAAGTAAATCCCCAGTACCGGGAGAATACCCAGGCCCAACCCGGGCGACCATTCGGGCCAGTATCCCTTGAGGATCAGCGGGCTGTAAAAAATAATGCATAAGGCTGCGACTATGATCAGGGGCAGTAGCAGCCAGCCTTTAATCCAGACAAAATAAGCGCCGATAAAGACGTCGATGATCAGGCAGGTAACACCGATCCAGAGCGCCTCCCTGGGTTTGACCAGTCCGGCCTTGAGCAAGCCGCTCCCCCCGCTGAAGGGTGTCACGTTGGTAGCTTTATCCACTCCGCTTTTATAGTCGAAATAATCATTGAGGGTGTTGCAGGCGGCGTGCGCCAGGACCAGCCCGATGCCAGCCAGGATGGCGTTGCCGAGGCTGAAAAAGCCATCGTACCAGGCCATGCAGGTGCCCAGTATAGCCAGGACAACCGCCAGAGTTAAAAATTGCGGCCTGGTCTCCAGGAAATATAGCTTTAACTTCATTTTTTTCTCCGATATAGGAACGTACGATTATAACATAAAAAAGTAGCGCCGAAGCCGATTCCTGCTTGACCGCCATGTGATTGAATGTTAGGCTTAAGTCGTAGCCAAAAGAGTGCCGTGATGATTGACGAAAAAGCCATAGAGAATATCAGGCAGTCCGGTTGCACAGGCGCTACCGGTGAGAGGAAAAGGAAGGTGCTCGTAGACGACATTGGCTTCCCTATCAACAAAAAAGCAGAGTACGCCATTATTGCAGGATGCTTTCAACCGGAAGGCATGCCGCACGTCTTTCGTGCCTTCAAGAATGTGCTGGACCATTTGAAGGTCGACTATACGCTGCTTGATAAAGAATACTGCTGCGGCTGGCTGGCATTCGGCCAGATGGCGGTGATAACCAAAAATGAAGAGGACATAGCCAGGTTCAAAGAGCTTTCCCCTGAGTTTCTGGCACAGAACTTCAAGCAGGCCAAAGAGCTGGGCGTCCGGTCCATTGTGCTCTTCTGCAGCGCCTGCGAGCCCAATTACACCAATTACAAGGATTTAACCGACCTGGAGATCATTACATTCCCCCAGCTTATTGACCGCTATTTCCAGGGAGGCCGGTTGAAAAGGAAAATCGATTATTATGCGGGCTGCTATCGTTTCCGCCGCCGCATCACCGATATCCCCGTGGACACAGTTGCCGCAATGAATATCCTGAATAAGATCGAAGGACTGGAAGTAAATCCTCTGGACGGCAAACTGTGCTGCAATATACCTCCGCATATGGAACAACTGACGAGTTCGATCAAAAGCGATACGGTAGTCAATATCTGCACGGGCTGCTACTACGCGCTTAAAGCCAAACTGGGCGGGAATCCAAATATCGAGGTTAAAATGCTACCGGAAATAGTCTGGGAAGCAATAGAGGGGTAATAGCACCGGGTTTCATATAAGGCAATTCCATATCTAAAACGCCAGCTTCTCAATCTTTACATCGGGCAGCAGTCTCTCGACATCTTCCTTATGGCATAGCTCGGTGCCCGGAGCGAGGGTGGCAGCCGTGCCGCAGGCAGCGGCAAGGCGTGAGGCTTCCTCCAGACTGCCTCCCTGGCTGAGCTTGAGCACCAGGCCGGCCACTGCCGAGTCACCGGCGCCCACCGTGCTCAAGACCTGCACATCAGGCGGCACCACTTTATATACGGCGTCTTGGTCGGCGATGATCATGCCGTCCCGGCCTCTTGAAATGCAGACTATTTTGATACCACTGCCAACCAGGGTTTTTACGGCGTGAATTATATCGTCTTCGGTCTTAAGCTCAGTGCCGAGCAGTCCTTCCGCTTCCCTGACATTGGGCTTGATGATATCGGGCAGGGCCTTAACTCCCTCTTTAAGCCACTGGTCGGCCGAGTCAAGCACCGTGACTATCCCCTGGCTTTTCATCTTATCGATCAACACATGGTAGATATCATCCGGGACCCCCGGCGGCACGCTGCCGGCAAAAACTATGTAACGGGGACGGCGCTTGAGATGGGTTATCTTGTCGATCAGCCTCTTTAGCTCACCCGGAGATATCTCAGGTCCGGGAGCGGATATTCTGGTCTGTTGGTGAGTTTTGAGGTCGGTAATTATGAAATTGCTCCTGATCTCCAGTTTGATCGGAGTAAAATCACAGGGTACATCCTTTTGCTTCAAAATGGTCTTTAGAACGCCTCCGTCCAGGCCCCCCAGGAACCCATAAGCCAAGGTATCACCGCCCATCTGACAGACGACCCGTGACACATTTATACCCTTGCCGCCGGGCATATACGAGAAGCTTACCCAGCGGTTGGTATCATCCAGCACTAGGTTTTCTACAGCTACGTGCCTGTCCAGCGAAGGGTTCATGGTCACAGTAGCTATCATTTAGATCTTCTCCACTTTAAGCATATTGGTCGTGCCCGCCTTGCCGATGGGAATACCCGCCGTCACCACAACCAGGTCCCCTTTCTGCACGCAACCCAACTTTTTAGCCGCCCGCGCAGCCTGCGTAAACATATTCAATATGGACCTTGGCTCTGGCACCTTAAGGGCAATCACTCCCCAGGTTAGGGATAACTGCCTTTGGGTAGACTCGTCAGGCGTAATGGCCAGTATCTGCGTACGCGGCCTGTATTTCGAGACCCGCCTGGCCGTGCTGCCAGACGCCGTATAGGCAATAACAGCTTTGGCGCTGAGCTGGCGCGCTATATGGCAGGCTGCGTAGCTGATGGCATCATCAGTAAGCGGCAACAGGTCTTTGCCCTTGCTTGCAAAGTTATCATCGTAAGGAAGTGCGCCCTCCGCCTCTACAGCTATGAGGGACATCATTTTGACCGCCTCCACGACGTAATGTCCAATCGCCGTTTCCTCCGAAAGCATGGTCGCATCCGCGCCGTCGAAGATGGCGTTGGCCACATCCGTAGCCTCCGCACGCGTGGGCATGGGCGAATCAACCATTGACTCCAGCATCTGCGTGGCCACGATAACCGGTTTGCCGGCATGGTTACTTTTGCAGATCAGGTCTTTCTGGACGACAGGGACCTTCTGTATAGGTATCTGAACGCCCAGATCACCGCGCGCCACCATGATGCCGTCGGCCGCCGCCAGTATCTCATCGAAGTTATTCAACCCCTCCACCCTCTCGATCTTGGCGATGATCTTGGCCAGGGAACCCTTATCCCGCAGGAACCGCCTTACCTCAATGACATCGTCGGCCTTGCTGACAAAAGAAAGCCCTACGAAATCGATTTCGTGCTTTATAGCGAAATAGAGGTGCTGCCAGTCTTCCTCGGTCACGGCATCCACGTCCCAGGTCACGCCGGGAACGGTTACGCCCTTATTGTCGAAAAGCCGGCCTCCCGTAATAACTTTGCACTTTACATCTCGATGGCTGATGGACACCACTTCCAGCTTGATGAGGCCGTCATCCAGGAAAATATCTTGCCCAAGCTTCACATGCTTCGGGAGCTCGGGGAGGTCCACGGAGACCTGAGTCTCATCGCCCAGTACGTCCTTAGTTGTCAATATAAATTCGGCGCCGTCTACGAGCTTTACCCCGCCCTTCTTGACTTTGCCCGTGCGGTCCTTGGGTCCGGGCAGGTCGAGCAGGAAGGCCAGCGGCAATTTGAGCCTCTGCGCTTCCTGCCGCAGCGTTTCGATGTAATGCACATGCTCTTCCGGGGTACCGTGCGAGGCGTTAATTCGCGCCACGTTCATTCCCGCCTCAAGCAACTGCCTTACAACCGGGGCAGAGTTGCTGGCCGGGCCGATGGTACAGACAATTTTCGTTTTACGAGCCGGCACGAATTCCGGGGTCGGTGTTTTACGTTTTGGCATTTTGGAATCCTTAATATTTTCGATACCAGTCCTGATCGACGTCGATCAGGTGGGACGGCTTCAAGCCCAGCTTCTCATACCAGGGACGTGCATATTTCTCCGTTATATGGGCCAGCTCCTCCAGCCTTTTGCCCGCTACGGTCTTGAAATATTCTATCCTCTTCTGCCTGTCGGCGATTTGCATGGCCTCCTGCCAGATAGCCCTGCCACCCAGGAAGCCGGACGCGCCCGCTTTGCAGGCGATGGTCACTTCGTCTTTGAAAGTCTCATAATCCACGCCGGCGCTGAGTATGACCCAGGGAGTCCGCGAGGCAGCATCAAGCTGTTTGCAGTACTGACCCAACTCGGATACATCCTTGTCATATTTCATGTCGGCCGGGAACTCGGCCTTCAGCACGTCGATAGGCAGGGCGGTGATCTGCCTGGCAGTCTCGATAACCATCTCCGGCAACTTGCCGGCAAACTCCTTGGAGTCCATTTTTTCGCCCTCCACCCGATAGGTCTTGGGCTCGACCAGGAAGGGGATGTCATATTTAATGCACTCATCGGCGACCCTGGCGATGGTCTTGAGCTGTTTATCGGCCAGCTTCTTGATATCGGGACGGTAATAGACCAGCATCTTTACGGCCGAGGCCCCCATGCGCTTGATCTTTTCCACGCCCCAGTCTTTGAGCAGTTCGGTAAGGCGCCCCATGGGATCTTTCTCATAGCCCGTGGCTTCAACACTGACCAGCAGACCGACCCTGCCACCCAGCACATTGCCTGCTATACACTGCGCCGCGCCGTATTCAGGATCGATCAGTATGCCGCTGGCATGGCGGCCGAAGGCCATGCACATATCCAGCTTCATGTTAACCAGCTCCGCGTAATCCGGCACCCCATGCTGCGCATTCTCGATCATGGAGATCAACCCGGCCCTGTGGTCCATAGCGCACATGACAAAGATGCCCGGTTTTCTGGATATCTGTTGCAGTCCCCGTATCTTACCTATGGTCAAACCCTTCATTATCCCTCCCCTGTATACTCATAGCTCATACAAATATAGCTGTTTACGGGTGCTGTGACAAGTCACCCCTAAGTAAACAGCACCTTGCATCATGACATTTGGTATAATTCCTCCAAAACTAAAGGGAGGCCCCCTTGCCAGACAAAGCGGACATGTTCCCGCACGATAATTCGCTCGAGAAGCTGTCGGCCCCGCAAAGGGAGAAGAAGCTGAATGAGAAGCTGAGGCAGCTTATTAAATACGCTTTTGCAAACGCCCCCGGCTTCAAAGCACGTATGGAGGCGGCTGGCATCGGGCCAGCCGATATTAAATCCATAGCCGACCTGCCAATGATACCTGTTCTGCGCAAAGACGATTTGATCCAGTTGCAGAAGGAAAACCCGCCCTTCGGCGGCTATCTGGCAGTACCCCTGAGCGAGGTCGAGCGTATCTACCAGTCCCCCGGCCCACTGTTCGATCCGCAGAGGAAGATCCGTACCAACCTGGATACAGCAGGAACCGGCAAGGGACAGATAGTCATGAACACCTGGTCATACCACATCACTCCCGCCGGCATGATTATGGACCGTGTGCTGAGGGGTATGGGTTTCACCGTCTTCCCGGCCGGAACGGGCAACACCGAGCTTCAAGTGCAGATTATGCATGATTTAAAAGTGAACGGATTCGTGGGCACTCCCTCATTCCTGGCGGCCATCATCAAGAAGGCCGAGGAGCTGGGCTATGATTTTAAAAGGGACTTCAACCTGAAATTTGCCATGGTCTTCGGCGAGATGGGCGGCGATACGCTGCGCAAAATGTTCACGGAGAAATATGGCATTGCCTGCCCAGGAGGAGACACTTACGTGACTGCCGACATCGGGGTTATCGCCATCTCCTGCAGTCAAAACGCCGGCATGCACGTCAGCACGGACCTCATAGTAGAGATTATTGATCCTGCCACGGGCCAGGCCGTTCCCGCCGGAGAGGTGGGTGAGATAGTCGTAACTCCTTTCGACGAGGTCTATCCACTCATCCGCTTCGGGACGGGTGACCTTTCATCACTGGTGATAGAACTCTGCCTGTGTGGCCGAACGACACCCCGCCTGCCCAAGATCATGGGCAGGACAGGCGACGCCGTCAGGGTACGGGCAATGTTCGTCCACCCGCGTCAGACCGACGAGGTAATGGCAAAATATCCGGAGATAGCTGCCTATCAGTTGATCGTGTCACGCAGGGAAAACCGCGACGAGATGCTGCTGCAGGTGGAACTGGCCATTGAACCGAAGGATACGAACACCTGGCTGGAATCGCTTAAAAAGGATTTTCAGGGCATCTGCAAGGTCAGGTTCGATAATATCGAATACGTGAAAGCGGGCATGATACCCAAAGATGCCAGAAAGATAATCGATAAACGTGTTTATTAAGGACCAGAATGAATTACTCATATAGATTTGTGGCTGTAGCCGCGCTATTTGTGACTTGCCTGCTGGCAGCCAACATACTGATCGTCAAGCAGATATACGTTCTGGGACTGACCCTGCCGGCGGCCATCATAATTTTCCCGCTTAGCTATGTTTTCGGTGACGTTCTGACCGAAGTCTACGGCTATGCTCAGGCCAGGCGGGTCATATGGCTGGGCTTTTTCTGCAACCTGGTGCTGGTTATCGCTATATGGCTGGTCGGCATCCTGCCGGCGGCGCCCATCTTCGATGCCCAGGCTGCCTACGATCGTATACTGGGCAGCGCCCCGCGCTTCCTGGTGGCTTCTTTCCTGGCTTACCTGGCAGGCGAATTCCTCAACTCGTATGTACTGGCCAAAATGAAGATACTGACCAGGGGCAAATGGCTGTGGACCAGGACTATCGGCTCGACCGTAGCCGGGCAGGGTGTGGATACCGTCATAGTCCTTTCCATCGGCTTTTACAGCACCCTTCCAAATGAGATCATACTGACAATGATGTTCTGGCACTGGATATTCAAGTCAGCCTACGAGGTGCTGGCCACGCCTTTCACCTATTGGCTGGTGGGACACCTCAAGAGGACCGAGAAAATGGACAAATACGACTACGGCACCAACTTCAATCCCTTGCGGGCGGACTGATCAGGGCATAGAATTTAGGGGAGCGTGGAACCGAAGTTTATCACCGATGTGAACGTCGGCAAGCTTGGCAAATGGCTGCGGCTGATGGGATATGACACCTTGTTCTTTGACGAACATGACGACGGACTGATGGTCAAGGCTGCCATAGCGCAGGGACGCATCGTCCTCACTAAGGATTCTGAGTTTATGAAACGCCGGGCTATCTCCACGGGCAAGGTTAAAGCCGTCCTGATCAGCAGCGACCGTCCGGAACAGCAATTGTCGACCATAATCAGCACGCTCAAGCTCACGGATGAATACAGGCCTTTCACCCGCTGTCTGGAATGCAATGCGGAGCTGGTCAGCCGGGATAGAAGGGATGTTAAGGGATCGGTGCCGGCGAGGGTCTACGAGAAACACGATCAATATATGCAATGTCCTTCCTGCGGGCGCATTTACTGGAGGGGGACGCACTGGCAAGCCATGTCCGGAAAGCTAAGCCGGTTGGCCTTATCTCAGCAAGAAAAGAAAGGAGAAGACCTATGAAGATAGTTACCTCTCAGCAGATGATGGAGATCGATCAAAGGGCAGCTGAAGCGGGCATTGCTACAGAATTCCTGATGGAGAATGCGGGCAGGGAGGTAGCCAGGGAAACCCGCAAGTTTGTAGACTACATTGCGGCAAAAAACATACTGGTATTCGCAGGACCCCGCAATAACGGGGGCGACGCACTTGTGGCGGCGCGCTACCTGGACGAGTGGGGCGCCAAGGTCAGCGTATATCTCTTAAGCGACCGCACCAGGCAGGACAAAAACCTGGCGCTGGCCAAACAACAGGAGATACCGCTTCATTTCGCCTCTAAAGACCAGAGGTGCACGAAGCTGAAAAACCTGCTTTCTTCTGCCGAGATCGTTATCGACGGCATACTGGGCACGGGCAGGTCCAGGCCAATCGAAGGTGTTTTCAAGGACGCCCTTGGCAGGATAAACCAGGAAAAATTGAAGCGACCCGATATGACCATTGTGGCGGTCGATATCCCAACAGGACTTAACGCTGATACGGGAGAAGTTGACCATAGTTGCCCGCACGCCGACCTCACCGTGACACTGGGACTTCCCAAACCCGGCCTCTACAATTTCCCGGGTGCGGAGAGGGCGGGCAGGGTGGTTATAGCCGATATCGGCATTCCCCTTGAACTGAGCCATGATATCCAGACCGAGCTGTTAACCGATAAGTGGGCTAGATCGGCCCTGCCGGCGCGCCCGGCGGGAGCCAATAAGGGTACCTTTGGCAGGTTGCTGGCGGTTGTTGGCTCGGAAAACTATATCGGAGCAGCCTACCTGGCCTGCATGGGAGCCGCTAGGGTAGGCGTGGGAGTTGTAACCCTGTCTACTGCAAAGAGCCTTCAGCCCATCCTCGCTTCCAAGCTGACTGAGGTCACGTATGCCCCATTGCCCGAGTCTGACAAGGGGCTGCTGCCGGACAAGGCATCAGCCGCCATTTTGGGTATGTTCCCGTTTTACAGAGTTGTGCTGATGGGATGTGGACTCGGGCAACATCCGCATACCAAGGATTTTGTAAAGAACGTATTGTCCGGCCTCCCCGAAAAACCGCCGGTTATGGTGCTGGACGCCGACGCCTTGAACATACTGTCCGAGATACCCAGGTGGTGGAAAAAATTGCCTTCCGCAACTGTTGTGACACCCCACGCGGGAGAGATGGCCAGGCTGCTGGGGATCTCTATCGAGGAGGTACAGCGCAACCGTCTGGAGATATGCAGGAAGGCCGCTTTACAGTGGCAGAAAACCGTAGTACTAAAAGGCGCCTTTACCGTCATTGCCGAACCAGGAGGCAAGGTCAGGATAAGCAGCGCGGCAAATGCGGGGCTAGCTTCGGCAGGTACAGGCGACGTTCTGGCCGGAGCCATAGCGGGGCTTGCCGCTCAAGGCATACCGCTCTTCGATGCAGCGGCGCTGGGAGTTTACCTGCACGCCGCTGCAGGTGAGATGGTAAAGCACGAGATGGGTGATGCAGGCATGCTCGCTACCGACCTTCTGCCCGTTTTGCCGAAGGCTATAAAGGGACTGAAAGGACGCTAGACGTCACTGTGTCATTGCGAGGAACGCAGTGACGAAGCAATCCCTTGGCATCATGCCCGGTGCCTTCGATCAAAGGATTGCTTCGCTATCGCTCGCAATGACATTCTGTGTCTGTCAAACCATCGAGCTTCTGGTTTTGAGCTTGTTTGGCATTTAGAGACCGGAATTTGAATTTTTATATATTGAAGCTTGGAATTTTCCCGTGTATTTATGTAATAATGAAATACCATGCTGTTAGCCATTGATATCGGAAACACCAATGTGACCTTCGGGGCCTTCGAAGGTGAGCATATCAAGTCGACCTGGCGTGTATCGACTGCCATCCATCGCATGCCCGATGAGTACGCCAACCTGATGCTTTCGCTTATGGAAAGGCAGGGTGTCAAGGCAGCGCAAATTGATGACGTGGTGATCTGCAGCGTGGTTCCTCCCCTGCTGCTGATATTCGAAGAGGTATGCAAAAAGTACCTGAGGAAAACCCCGCTGGTAGTGGAAGCCGGCGTCAAGACCGGCGTCCGCATCGATATGGATAACCCACGCGAGGTGGGACCCGACCGCATAGTCAATGCGGTAGCTGCTCACCATCTGTACGGCGGCCCGGTGATTGTAATCGATATGGGCACGGCCACTACCATGGATGTCGTTGCCAAGGGCGGCAAATACATCGGCGGCGCCATAGCGCCCGGCATTGCCATCGCTACCGAGGCATTATTCACACGAACCGCAGTGCTGCCCAGGATTGAGCTGTCGTTGCCTAAGAAAGCCATCGGAAGAAATACCGTGGCGGCTATGCAGTCAGGCATAGTCTTCGGCTACATAGGTCTGATCGAAGGACTGATAAATCGCATACAGGCAGAACTGGATGAAAAGGCAAAAGTGGTGGCCACAGGAGGATTTGCCACACTGATGGCGCGGGCAACCGACCTTATAGACGAAGTCAATCCCGATTTAACCTTGATCGGCCTGCGGCTGATATATAATATGAACAGGGATTAACAATATGGCTACGAAGGGAAAAACGATCGTGCTGGGCATAACCGGCAGCATATCGGCTTACAAGGCGGCTGACTTGGCCGCACGCTTTACCAAGGATGGTTTCCGGGTCGATGCCGTATTCACGGAATCGGCCATGAAATTTGCCTCACCCATGACACTGCGCAACCTGACGGGGCGTCCGGTGGTGACTACCATGTGGGAATTGTCTACAGAGTTCAGCGTGGAGCATGTGGCGCTATCCGAGGCGGCCGATGTAGTCCTGGTTGCTCCGGCCAGCGCCAATATCATCGCAAGGCTGGCCAATGGGATAGCCGACGATATGCTCACATGTACCGTGCTGGCAACCAAAGCGCCTGTCATAATCGCGCCCGCCATGAACGATAACATGTGGGCCAATCAGGTTACCCAGGACAACGTAGCCAAACTGAAAAAGCGCGGCTTTATCTTCGTGGGACCTGCCTACGGCAGGCTGGCTTCCGGCAAGATGGGGTTGGGCCGTTTGACCGAGCTGGATGAGATATACGGCGTGACCCTTCAGGTGCTGGGTAAGAAAGGCGATTTGGCCGGCAAGAATATTGTTGTTACCGCAGGTGGGACGCAGGAACCGGTCGACCCAGTGCGCTGCCTGACTAACCGTTCATCAGGCAAGATGGGCTACGCCATAGCCGAGGCCGCCCGCAACAGAGGGGCAGCCGTGACGCTGGTCAGCGGGCCGACATCGGTGACTAAACCGGCAGGAGTTAAAGTCGTCGACGTAAAGACGGCTGAGGAAATGTTGAAAGCTGTCCTTGATGCCACTAAGAAGGCTGATGCCCTCATCATGGCAGCTGCAGTGGCGGATTTCCGTCCGGCCAGGGCGTCCGGAAGCAAAATCAAAAGGCGGGAACTCGGTGATCTTACACTCAAACTCGAGAAAACGCCGGATATTCTGGAACAGGCCAGGGGGAATTTCATTCGTGTAGGCTTTGCGGCCGAGAGCGATAACGTTATCGCCAACGCCGTGGATAAGGTTAAACGCAAGGGGTTGGACCTGATCGTAGCCAACAACATAACGGAGAAGGGAAGCGGCTTCGGTACCGATACCAACCGCGTCACTATTATCGACAGCAAGGGCAAAGCCGAAGAACTGCCTATCATGTCTAAATACGAGGTAGCCGACAAGTTACTCGACAGGATATCCTCGTTGCTCAAGAAGAAATAGGATCGACTGGATCATGTTTTTAATAACGGCGACTATGCGACATACCCTATTCTGAAAAAATAGGCCAATAAACATTCGGTGGTCCATAAATACCCTGGTTTTGGATCTATTCCCGCTGCACCTCTTAGTAGTACTAATAGGGACATTCATAATATTCAAATTAAAGAATTGAAGAAACTAAAGAAAAATGGAAGATAACGTCAACCTAATCTATGAAAAAGTCCTTGGCCGCTTACTGGCATTGACCGATGGCGTCTTCGCCTTCGCCATCACTCTACTGATAGTGAACGTTGCGCTGCCATCAGGCACTCTCCAGGCCAATTTGCCGGCTGCCTTGGGAGATCTTTGGCCAAAGTACAAGGCTTTTGTTATCAGCTTTATTGTTATTGGCCTCTATTGGACCGTTCACGTGCGCCAATTCCGTGTAATCACAAAATACAATACCAACTTAATGTGGCTGAACTTGCTGTTCTTGTTCTTCATTGTAATTATCCCATTCTCAACCAGCGTGCTAAGCGACTACCACGGCGAGCTTCCAGCCATAATTTATGCCGCTAATATGGCCTGTGCCGGTTTCGCAGCAACGGGCACCTGGCTTTATGCAACACAAAACCACAGGCTGGTAGTTGAAAATCTTAGCAGAGTATTCATTAAGCGCGGTATAATAGTGAGACTCGTTACGCCCATCATATTTTCACTGTCGATAGGTGTAGCCTTTTTCGATCCAACTGTCACCCAATTTTTATGGGTGGGCATATTTGTAATTCATTTTATACTATCCAGAATATACAGGGTGTCTGAAAAAGGTGAGAATGTTTGATTACCGGGGTAATACATGAGTGAAATACCGAAAGCCTACGAACCAGGACCTATTGAAAAGGAGCGCTACAAGTTCTGGATGGACGGCGGCTATTTCAAGCCCAAAATCGATCCTAAGAAAAAGCCGTTCACCATCATCATGCCTCCCCCCAACGTTACCGGTGAGCTGCACGTCGGGCATGCTCTGACGGCCGCATTGGAGGATATCATGACCCGCTGGCACCGCATGCTGGGCGATCCTTCCCTGTGGCTGCCGGGAGTGGATCATGCCGGCATCGCTACGCAGGTGGTCGTTGAGAAGGAACTGGCCAAAGAGGGGCTGGATCGCCATCAAATAGGCAGGGAGAAGTTCGAAGAGCGCGTCTGGCAGTGGGCCAATAAGTCCCGCTCCGCCATAACTATCCAGCATGAAAGGCTGGGCGCCTCCTGCGACTGGTCCCGTGAGCGCTTCACACTGGATGAAGGCCCGGTCAAAGCGGTCAAGACCGCCTTCGTACGCCTTTACGATAAGGGCCTTATCTATCGCGGCGAACGCATTATCAACTGGTGCCCCAGGTGCCGCACTGCACTCTCCGATCTCGAGGTGCAGAGCAAGGACCTGACCAGCAACATGTGGCATATGAAATATCCCTATGAGGACGGCAGCGGCTATATTACCGTAGCCACTACCCGCCCAGAGACCTACCTGGGTGACGCCGCGGTGGCGGTCAATCCGGAGGATGGGAGATATACCAAGTTGATCGGCAAAAAGGTGGTATTGCCTTTCATCAACCGGGCCATTCCCATAATTACGGATGAAGCTATCGACAGGGAATTCGGCACCGGCATGGTCAAGGTTACGCCGGCCCACGACCCGGTCGACTTCGAGATATCCGAAAGGCACAATTTGCCCGTGATACACATACTTAACCCGGACGCCACCATGAATGACAATGCCGGACCGTACGCCAGCCTCGACCGGTTCGAAGCTCGTAAAAAGGTGGTGGAGGACTTCGAAAAAGCCGGTTTGATGGAGAAGATCGAACCCTATTCCCATGCTATCCCTCACTGCTTCAGGTGCTCAACCGTGATCGAGCCTGAGGTCAGCAAGCAATGGTTCGTTAAAATCGCTCCTCTGGCCACCCCCGCCATCGAGGCAGTCAAAGACGGCAGAATTAAAATAATCCCAGAGCGGTTCAACAAGATTTACCTGAACTGGATGGAGAACATACGGGATTGGTGCATCAGCCGTCAGCTCTGGTGGGGACACCGCATACCGGTCTGGTATTGTCAGGCCTGCGGGGAAATGATCGTATCTATAGACGCTCCCACCAAATGCACCAAATGCGGAAGCAGCGAGCTGGTACAGGACCCCGATGTGCTGGATACTTGGTTCAGCTCCGGCCTGTGGCCTCACTCGACCCTGGGCTGGCCCGACCAGACGCAGGACTTTAAATATTTCTACCCGACCTCGGTCATGGAGACCGGCTATGATATCCTCTTCTTCTGGGTGGCCCGTATGATCATGATGGGCATCGAAGATACAGGTGATGTGCCGTTCCGCGTGGTCTACCTGCACGGCCTGATACGCGATGAAAAGGGCGAAAAGATGAGCAAGATGAAGGGCAACGTACTCAACCCGCTGACTGCCATTGACCAGTATGGATGCGATGCATTGCGTTTCGCTCTCACAACAGGAACGGCGCCTGGCAACGACCTCAATATGGGAGAGCACAGGCTGGAAGCCGGCAGAAACTTCGCCAACAAGATCTGGAATGCCGGGCGTTTTGTATTGACCTCGTTGGAGAAAGAGCCCATCACCAGGCAGTCGCTGGAAAAAGTGGCTAAAAATAAATTGAAGGAGACCGAAGACCGCTGGATAATCTCCAGGCTCAATGGCCTGATTAAAGAAGTTGATAAACTGATGCTGAACTTCCAGTTCGGGGAAGCGGAGAGCGATATCCACGATTTTCTGTGGGGCGAGTTCTGCGACTGGTATATCGAGATCTGCAAACAGAGGCTGGGCAAGGAGAATTCTCCCATGCCGGTGCTGGCTTACGTGCTGGAAACATCCCTGAGGCTGCTCCATCCCTTCATGCCTTTCATCACTGAGGAGCTCTGGCAGGATCTCAAGGAAAGGCTGCCGCAGGGTATCCTGGCATCCCCGGCATTGATAATTGCCCCCTACCCCAAAGCCAATGAGAAACTCATTGACCCGGACTCCGAGCGTACAATGGCAGCCGTCATGGATATTGTGCGTTCCCTTCGTAATACCCGCGCTGAACATAGGGTTGATATCGGCAAGTCGATTGAGGCAACGGTTTACACGGACAACCTGCTATCAGAGATAAAGGCCAGGACTGATATCATCGGGAGGCTGGCCAAGACCACTCTGAGCGTCCTGCCCAGGGAAAAGCGGCCTCTTACAGATGAAAAAGCCGTGGTGTCTGTATTAAAGGAAGCTGAGGTCGTAGTTCCGCTTAAGGGCATGATAGACATCGATGCTGAAAAAGCCCGGTTGACCAAAGAGATGGAGGTGTTGGCGCGCGAGATAGCGCGGCTAACGCAGCGGCTGGGGGATACCCAGTTCACATCCAAGGCTCCCGCGCCCGTCATCCAGAAGGAGAAAAGCAGGCTGCAAGAGTACGAGAATAAGGTTGCCAGAATGAAGACCGAACTTCAACAGCTAGGCTAGGCCGTCAGATAGGACATTTTACGGTACATCAGCGCCAGCGCCTTCTTCGTATCACTGGCGATTTTAGGTTTCTCGCTGGTCTTAACACGGTACTTGAATAGCCAGTAGGTGAATTCCTTCAGTTCGGTCAGTGTCAGGGATTTACGCTGAGGGTATTTATTCTCCTTCTGAAATTCCTGAAGCAGCTCGGCCGGACTCATCCTGTAGACGCGGCGGTAGGCCTGCTCGGACTCATCTTCAGGCTTTAAGGCCACGATGCTCCGTTTGCGGACCTCGTATATATTGGCAAGTATCAATGCCTGCTCAGTCAGCACACCGTAGAGATAGTTTAGGTAGGCGCGGTATTTGGCAGGGCCCAGCGCCTCCTTGAATTCGACTTCGGTCATTTTAACGGGCGGCTTATCGAAAAACAGAAGGCTAAGAAGCTCTTCCTTAGGTATCTTGTCCTCGATCTCAATGCACAGCCGCTCGGCCAGGCGCAGCCAGTCGAAGGCCTCACCACCCAGCAGGTACTTGTAATTCGAGCCATCGTAAATCTCTTCCGGGCTGCGCCAGAGACGGATGGCTTCCAGAAGGGCCACGTACCAGTTGCGGCCGTCGTTCACAGCATTTTTGAGGTGCTGGATGGCACGGGCATCCCCGGCAAGCGCCGCTGCCCTCTCTTCGCTTTGGTCGGCAATATTCGGGTTATTGTTCATATTTCTTAAGAAAAGACTTGACTATATTCAGAGATGAAAATTGCTGCTGCGTCATCTCCGCTATTATGCTTTCAGCACCGAAAATCTCCTGCCTTATCTGCTCTGTATCCATTCCTCTGCTGTGAAGCTCCGCTACCCTGATGTCTACCTTCTCCAGGTAATCGATGGCCTTGTCCAGCTTTTCGGCCGGTTCGGTCACTACATGGGCGGGAGCCGGAAATATAATGCGCGGGTTCAGCGCCCGGACTTTTTTCAAGTCCTCTAGGATCTGCGGCATATCGAACATGGGACGGGAGGCCATGGGCCGCGTAGTTACGTACAGGTCTCCTGTGAACAGCCAGCCTTGTGATCGCTCGAAAAGGCAGATGTGGTCCAGGTCGTGGCCCGGCGTGGGGATCACTTCGAAGCGGTATTTCCCCGTCTCAACGAAATCACCTATAGGCTTTACAAGGCTCGGGATTGGATAGCCCCATACCTCCTCCTGATAAGGGTATAGGCTGGCCGGCCTTTTGATTTTATCAATGGCCAGAGGATGTGCGAATATCTCCACGCCATATGCATCCTGGAGGAATTTATTGGCCGATATGTGGTCCTCGTGATAGTGCGTGTTCACCACCGTCTTGACGCCCCTGTCTTTCAGAAAATCCGTGAGCTCCTGTGCGGTATAGGCGGGGCCGCTGTCCATTAGCAGGCCATCGACCAGGTAGGCGCACACCCACATGGCAGGCGGGAAATCCGGGTAGCGGCTCATCCTGATCTGAAGGACTTCTCCATAAGCCTTTGATTCAATCATGTTACCCTCTTCAAGAATTTAAGCAGATCATTCAGGGGCATTGTATTCAAAATATCTTTTGATTGGCACCAGGCACGCCTGGCTACCCCCACGCCGAAGCGCATCATATTAAGGTGCCAGGCCGCATGGGAATCGGTGCAGATAGCCAGCATCACCCCCAGCTCACGTGCGCGGTAGGCATGCAGGTCCTTGAGGTCCAGCCTGTCCGGCATAGCATTGATCTCCAGCGCCTTGCCGTTGGCAGCGGCAGCTAGAAAAACGGCTTCTAGATCGACGTCTACCGGCTCGCGCTCACCTATTTTACGCGTTGTAGGGTGGGCGATAATATCTACGTGGGGATTTCTGATAGCTCCGATGATACGTTCGGTCATAGTGGCCCTATCTTGCAGGAAGGAGGAATGAACGGAGGCTACCACTATATCAAGTTCCGCCAGCACCTCATCGGGAAGGTCGAGGCTGCCGTCGGCCCTTATATCAACTTCCACACCGGTTAACAGGTAAATCCCCATATTTGTTTTGTTTAGGCGTTTGATCTCGGCGATCTGTCCGGCAAGGCGTTCTATTTTCTTGTCGGACGTTATGTTGCGTCCGCTGGAATGGTCGGTTATGGCCAAATATTCGTATCCCAGCGCTTTAGCCGCCCCAACCATGTCCTCTAGCGTATCGTTTCCATCGCTGCTGACCGTGTGAACATGGAGGTCGCCCTTGATATCCCCGACTTCTATCAAACGGGGAATGGCATTTTTCTCTGCCAGCGCTATCTCTCCCATGTCCTCCCTGATTTCGGGAGGGATATATTGCAGACCGAGAAAGTTATAAAACGACTCTTCGTCTGCGAATTTTTCTACCTTCCCGGTCTTGACATCGGTAATGCCGTATTCGCTCAGGCTGAGCCCTTGCTTCTGTGACCTGGTACGAAGGGCCACATTATGCTCCTTGCTCCCGGTGAAGTGCTGCAGCAGGGAGCCGAAGTCCTCGTGCTCCACCATCCTCAGGTCAGCCTGCAAGCCTTTGGGCAATATCACGCTGGCCTTGGTCGGACCCTGTGAAAGCACCTCTCTTACCTGCGGCAGTTTTACGAAGGCCTGGATGACTGATTCCGTATCGTCCGCCGTGCCCATCATATCGATATCTCCGACCGTTTCCTTGAAGCGCCTCAGGCTGCCCGCCGGCATCAGGTTTTTTACTCCGGCGATATGGCGCAGAGAGTCCAGTATCTCCTCGACAACCGGCAGGGCTTCGCCCAGTGGAATGCGCCTATCCTTGCGCCTGAAGACCTGGATGGAATGAAGTATATTGGCGGCAGTTTTTTCACCCATACGTTCCAGCGACGCTACCCGGCCGTCCTTTATGGCCTGTTCCAACTGATCGACCGAGCCCACATTCAACTCAGTGGCCAGCCGATAGGCAGTCTTGGGCCCGATGCCCGGAATATCCAGAAGGTTGATGATGCCCTGGGGAAACTCAGCTTTGAGGTCTTCGTAAAATTTGAGCTTACCGGTGGTTATCAGTTCCACGGATTTTTTAGCGATGGCGTCTCCGATGCCGGCTATATCCTGAAGGTCCT
>DBZK01000031.1:28502-35391 GCA_002311135.1 Dehalococcoidia bacterium UBA1162
AAGGTCCTTGCCCTCCTCGTGCATCAGTTCCATCTCTTCGGGAAGATGGTGAATCACCTGCGCGGCGCGGGCATAGGCACGGATCTTAAACTTGTTATCTCCTTTGAGATCGAGCAGGTCGGCGATATTCTCGAATACCGTCGCTATATCCGAGTTTTTCATCAACCTATATTATATCAAGGCTGATGATGAAGCCGTTTCAAGGCAAGAATCGATAGTCGTTGCCCCCGTTTTCCTTGACCCGGTACATTGCCCTGTCGGAGCTGTTCAGCAAGGCTTCAGGATCATTGCCGTCTTCAGGTAATAAGGCAAGGCCTATGTTGGTAGTAATATTGAATTCATTTTCCTAAGTGAACCATCGGATGCGAGGCCCGAAGAAAATAGAATTAAATTGTTCATTGGCAGTGTGAGTAATGCAGGCATTCATGTTACGACTTTCCCTATTATTGCCCTAAAATGCTTTGACTATGTGTGTGGGAGGTAGTACAGTTATATGTAAAGACATATACGAAATCTAACTCTTAACTTGAAGTATTATTTAGCCTGGGGGGGAGGCAAATGACCAAATGAGGGCATTGGAGGCTATGGCAATGATAGCGATGCTTGTCCTTGTACTTGTTGTGACGTGATTGTGATTGAAGGGGCTTATGACTGTGAAAATTAAGGGCACCAAAGGTAATCTGTCTTCACGTGTACTCATATTGATTTTCGTGATACTGGCCGCCGGCATCCTCGTCGCGGGCAGGTCATATGAAGAATGAAAATGAGAAAAGCTGACAAAACCAAGACACCATCGAGAAAGCACAGTCCCATAAGTGATGAACTCGGTCAGCAGGTAGCTAAAGCATCACCGAGCGCAGGGAGACAGAAAATGGTCCGGAAAAAAAACAGTAAAGAACTGGAAGTAATTAAACANNACTATGAGGTTGAACACAATTTTACCACCATTGGCCGGCGCATAATGCTTCTGAATGCCCGGCAAATTGAACGAGGGATGGGCAAGGAGCGGATCATCCTCCTGGCTATCGAGGATATTACCGAGCGTAAGGAGATAGAAGCCGGCCTGGAAAAGACACGGAAAGAACTGGAAGTTATTAAAAAATCCGCAGATGAAGCCAGTGAATTCGCTGAGAGTGTCATCAACACCGTGCGTGAACCCTTAATTTCTTTGGATCAGGATTTAAGGGTGGTCTCAGTCAGCCGTTCCTTCTATGACGTCTTTAAGGTAAGGCCTGAAGAGACCGTGGGACAGCTTATTTATGACCTGGGCAATAAACAGTGGGATATCCCCAAGCTGCGGGAACTGCTGGAAACTATCCTTCCCCAAAAAACAACCTTTGATAACTATGAGGTTGAACACAATTTTGCCACCATTGGCCGGTGCATAATGCTTCTGAATGCCCGGCAAATTCAAAGGGTATCGGGTAAAGAACGGATTATCCTCCTGGCTATCGAGGATATTACCGAGCGTAAGGAGATAGAAGCCGGCCTGAAAAAAGCCCATGAAGAACTGGAATCCTTTGCCTACTCGGTCTCCCACGACCTGCGCGCGCCGCTGCGCGGCATTGACGGGTGGAGCCTGGCGCTGCTGGAAGACTACAAAGATAAACTCGACGAGCAGGGATGCCAGTACATCGACCTTGTGCGTTCAGAAGCGCAGATAATGGGCCGCTTGATTGATGACCTGCTGACGTTTTCACGGCAAAGCCGCAGCGAGATGAACCAGCAGCCGCTGGATATGACGGCTATGGCTCAGGCTATAGTTTCACGCCTTCAGCAGCAAAACCCCTCTCTCCAGTCAGACTTTATCATTCAGCCGGGACTGACGGCACTGGGAGATGCCAGTCTGATAGAGATCGCTCTGAAAAACCTGCTCGATAATGCAGCGAAGTTCAGCAGCAAAAACGCTCATGGCCGCATCGAGTTCGGCCAGGTTGACCAGGAAGGCAGAAAAGTCTTTTTCGTGCGTGATAACGGAGTGGGTTTTGACATGGCGTATGCAAACAAACTGTTCGGGGTGTTCCAGCGCCTTCACAAATCATCCGAGTTCCCCGGCACGGGCATCGGCCTGGCAAGCGTGCAGCGTATCATCAACCGGCACGGTGGTCTCATCTGGGCCGAGGCCAAGGTAAACGAGGGTGCGACCTTTTACTTCACATTAAAGGAGGCAACATGAAAAACAAAGTTATTCTTCTGGTCGAAGATAATCCCGGCGACATCAAACTGACCAAACGGGCACTGGAGCAGAATCAAATTACCAATGAACTAATTGTCGCCGAGGACGGCGAGGAGGCGCTGGACTACCTTTTTGGCACCGGCCAATATGCAGGCAGGGACGTCCGGATTATCCCGGCCATGGTGCTGCTGGACCTGAAACTGCCCAGGGTAGACGGGCTGGAGGTTTTGCAGAAGATACGCGCCAATGAGCTCACCAGCCTCCTCCCGGTGGTGATCCTCACCTCGTCTGACCAGGAAAAAGATATAATCGCCAGCTATAAGCTTGGAGCTAACAGCTACATATGCAAAGTGGATTTCAACCAGTTTGCCGAGTCCGTGCGCAATCTGGGCTTGTACTGGCTGCTGCTCAATGAGCCGCCGCGGAAGTGAGGTGCTAATGGACATACCGCTTACTTCACATTAAAGGAGGCAACATGAAAAACAAAGTTATTCTTCTGGTCGAAGATAATCCCAGCGACATCAAGCTGACCAAACGGGCACTGGAGCAGAGTCAAATTACCAATGAACTAATTGTCGCCGAGGACGGCGGGGATGCGCTGGACTACCTTTTCGGCACCGGCCAATATGCAGGCAGGGACATCCGGATTATCCCGGCCGTGGTGCTGCTGGACCTGAAACTACCCAGGATAGACGGGCTGGATGTTCTAAAGAAAATACGCGCCAATGATCTCACCAGCCTCCTCCCGGTGGTGATCCTCACCTCGTCTGACCAGGAAGAAGATATAATCACCAGCTATAAGCTTGGAGCTAACAGCTACATACGCAAACCGGTGGATTTCAACCAGTTTGCCGAGGCCGTGCGCACTCTGGGCTTGTACTGGCTGCTGCTCAATGAGCCACCGCGGAAGTGAGGTGTTCATGGACATACCGCTCAGGTTATTGATAATAGAGGATTCAGATAGGGACGTGGCACTGGAGATGCGGGCGCTGGAAGCGGCGGGCTATCGGGTCACCTACACGGTAGTAGTCACCGCGGCTGAGATGAAAGCGGCCCTGGCCGAGCAGACCTTTGATATAGTCATCTCGGATCATGCCATGCCTCAATTTGATGCGCCCGGAGCCCTGGCCGTGCTTAAGGAAAGCGGCCTGGATATCCCCTTTATCATCGTCTCAGGCTCCATCGGCGAAGAAGCGGCGGTCGCATTAATGAAGGCCGGAGCGCATGATTACGTGCTGAAGCACAGGCTGTCGTTCCTGGCACCTGGCGTAGAACATGCACTGCAGGATGCAGAGGACCGGCACGGGCGCAAACGGGCAGAGGAGGCGCTGCGAGAGAGCGAGGAGAAATACCGTAACCTCTTTGATAACGCCGGCGAAGCCATCTTTGTAGCCCAGGAGGGTAAAATCGTTTTTCTCAATCCCCGGATGTCCTGTTTGATCGGCTATCCCGCTGAGGAGATCATGGGAAGGCAGTTTATTAAGTTCATCCACCCTGATGAACGGGAAATGGTGATCGACCGGCACTTCAAACGGTTAAAAGGGGAGGCATTACCTCAACGGTATGAATTCCGCGTTATCCAGAAAAACGGCACTACCATGTGGGTGGAACTGAATACGGTCGTAATAAGATGGGAGGGCAAACCGTCAACCCTGAATTTCTTGGAGGATATCACCGAGCGCAAGTTATCCGAAGAAAAACTTTTAAAAAGCTACGAATCCCTGAAGAAAACCTTGAATGACGCGATCGATACCATGGTTAAAATCGTGGAAACGAGAGACCCGTATACTGCAGGCCATCAGCAGAGAGTGGCCGAACTGGCAACCGCCATAGCCAGAGAAATGAAGTTGGAAGATACCCGGATTGATCAGCTCAGGATGGCGGCAGTAATCCATGATATCGGGAAAATGTATGTTCCTTCTGATATACTCAGTAAACCTGGAGAACTTTTGGATGTTGAATTTAGCTTGATAAAAGCCCATCCCCAATATGGCTACGATATTGTCAAAGGCATGGATTTCCCTTGTTCTGTCGCACAGGCTGTCTTGCAACACCATGAGAGGTTGGATGGTTCGGGTTACCCCCAAAGTCTCAAGGGTGAGGATATTATCTTGGAAGCCAAAATACTGGCAGTTGCAGACGTGATTGAAGCCATGTCTTCACACCGCCCATATCGTCCCGCCCTGGGCATTGATAAGGCACTTGAGGAAATATCAAAGAACAAGGGTAATCTTTATGATCCCGACGTGGTGGATGCCTGCCTTGAGCTCTACAAAAGCGGCAGGTTTGAGTTTAAACCCGTTTGATACCCACATACTGCCCGGAGTGGTTAAATAACATCAACAAAACGGACATCTAGTGGGTGCTGAAGCAACACTGGCCCTGATGTAAATCTTTTCGAGCACTTCACATTTGGTAGCATAGCCAACACAGCTTACTGTGATACCATTCCCATTTTTCTTTGCGGGTAAATTAGCCACAGCCTCCGAATACTTGTGGCCGTTTAAGCGGCACAAACGGACCGACAGGATTGGTACGGTTTAACTTACAAGTAAAATCTAAACGCTACACCTGGTAGACTTTAGCTTGGGGTGAAAAATCTTTTTAACTTCAGTGATATATCGTCAATTAATTCAATTTTCATCATTCAGGGCGTTTCGCACATCGCTAAAAACTTTGCGGAGGTGGAAGATTCTATTTTCCGTGGCAGTGCTTGTATTTCTTGCCCGAGCCGCAAGGACAGGGATCGTTGCGGCCGACCTTCCCTCCGACCGGAACCTGCTGAGGGCGTTGGGGAGCTTCCCTCTTCTCGAGGTTGGCTTTATAGATGAAATGGACGATATCGTTCTTAATGCCCGCCATAAGGCTCTCGAAATAGTCCCCGCCCTCTTTCTTATAGATGACCAGCGGGTCTATCTGCCGGACCGACTGCAGGCCGACGCTTTGCCTGAGATGGTCCATGGCAGTCAGATGTTGCTTCCAGTTATCATCTATGACACGCAGCATCACCAGCCGCTCCATCAGCCGCATATCATTGGCGCCAACCTGCTGCTCCCTAATATCGTATATCTGGTGGGAATAGTCGATTAGCTTCTCTGTAAGCTGCTTCGGTTTAAAGCTTTCAAGGCCCTGTTGCTTAATGTTATCCGGCAGCGGGAAGATTTCCGAAAGGTCCTGCAGCAGGCCTTCTAAATCGGGCTCTTCATACCCTCGGTTATAGCGCTGATTAACCAGTCGTTCTATCTGGTCATCGATCATATCCAGGATATTGGCCTTCAAATCCGCCCCCTGCAGTATCTTGTCGCGTTCCCCGTATATGATTTCCCTGTGTTTGTTGACCACGTCGTCATAGTCGACCAAATGTTTACGTATATCGAAGTGAAAGGCCTCCACTTTGACCTGTGAATTTTCAATGGCTTTGCTGATCCAGGGGTGCTCAATGGATGTATTTTCGTCCATGCCGGCCCATTCCATGACCCCTTTAACGCGATCGCCGCCGAAGCGACTGACTATGTCATCCTCCAGTGATACGAAGAACTGCGAGCTGCCGGGGTCCCCCTGCCTGCCGGCACGCCCGCGAAGCTGGTTGTCGATACGCCGCGCTTCGTGCCGCTCCGTGCCAATGACGTTAAGGCCGCCCAGGTTGAGCACTTTATCATGTTCTATCTTCCACTCGGCATATTTTTTGTCGTAGTCTTTTTCGTCCTCTAACTCCTCACGGTCGGGCGGCTTGCCGCCCAGTATAATGTCTACGCCGCGGCCGGCCATATTGGTGGCGACGGTCACCGCTCCCACACCACCCGCGTTCTTAATTATCTCGGCTTCCCTCTCATGGTGCTTGGCATTCAGCACCTGGTGCTGCACTCCCTTGCGCATCATCAAGTCGCTTAACAGCTCGGATTTCTCTATGGAGATCGTGCCCACCAGAACCGGCTTGCCCTCTTTATTCAGCTCTTCAATTTGGTTGGCGATAGCCTTGAATTTGGCGTCCTCGTCCTTGTAGATCAGGTCGTTGTGATCAAGGCGTATCATGGGCCGGTTGGGCAGTATAACCACCACTTCGAGTTTATATATCTTGAACAATTCCTCAGCCTCGGTGGCCGCCGTTCCGGTCATGCCGGCCAGCTTACAATAAAGCCTGAACAAGTTCTGGAAGGTTATGGTGGCGAGCGTAACGCTCTCCTTCTGTATCTTGACCCTCTCTTTGGCTTCGATAGCCTGGTGCAGGCCTTCGGAATAGCGCCGGCCGAACATCAGCCTGCCCGTGAACTCGTCCACGATAATGACCTCGCCGTTCTTCACCATATATTCCTTATCACGCTTGAAAAGCACCTGCGCCTTGAGGGCATTATCCATATATTCCGTCAGATGCAAATTGGACGCGTCATAAAGGTCGGGCGCCTTCAGCATGCCCTTCTTCTTGAGCATTTCCTCCATGCGGGCACTGCCGGATTCGGTAAGATAGATCTGCCTTTCCCTCTCTTCGATCTTGTAGTCTTCGGGGGTGAGCCTGGCAACAAGCTCCGCAAAAGTGTAATACTTGAGTGTGGGGTCTTCGCCCTCGCCGCTGATGATCAGCGGCGTGCGCGCTTCGTCGATCAGTATATTATCCACTTCGTCGACGATGGCATAGTTCAGCGGACGCTGCGCTTTCTGCGAGAGGTCTATGGCCATGTTATCGCGCAGATAATCGAAACCGAACTCGTTGTTGGT
>DBZK01000031.1:35461-63773 GCA_002311135.1 Dehalococcoidia bacterium UBA1162
TCGTTGTTGGTGCCGTAAGTGATATCGGCGCGGTAGGCTTCATAGCGGTTTACAGGCTTAAAATGCGGCCAGCGCCTGTCCTTCTCATCCACGTACTCAGGATCGTAGATCAAGGCCGGCAGATGTTCCGCGGCGCTCTGCACGGGGTAGATGCTTGCCACGCTGACTCCCAGCGCATGATAGACCGGCGCCATCCAGTAGGCGTCTCGGCGGGCCAGGTAATCATTGACCGTCACCAGGTGACAGCCCTTTCCCTCCAATGAGTTGAGATACAGGGGCAAGGTTGCGACCAGCGTTTTGCCTTCGCCGGTCTTCATTTCCGCTATCTTTCCCTGGTGTAGTACGATACCGCCCATCAACTGCACATCGAAATGGCGCAGCCCTATGGTCCGCCTCGATGCTTCACGAACTGCGGCGAAGGCCTCCGGCAGAAGGCTGTCCAGCGTTTCCCCGTTCTCCAGCCTATCCTTGAATTCCCCGGTCTTGGCTTTCAACTCATCGTCGGATAGCTGTTGGAAGTGGGGCTCGAGGGAGTTGATCTCCTCTACGGTGGGCTTAAGACGATTGATCTCTTTTTCGTTGGAATCGAAAAACTTTTCAAGCCAGTTGGGCATATTCAGTCCTAGTCCGAGAACATAGCGCCTATCGACATCCCGGTGTGGATGCGGTGTATGGCTTCGCCCAGCATGGGCGCTATGGGCAATACTGTAATTTTGTCAATTTTCTTTGACCCGTTAACCGGTATTGTATCGGCTACGACAACTTCTTTGACGGGTGACTTTGATATGCGCTCGATAGCAGGGCCGGAAAATACCGGGTGCGTGCAGCAGGAATAGACCTCTTTGGCGCCCCCCTTGAGCAACGCATCGACGGCATTTATCAGTGAGCCAGCGGTATCTATTTCATCGTCCACGGTTATGGCGCGTTTCCCCGCCACGTCGCCGATAATGTTCAGCGTCTCGGTGGCATCGTGGTTGCCAAGGCGGCGCTTCTCTATGATGGCCAGAGGGGCGTTTAGCTTCTCCGCCAGGTCACGTGCACGTTTGCTGATGCCGATATCCGTAGCAACAACCACAACGTCCTTCAAATTTTTACTCTTCCAGTAATCGCTAAGTATAAAAAGCGCTGTCAGTTCGTCCACCGGTATATTAAAAAAACCCTGTATCTGCGGAGCATGCAAATCTACCGTCAGGATGCGCTCTGCTCCCGCCGTGGTAAGCAAGTCGGCAACCAGGCGCGCCGTAATCGGTACACGCGGCTGGTCTTTCTTGTCGGTCCGAGCATAACCATAATATGGTACGACAGCAGTTATCCGTTCCGCCGAGGCCCGCCGGAAGGCATCAAGTATAATCAAAAGCTCGACCAGGTTGCGCTGGACGGGTGAGCAGATGGGCTGGATAATAAATACGTCGCGCTCGCGCACATTTTCCAGTATACGCACGAAAATGTTCTCATTGGTGAACTCAAATACTTCCATTTTGCCCAGAGGGATATCCAGGTAATCGCAGACAGCTTGTGCCAATGATGGGTGAGCATTGCCGCAAAAGACTTTGATCTCATCTTGGCCAGCAAATTTTTTCATACAGTTACCTCCGGACTAAATGCCAGATTATTATAGCATCAACGGCCGGAACGCCCATAACTCGATCGGCCTTTGTTGCTTCGCCTGCGATATAGGACAACCAATTTACCCGGTAAATAGGGTATAATTTTATACGGACAACAGGAAGAAGGGCGCATAAATGACAAACAGGGCCGTAGAGCTTCTCAGTAACTACATAAAACTCGATACTACCAATCCACCCGGCAACGAATACCTGGGTGCTGAATTCTTCTCTCGCATCCTTGAAAGCCAGGGCATCCTCTTCAAAACTTACCAGTCGAAACCCGGCAGGGCTTCAATACGCGCCGTCATCAAGGGCTCGGGACAGCAAAAACCGCTTATCATGCTGCACCATATGGACGTAGTGCCTGCTAAGGGGGACGAGTGGAGCTTCGATCCCTTCGGCGGCGAGGTCATCCACGGATATATTTGCGGGAGGGGCGCCCTGGACACCAAGTCGCTGGGGATCATGCAGTTGCTGGCCCTGCTGGAAATAAAAAAACGGGGCATCAAGCTTCGTCGAGACCTGATATTCCTGGCTACAGCGGATGAGGAATCAGGCGGCGATTGCGGTGTGGAATTTTTGCTTCGGGAATATCCGGACGATTTCCAAGCTGAGCTCATTTTGAATGAGGGAGGTTATTTAATAAAAGACGATAAGAGCAACAGTCTGGTAGCTATGATCTCGCCGGGCGAAAAGGGCCCCTGCTGGCTTAAACTCAGCAGGAAGGGAATGCCGGGCCACGGGTCCACCCCTCACAGCCAGAACTGTCTGGAAAAAATGACCAAGGCTGTGAACCGGCTGCTTAACTATGAAGTGCCCCTTGAAGTAACACCAATTGCGGCCGAATATTTTAAAAAACTGGCGCAGTCATGGGACGTCCTGAAGCCCTACGCCGACGACGGCCGGGAGGGTACGCTGCTTAAGATACTGGCCGACAATGGGCTGCTAGCGGTGCCGCAGATAAGCGCTATGCTGCGCAATACTATCAGCCTTAATATGTTGAAATCTGGAGATCGGGTGAACGTTATACCATCCTATGCCGAGGCGTTGATCGATACACGTTTATTGCCCGGCCAGGACTTAAAGCAATGGCTGCAACTCATAAAAAATCAATTGGCAGATGATGAAATACAAATAGAGACCGTGCTGGGCAATGAGGGGAATGCCTCGGATATGTATACCGAAAGCTACAACATGATTGAAAAGGCTCTGCTCTACTATTACCCGGGTGCCGTTGTGGCCCCTTATCTGATGACAGGAACTACTGATTCGCGCTTCTTCCGAGAGAAAAATATGCCGGCCTACGGCTTGTGCCCGGTCGAGGTGCCGCCGGACGACCTGAAGTCTATCCATGGCATCGACGAAAGGCTTTCCGTAGACAGCTTGATCAAAGGGATCGAGGTCTATACAGAGATTATCCGGAGACTGTGCGTTTAACCGATGAGAAAACCGGATATTGATCTCATCCTGAGCCGTTTGATAGTCGCCTACGGCGACCGCGAATGGAAACGCCAGCTTGAGCCGGTCGGTGAATTAGTGCAGACTATCCTGTCGCAGAACACCTCCGATACCAACTCCCGCCGTGCCTATAAATCGTTGATAGATAGGTTTGGAGACTGGCATAAGGTGGCTGACACGGGTACAGATCAAATAGCCGATGCCATACGCAGCGGAGGCCTGGCCGATGTAAAAGCCGGGTATATCAAAAATGCCCTCACAGCCCTGGAAAAACAGCCTGGCGGCTTTAACCTTCAGTTTTTAAAAAAAATGGATATCGACCCGTCGCGGCGCTGGCTGCTTAATTTACCGGGAGTTGGTATGAAAACTGCAAGTTGTGTCCTGCTTTTTTCACTCGGCATGCCGGCTTTTCCCGTAGATACACACGTATTCAGGGTGGCTAAACGGTTGGGGCTGATCGGGAGTAAATTGTCCGTTGAGGCCGCTCACACCGCGATGGAGAAACTTGTCACTGCGAAAAATATATACCGTTATCACGTTCTGCTTATTGAACACGGTAGAAGGACCTGTAAATCCCAGCATCCGCTATGCCGGAAATGCGCCCTGGCTGATATCTGCCCCAGCTATAAATTGTTCGTCCGTTAACTTGAAGGTCCGGCTTTCACCAACTCCGTTTTGCCGTTTATGTCATATATGGCCGGCAGCCTTACAGTCAACTCAGCTCCTTTTCCCGGTTGGCTGCTTACCTTGATATCCCCACCATGGGAAATAACGATCCGGCGGGATATTGCCAGTCCCAGCCCCGTACCCGGACGACCGCCCGGTTCCTCCTTGTGAGAAAACCTTTCGAAGATACGCTTCCGCATATCTTCAGGTATGCCCGATCCTGTATCTCTTACGGAAATTTCAACCGTCTCGGAATTGTTATTTCGCCCGCATATAGTTACTGTACCACCCACCGGAGTGTGCTTGATGGCATTGTCCAGCAAATTGTTAAATACCTGCCGCTTAACTTTTCATAACCCAACCAGTATAATTATTTGCTGTAATATCTGCAGTGGAAAACGGTAAAAAATAGGTAAAAAATTCAACTGCAGGAAGATCCCATGAGAAAAGCCAGCATGCATTATGTCCTCGATATCATTGAGGGCTTGATTTTACTACTGCTCGTGGTATCCGGCTTTACACTATGGTTTGCGCTTCCCGAGGGCAGCGAGGCGGGAAAAACAGTCATTTATGACCGCCATACATGGATACAGATACATCAGTGGTCAGCAATCGGTTTGCTTATTTTTTTCAGCACACATGTCTTAACACACTGGTCATGGCTCTCTTATATGACCCGGTCGTATATCAGGAAATTTATAAAGGGTTGACCGTGTTTCCGGCTCAGTGTATCTCATCCGAAGACGGACGTGAAAGATCAGGATAACATTAACCTATCCGTCATGCATCCCCCTTATAAATTTTATGCGGCTCTGATTCCGGATCGTCCACAGTCTCACTATATCTATGACTATATCTAAAGGTAAATGTCGATTTACAATAATCAATCTTGACACCCAGCACTTTGAAAACCTATTATTGTTCATTGCGCCATGAATTTGTACCTGAATTCCCGCCATCTCTTGATATCTGCTGCAATATCCGCATCGCTAATTTTTACTTCCTGCTCTAACTTTTCATTTTTCGGCCCTCACTTATATGACCCTGTGATAGTTACGGACTCACTATCCGACTACTACCGTCCGGGGGATAGCAGCAATATCATCTATATCGACAGCCCACGGGTCGACTGCATGGTAAGACTTTCCGGCGCCCATACCGCTACAACCGTTCAGGCTAACTGGGTTTACGAAAAAAGCGAATCGCAGGAGGCTATATATAAGGTCATCTATGCTGATAATAAAACGCAAGGCCAGGATGGTTACCTCGGATTTACGCTTAATGCCCCTTCACAGGGATTCAACATTGGCCAATATCGGCTCGATCTTTCGATAGCAGGCGGGCAACAAATATCAATCCCCTTCTTTGTAAAAAGGGACCCGTCAGGCCCGACGCCAAATATCAACCATTTCTCCTCTGAGCCAGAGCAAATAGTTTCTGGGGAGACATCTAAATTGAGCTGGAGCGTGTCAGATGCCAGCAAAGTAAGTATAGAGCCGTCGCCCGGAGCCGTCGCGCCGGAAGGCAGCATGGATATAACCCCGACAGCAGACACAACCTATACTCTTTGGGCGATCAACAGAGGAGGAAGCACTTCCAATCAGATTTCGATCACAGTGCAACAGCCGGTTAAAGATAGGGCAGACCTGGTTGTAACCGATTTCTGGAGCAGCGGCAATGTCCTCTCCTACCGGATTAAGAATATAGGCAATCTAACCTCATGCGCTACGGAAACATACCTTTACAGAGACGACACATTGGAAGCCAAAAGCTATGTCGAGCCGCTTTCACCTGGCAATGAGGAGGCTAAGGCTTTCCTGACCTATCACTTCTCACCGCGTTTCCCATCTCTGCTGAGTTCGTCATCCAATTCAGCAAGCAGCGGGGCAACCAACATCCGGGTATGCGCCAATGGCGACGGTTCCTGTCCCGAGGCCGATTACACCAACAACTGCCTTGAGCATAACTTCGGGCCGCTTATGAATGTTAACCTGCTGCAATATTCGGCCAACGCACAATGGCAGAGCAGTGCAGGTTTGCTGAGCTGGCCCATGTTTGCCAGCGTGGAGCATGGGTGGGCACAGATATCTACAGCCCAGATAAAAAGCGGTCTCAGCTACCCGAATGCGCTTTTGATGACGCCTCCCGCTTCCAGCGGCAGTTGGATACAGGGTGCATTCGGTGTGCCTATAGGCAGCCCGGCAGAACTGCGCCCGTTCACAGTCCCCCACGGCTGTAAATTCAGCGCCAACGTGGGACTCACTGCGGATGCACCTGAAGATTCAAACGTAAAATTTACATTCGGCACGTCTCAGGGCGGCACAGTAAAGTACTTTCCCCCAGTCACAGTAAATTCGGGCCAGCTTGCTACGTACACAGTTGACCTGTCCGGGCTGGCAGGCCAGAAAGTTCTATTTATCTTACGAGTGGAATCCGGCAGTCCTCTGCCGCAGGGAAGTGCAGTCTGGATAGAACCCGTACTCAGCCAGCAAAGATAATTTATGAAATCATGGTCGGCGCCGTTAGCCTGCTGGCGGCAGCGACGATTATTTGTCCATCGCTTGCGATCTCTCCCGTGTCTGCTGATACGCCTTCGACCTGCGTTTTGAAATGGGGTACCGTCGACACACCGGGCAGCTATCCACAGCGCAACGATGTCATAAGTCCTTGCGAGATCAGCAATCTGGCAGTTTTCGCCGACGGTAAAACAATATATGCCATCGATGTACCTGATGCCAGTTCCGGACCGCTGGTAAAAGCAGGGATCCTGAGGAGCTTTGATGGAGGCGTATCATGGAGCGTACGGCCTACCCTGTGGCTGGCGCAGGCGTCGCCAAGTCCGGTATTTCCCGTAGCAGATATTGCTGTCTCCCCGGATGATCCGGATTTCATAGCCGCCGTCTGCATGGACAGCGGCGGTACGCACCGAAGGGAGGTCTATATCTCCTCGGACGGTGGGGTAAACTGGTTTTATAGCGGCCACATACCCTGGCTCTATGGCCCTGGCGAGCAAATTGGCAGCGTCGTTATTTCGGCGCTATATGCAAGCCGGGGAAATAATGTTCATGACATTATCGTGGGAAGCCGCAACCCGGCAGACGGGCTATCGCAGGGTGAAATCTATGTGCTGAAGTACCCTGCGATAGAAGGGTGGAAAGCGCAAGGATATAACGGCGGAGATATCATCTCACTGTTACTTTCGCCATCTTATACAGCCGATTCCACACTGGTGATCATGTCCAGCACCACTCAGCGCACTTATATAAATCTCGGTTATCGCGATTTCGCAGTCAATAGCTCTATCTGGAACCAGTACAGCGGATGGCCGGTAGAACTGTGTACTCCAGATCAATCCGGGGGCGCAGGCAGCGGCGAGACCAGGATAGTAACCGGCAGTTTATCCCTTCCCTCCGATTTCGACGGCAACGTTCCTGCCAAACGTATTATATTCGCGGCCTACGATTCCGATGGGGCCTCCGTAGGGACCTCTCAACCCCTGGATGATGTTTACCGCCTTAATGACACTGTCGTAACCAGGCTCAGGGTGCCCGGTAACGCGGGTAAGCCGAGATTAAGCTCCATTTCTTACAGCGGAAGTACGCTATCCGGTAAACTTCTTGCCGGCAGCGTAATCGCAGACCCGCAAACTGCCATGGCCGATATCTTTTTCACTTCCGACCCGCTGGGTCTTTGCTCAACCTGGACTAAACCCTTGAAAGCCCCCACGGGCGGATATGGCTCTGGGCAGGCCAATGTGCGGGTTGACTGGATACAAAACTCTTCAGCCATCTGCGGCACAGGATCGGGGGACCGCGATACACCGCTCAAATGGTCGAACCCCAGTGGTGCTTCGTGGAACGCTGCACCGCTGGACGAATCAGCATTGTCCAGGAGCGAAGACGATGGCATCTCATGGAACCAGCTTGGGCTGATAGACACACTGCCAAACCGCTTCTCGGCTCTGGCAGTAGCGGGCGACGGTAAAACGGCCTATATTTCTTCGGTGAATGACAGGGGACTGGATAGCACATGGCGCAGCCGTACCGACCCAATAGGAGATTCCTGGGAGAGAGTGCTCTGTATTGACTGTCCCCTGCCGCTGCTCAAGCTGGCGCCCGACGATCAGAAGGGATCAGTGGTTTTTCAAGGAGCACAGCTAACGACCAGTCTGTTGCAGTCTCGTGACGGTGGGCAGACATGGCAAGGCTGCCTTCCCGACATCTTTTTGCAGGACATGGCGGCAGCCGGTGGCGATGTATTATTTGTGCTTCAGGCGGATGGATTGGTACGACAGGGGAAATACGGTGCAAAAGGCTGGCGCTGGGGCTTTTCCACCGACACGGGGCTCAAGCCTGCTCACACCATAGAAGCACAGCAAAATCGGGTCCTGGTCGGCGCAGGTGCCGGCCAGCAATGCCCGGCAGCCTATTCCCTGGATGGCGGCGGTAATTGGATACAGATTACCCAGCCTGCCTACAGCTATGGGAACAAGCATGTCGCCTTCGACGACCAATTCAATACCAATAATTTTACGTGATTGTATACTTGACAAACCTAAGCCTTGATTATTTTTTCAAAGCCGTCTGATGTTAATTCACTTAAACGAATAATCTTAATCTTTTGGCTAATACCCTCTTGAACATTCGCTTTAGAGAATACAATGCTATAAGCCTTCCCAAAATCCTTATCTTTGACTACTACATAAGCCCTGATTGTTAGATTGGGTATTGCAACAAAGAGATTCCGATATCTGTTATTTATGGCCTTATCTGCTGTTTCTACAGTCGTTGCCACTTCAATGGCATGGGTAATCAATGAACCTTTCAATAGTAATAGATCAATCTCACAAATTGTATTGAACACACTAGGCGGTAACCCAAATTCCTCAGATGTAGTCATCTGCCGACTTATCTTTTTAAATGCTGGGTTTTTATCTTGTTCTGTATTGCCTATATGACCATCAAATCCCATCTTGGAAGCATAAGAATGAAGCAGGGTGATAATGTCGTCATGGCCGAGATTAGTTGCTAAGACATAATCACCAAATAGGCTTTTCTGCTCAACTACAATCGGTAATTCGATTTTAGATACACTAGGTATCTTCTTTTTGAGTGCAAAACCTTGGTGGTGCGGTGAATTTGGCAATGGTACTTTGTCACACAGTTTATCTAGAACCTTGCCTATTGCAGTTGTTCCAGGCCGGTGACTATTAACTAGTTGAGTATATATCACAGTTAGGATTTCATCTAAACTAGCATACTTCTTTGTTTTGAGATAACTGTAAATTATCTGCTCAGTCAGATGTTCCGCAGGGACATAATCAAGAGGCTTTAGTGTCTTAGTTGCGGGGTCAATCATATCAGAAGTAAACCATTTCTTGCTTTGTTTATCATAGACAAAGAATTTTGCGAAAAATGAATTGAAATCCACTCCTACTAATTTGTGAAATAAATTCTGCTCCCCAAGATATGGTATCAAACCAGTCATGAGTGTACTTTCGTCGGCTCCTCCATGAAAATGGATTAATTCCTCTGTTTTAGCCTTTAGTCCTTGTTCTTCATTAGTTGACAATACACCAGATACAATTTGGTATGGAACCACATCTTGTCTTTTAAAACTGAGGATAAAATCACCTAGCATAGCACCAGCCGCTTGTTGGTGCAGTGTGGTGGTATGTTCTGCAATAGGTGGTTGATAAACTATGCCGCGATTGACACTTTCATCTGCCGAGGGCAGGCGAAATCCTGCCCTTAGAGCTGCACGATGTAAACTCATCCATACTTTAGGGTCTCTATTGTGGAAAGTTAGAACCATCCATGCATCCACTTTCAGAACTCTATGACATTCTTTAAAGATACCAAAAAGAAGGTCTTCGTACTCCTGTTCACCTTTGTTCTGCGTTCTATTAATTAGTGCCTCTTTTGTTTTGTCAGCAATGCCATATTGCAATCCAACAATATCTTTTAGCCAAACGGTACAAAAGTCAGATAATTCACCATAGTTAACATTGCCACCAAATGGGGGGTCAGTAATGACCACATCAACAGTTTTATTAATCAAAGGGAGTGTGGTTGATGATTGATTTAGCAGAAGACAGGTTTTACTATCGTCCAGTTCTTCAACATGTTTTGCTTCCTGATAAAAAGAGCCTATTTGTTGTGCCGAATATTGTTTTCCTCCCCTAACAGCGGTGATTCTTCTCTTTAACAAGTAATACCAAACATTCATTTCGGCGGGGATATCCGGTAACCAAAAATGATGACCTGCATTGACAATTCTGCCATCACTCTTGAAATAAGCGAATTTGCTAATTCGCCATAGCGATGAACTAAGGACTAAAGCCCATATCCGTTTTTGCTCTATATCATCAATCTTATCTACATAATCAAACAACAATGATAAAGCCAAAAGGTTGCGTGGCGTAAATAGTTGCCACCAATATTCGTAGTGTCTTTTCAAGAGACGTTCTGTTTCATCACCAGATGGAATAGCATCTTTTGGATAGAAAAGCTTTGAAAGAAGTTGTGTACTAAGTTTCATAATCTTGTTATATTGATCCAAGTCAAATTTACTGGGGGTTTTATGCGTTTTAAATCCCCTTGACTTACATTTTGAGCAGTTTACTTTGACAGTACATAGTCGATTTTCCAAGACTTTGCAAGTTGAGGTACTTAATACAGCCTTACATTTGGGATTAGCACATTCGTAAAGATGCTCACTTAGTGGCTCATTATCGATTTCATCTTCAGTCCTGTGTAATAAGATTGTGGGCATCTTCCGCTTCCGCTTTGAGGCTAATTTCTTAGCTTCTTTAAGCACTTGTTTATTGCCACAATTTGGGCAGAGTACCACATCACTCCACTCATACCATTCGGCAATTGCTTCCGAATTACCACATATATGGCAGTCAGTTTTATAGAATGAGTTTACCTTATTGCCTACTTTCTCTTTGATATCTTCAAAGACCTTATCAAATGCAATCAAATCTACATCAGCAACTTCTTCACGGCTGACAAACCAGGCCAATGGGTTTACATCTACACCTATTACTTTACGTTTCAAACGCAATGATTCAATAATGGTCACACCACCGCCCATAAAAGGATCAAGAATTATATTGCCAGGATTCGAGTAGTGGTTAATTAAATAACTGAATACATTATGAGGTCGCCTAGCAAAATAACGGTGAATCAAATATGCTGGCGTATGGTCTTCTGCTACTCCCGCTGGTACAAGTATTGGTGCAACAGGAAGCTTCTTTATCCCCTCAATTATTTGCTGTTGGTTGATTTGGTCAATTGTAGATGAACCTGTATCTAATAGAGGGTTCTGTTTCGGCTTATCAGTAGTATGCTTATCCTTTATTTTAAATCTTGTCTTCATGGCTCGATCCGACAATATCAACCTTGCTATCCTTTCTACTTTTTGGTAATGGTTTCACCTTCAATAAATCAGATACAGCCTCATCAAATTTAAGGGGCTTTAATGATATAGGCTTTTCAGCATTGGATTGTCTCTTCTTCCCTTTATTATCCTCATTCACAGCAAATTCCCCCTTATCAATGATTCAGCTTAGCAATTGCTAAATCTACTTCAGATGGTGGGACAGTTCCTTTTATATAGTTACTGGCAATGGTAATGAAATCCTTGTCAGTTGTAACTAATATATTGCATCCTATTTCTATAGCAGCAGCTAAATGCAAGGCATCGGCTGAACTAAGATTTGTTCCACCACAAATCTCTTCTGCTCTATCCCACATAGCTGCATCTTTTGGATATTTGAACTCGATAAATGAATATTGATTTGTCATATTATGCAATTCCGCCCAAATACTATCTAATTCAGGCTTTTTTAATCCAGCTTCTCTCTGGCCGTCTAGTGTGTAATTTCCTACTTATATCAGACCATAGAATACCATCTATTCTAAGGTTCTTAACAAATAATTCTTCTTGAATATTGTCAAACAACTCTATCATTGTCCATCTTGAAGTAGAACATAGCCAATTGCCTTGTTCGACCTCACGTTTAGCTTTGGTCAGCAACATCTTAGAAGCATCCCTTCTGTTATAAATTGCATCTAAGAAAATGCATGTGTCCAAATATAGGTGTGGCTTCACCATGGTGCTCTATGCAGTTATCTCCGACGCCGTTTTACAGGTGGAGGTTTAGGCGATCTTGCTACACGTGGCCTTGATGTGCCCATTGAGGGCTTCTTAGGCTTCGCTTTGGGTTGCGCTTTTCTTTTCGGCATTTCTGCTATGTTCTCCATTTGCTCAACTGTTGTATCCATTTGACCAACCTCCTTTGGTTGCACTAAACTAATCCAAAGGGGGTTAACGGCTACTGGTACTAGCAGTTAACTTCGCTACGGCTATTAAATCGATACTATCATAAGTGCTTGACCATTACAATCTCGGTCAGGCACTTCTCTTTTTAGTTGTTATGCACTTTATAGGTTAGTCGTTTGCCTTCAACGTTCTCAATAGCCAGTACCATTCTGAGATCATCTTCGATTTTACGGCTGTTATATCTGAAATTGAACTCGTCAAGATAGCGATCAAGGTGCTGACTGCTAACATGATGGTAAACTCCGACTATTCCCCTCTTTAGAAGGCTAAAATAGCCCTCTGCGCTGTTGACGTGGACATTACCCCTAACGTATTCCTTGTCCTTGTGATTGACTGTTTGGTGGCTAGCAAACTCCTCATTCAAGCCTCTATAAGCTGTAAATTCATCAGTCATTATGATTGATTGTTTATCTACGTTCTGCCGTATTATCTCTCTGAGGTTCTTAGTAGTAACCCTGAGGGTTTTAAAGGATCGGATAGCACCACCACGTTGTATCAAGGCAACCACAGGTGTCTTATTTGCGGCACCACGTCCTCTCTTGCCCCTAGCCTTACCGCCGATATAGGTTTCATCAGCTTCTATAATGCCGTGTAGCTTTTCAGCCAACGGTTGTTGCTTCATGGCATAGCGTATCCTGTGAGCCATGAACCAGGCTGATTTATAGGTTATTTTTAGCATTCTGTGTAATTGATGGGCACTCATGCCCTTCTTGCTTGCACAAAGGAATTGAATAGCAGATAACCACTGATAAATAGGAATGTGGCTACCTTCAAAGATAGTGTTAACCGTAACTGTAAATTGCTTACGGCAAACCTTACATTTCCAGACACCCTTGCGGACTGGACTTTTAGAATCAGCCTTAGCTTGTAGTTTATAAGCTTCGGTTGACTGACAATGTGGGCATACAGCACCGTTAGGCCAGCATAATCGCTCTAGGTATTCACGAGCCGTATCTTCATCAGTAAATATTCTCTTATTTAGCTTCTTAGTTTTCATAACTATACTCCTTTACTTATGATATAAGTGTAGCATAGCTAAATGGGTTTGTCAAGTATATAATGACGTAATTTTATTTACCTTGCCGATGATGCCGGTGGCCTCTACCGATGGGCTATCGATATTAACCACAGATGGGACGATATGGCCCCTCCCGATAACAGCTATTACGGCCTTTGCGTTGCAGGACGCGGCACTCTATATGCTGCGTATAACCCTGGCAGATCAGGTGTTGACAGGACGCTTTACTCCCGCACCGACATCCCCGGTAACAATGTATCCTGGGACTCCCTGACGACCGGCTTACCGGCGGGCGTCCTTTTCCAGATGGAGCCTGATGCGCTGGTATGTGCCAATGAGACCATATGGGCTGTCGATTCCCACGACTATGACCCTTATAACGGAGTTGGGCGACTCTGGGCTTTTAAGGATACCTTAGCCAACCATTCTCCCTGGTTGATAGCGCCCAAACCGGGCAGCTTTGCATATTGTGACCCTGTTACAGGCCGCAATGGGCAGGTCGACCTCAAATGGGAACAATTATCTCTGGCGGACGCCTATGAAGTCGAGATCGGCAAGGATAGCTGGTTCGACATGGTGGTAGATGCGGCCGCACCCTCCACCAGTCCCTTCTACGTGCCTGAAGATTTGCTTTATCCGTCATACTATATACCTGATGGAGCGCTGCCGGAGGCAGGCAGCAGCTACTACTGGCATATACGAGTGCGGCGCGCCGTCACCGGGCAGGTCATACGCAGCCGCTGGTCCTACGGCGTGAGCTTCAATATACGTCCAGGCTACCCGGTAACATCACCAGACTATCCCGGCCTTCAGGCACTGAAGCCCGCAAGCGGGTCAACTGATGCAGCGGCTTACCCTACCAGCTTTTCATGGACTCCGCTGCAGAATACTACTACCTACCGCTTTGTTTTGAGTACAGACCCCGAGCTGTCCAAACCGATTATCGACGAGAAGGTTAGAGGGACAGCATACAACCTGAACTGGGGACTGAGCTACAGAACAGCTTACTTCTGGCAGGTAACACCGTTAGAACCGGTGCCCGGCGACCCAAGCCCGGCCTTCTCATTTACCACAGCCGATGGCCCGGCACTTCCTTCCAGGTTCATTCCATTGGACGACAACTCCACCAACGCGCTGCTCATCACCCTGATCCTGGTCATCCTTTTCGGGCTCTTTATACAGGTCACAATTTATCAAAGAAGGCTGCATTGAAAGGCAGACTGGTAAACCTCCAGTCGATACATACTCTTTCCATAAACCGTTTTGCCTGATAAACTGTTGAAAAATATTCGCAATAAAGGGAGGTAGAGGACATGGCCGGTAAAGATTTCTTCGATGTCCCCAAAATGATCGCCAATACCTCGGAGGGCGAACTTGAGTTGCCCATCTTCTATTTCGACGTCTCTGTACGACAGCTAAATTTCTGGGTGGACTATGAGAAAGCTCTGCCCAAGCTGGAGGGTACAGGGCTGGAGCCTATCAGGTTCTCCAACGGTAAAACCATCGTGAGCATGGTCTTCTACAATTACCGCCGCACGAGTGTTTCATCCTACGAGGAGTTGGGACTGGCCATCACGGCACAGCCGCAATCTCCAAAAAATAAAACGCGCCGGTTGATAACCATCTTCGGCATTCCCATGATCAGCGGAGGCATCAGCGCCTACGTACTTGAGCTTCCCGTAACTACCGACATTGCACGCGCCGGCGGCCGCGAGATATGGGGCTATCCCAAATTCGTCACAAATCTGCCATTTAAATTCAGTGAAAGCGGTTTTGAATTCGGTGCCCTGGACCCGGCCAGCGGAGAATCCATCGTTTCAGTCAAAGCTGATCTTTCAAAGGGAAAGGGCATGAACACTCGCGGATTCGATCTGGTCACTTACTCCAATTTGAACGATTGGATTCTGAAAACCATCGTAAATGTAGACGTCAAATATAAAACATACTTAAAGAAGCCCGCCGAAATAAAGGTCGGCCCAGCTAAACACAGGATGACCGATAATCTCAGGGGCCTTGGGCTGGATAAAACGCAGCCATTCGTCATTCAGACCACAGACTCTTTCTGTTCGCGTTTAAACAAGGGAGAGCCTGTAGCCCAGTGGAGGACTCCACCGCTTCCATACACTATAAATAAATAATTTCTAGCAAAGGAGCTTGATATGGCATATCTTGATTTAGACGTGACCCTTACCGAGCAACAACGCCAGCTTAAGGCTGAAGTGCATAAGTTCTCCGTGGAAGTCCTGCGGCCTGCGGCTTTAGCGCTGGATAAGATGCCGCCGGAGAAGGTTGTTGAGAAAGGCTCCCTCTACTGGCAAGCGATGGCCAAAATGTATGAGAACGGATATCATACAGCCACCCTGCTGGGCCATCCCGGTAGCCTGGCTCAGGACCCGGTGGCCCTCCATATCCTGTGGGAGGAGCTGGCCTACGGCAGCGTAGGTTTTGCCGTCGCCCTTGGCGTCAGCTTTTTCTGCGCTACTGTAGCCCAAACGGTGGGCAACCCCAAATTGATAGATAAGTTTTACACCCCCTTTGTTAACTGCAAAGATGCCAGCATAATGAGCTGCTGGGGAGCTACCGAGCCCGATCACGGGTCTGATAACCTGATGATAGGGACGGATATATATCACAATAAAAATATTACGCAGCAGTGTAAGGCGGTAAAAAAGGGTTCTGACTGGGTTATCAACGGCCAGAAAGCTGCCTGGGTATCGAACGGGCCGGTTGCCACCAACATTATGCTCTCCGTAAACCTGGTTCCCGAGATGGGTCTGGCGGGTGGCGGAAGTTGTATGCTTGACCTCAATCAGCCGGGCGTAAGCCGCGGCAGGCCGCTGGACAAGCTGGGACAGAGGGAACTTCCACAGGGAGAGATCTTCTTCGATAACGTTGTATGCCCGGGAGACCAGATGATCATGGACCAGACGGCCTACGAAATCGTTGGCGAGATGACGCTGGCGCATGCCAACATGGGCATGGGTGCCTTCTTCACGGGTCTGGCCCAGGCCTGTTACGACCTTGCCCTGCAGTATACTAAAGAGAGGGTCCAGGGTGGCCGGAGGTTGTGCGAGCACGCCTGGATTCAGGCTAGGCTCTTCGATATGTTTTCCACGGTTGAGACCTGCCGTGCTTTTTCCAGAAGCGTAATGGTATATAACATCAAGACTTTCCCGCCATCGCCTCAACACTCAATTGCCTCTAAAGTTTATTGCACCAACAGTGCATTAAAAGTGGCTACCGAAGCCGTGCAGCTTTTCGGCGGACTGGGCTTGAGCAAGGAGCTACCCATAGAGAAATTATTCCGCGATGCCCGTGCCGGACTGATAGAGGACGGGACAAACGACGCCCTCTCTATTGTGGGCGGCAACATGCTTGTGAGGTAGCCGTTCTTTATCCTAAATAGAGGAACTGCAAATGGCGGCCAATAGTAAGGGATGGGAGCGAAACTATGGTATAATTTCACCCCGTAATCGGATGGTGAGTGTGGCCCAGAGGCCTAAGGCGCCAGGTTGTGGCCCTGGATATCGAGGGTTCGAATCCCTCCACTCACCCCACCTTTTCCTCTCCCAGACCAGTTTTATTTACCTGCGCCTGTAGCTCAGCGGACCAGAGCATCGGTCTTCGGAACCGGGGGTCGTGGGTTCGAATCCCTCCAGGCGCGTTTTCCCAAACCGAACGTCTTGCTGACTGACTTACGCAGTTCGATAACTTGCCGCAGAAACTGCTTTAGCAACTGCATAATAAGATAAACTTATTTACAAACTTTTCGTTTTACTGGACAAGATAAGTCTAAACAGGTAGCGTCCTGCTAAATGAAATAGTAGGAGGCCTTAGCATGTACACGGAACACGTTGTGCATAGGCGTGAACTGCAAGTCATATTAGCTTGCGATCAGAGTGACGGCTATCTTAAGAAATGGGCTAAAGACCAGCTTGAAAAAATTGAGCATCAGGCAAAGTTAATTGCTGACCCGAAAAAACCCCTGTCCAGGTAGCCTGACTTGCTTCAGCCCCGAACAAATCCGTACTTGTAATAGAGTCGCATAATAGCGCTACCCTACCGAACATATTAGACCGCTTAGATACGGCTGACCTCACGATGATATCTTTTATTTATACCTGTGGTGCATAATTTTTATCCTTGAGGGTCTTCAGTACCCTGAGAATTTATGTGATACTGAATAAAAGGGTAGGAGGCCTTAATATGGATATAGAATGCGCCGTGTATGTGCGCGAACTGCAAGTCATATTAGCTTGTGATCAGAGTGACGGCTATCTTAAGAAATGGGCTAAATGCCAGCTTGAAAAAATTGAGCATCACGCAAAATTAGTCGCTGATGCGAAAAGAACCCCTGCCCTGGTAGCCTAACCTATTTCAGCAAGGCGAATCCGGTCTTCTAAACCGTTTCAATCGCCGCCTATGCACGCGTTAACGCTCTCGAAATAACCATGCGCTGGACTTCAGAAGTGCCCTCATATATCGTAGTTAGCTTGGCGTCCCTGAAATAGCGCTGCATGGGAGAGTCCATCATGTATCCGTACCCGCCCATGATCTGAACGCCTTCCGTAGCCGCTTTCATGGCTAATTCCGTAGCTGTAAGCTTGGCCATAGCTGCGCACAGTGAGAAAGGCTGCTTACGGTCAGCCAGCCATGCGGCCTTATAGGTCAAAAGCCTGGCAGCTTCAAGCTGCGTATAAATATCGGCCAGTTTCCAGCTAATGCCCTGGTTGCTGCAGATGGGACTGCCGAATTGTTTACGTCCCCGAGAATAAGATGAGGCCAAATCGAGTGCAGCCTGCGCCAGGCCAACCCCCTGGGCGGCAATGCCGATCCTGCCGTAATCCAGGATGGAAAGGCAGATGGCCATGCCCTGCCCTTCCTCCCCCAGCCGGTTCTCCAGCGGCACCCGGCAATTTTCGAAAACAAGGTCGCAGTTTGTCCCAGCCCTCATGCCAAGCTTGTCGTATTTCTTGCCTTTGATGTATCCCGTCATGCCGTTCTCAACTATAAAGGCTGTCATTCCGCGCTTGCCCAGTTCGGGTATATTGGCGAAGACCACCGCTGTATCTGATACATCCCCATTGGTAATGAACACCTTGATCCCGTTTAGTACATAGTGGTCGCCCTGCCTGACGGCCGTTGATTTTATCGAGGCAATGTCACTTCCCGCATCAGCCTCAGTGATGCCGAAAGCGCCCACCTTCTCAGCTTTAACCAGGTCAGGCAGAAATTTTTTCCTTTGCTGCGCGTTGCCGTACATGAAGATAGGCTCGGTGCATAGGGCCAGGTGTGCATTTAATATGTCCGATGTCGATGCGCAGGCCCTGGACAGCTCCTCGGCCGCTATGGCGAATGCCAAATGATCAGCCCCACTGCCTCCGAATTCCTCTGGAATGGCCAGCCCGGTCAGCCCTAACTTGCCCATCGCCCTGAAATTGTCCAGGGGAAATTGCTGGGTGCGGTCGAATTTATCCGCCACCGGCGCCACTTTTTCGGCTGCGAATTGCCGCACCCTGTCACGCAATAATTTATGCTTTTCAGAAAGATCGAAATCCACTGTTGGCCTCCAAAAGTTAGTTTTCCGGCTCCGATATCGCCGGCAAATCCCAGAGGCTAATGGTACGTTATCAATCCGTGATTTTCAATGATGAACCGGATAATGCCTTGTCGACTAAATCCCTTGACACCGTTGGGCTTCCAATCTAAACTCAAAGCTACCTCATATAAGGAGATTGGGCATGCCCTCTTCAAGGAGATCCCGGACAAGTTTAATCAGGTTGTATTGGCATTTCTATCAAGGATATGATAGGCTCCACTAGCGAAATACTATATTTAAAGCCGAATCAAAAAGGATACCCAATAGGAGGGTTGACATGGGTTTTGTTCAAAGCTGGGAAGACCTGGCAAAACTGGTTGAAGCGCGCCAAACATCCGAGTTCTATGACGCCGAAATGTTGACGGTGCTGTGGGAGACCAAACCGGAAATCGTTAAACGCCTGTTGCCTGCGCCGCTGGCGCCGGCCCCCAAACCCATCGCCACTGCCTTCGTAGCCTATTATCCCAAAACCAGCTTCGGACCTCCCTACTATGAGGGTGCCCTGTTCCTGAGGGCTGTTTACGATGGCGTTGAAGGCAATTACTGCCTGGCCATGCCGGTAACCAGTGACCTGGCCATGGCCGGCGGCCGGGAGGTGTTCGGATATCCCAAGAAAATGGCCAATATCCAGCTAAAAAGAAACGGCAGTACTATGGAGGGGAGCCTGGAACGGCACGGCCTGTGCTTTTTCAAGCTGCGCGTTAAGCTAACAGGCACGCCCAATACCAGTGAATTTGTAGATATTATTCTTAACTCGTCTTCCGAAGAAGGGACCGTTTCCTATAACGTCAAGCATTTCTTTGCTTCGGACGGCAGCGGCTTCGACTATAACCCACGCCTTATCAGAGAAAAGGTAATCCTGCGTCCCAAGCTGGCGGAGCTCGGTGAAGCAGAGGTGGAGTTAGGGCATTCCGACTACGACCCATGGTCGGAGGTTGAGATCGTCAGGATTCTCGGCGCAGCGTACGCAGTGGGCGATAATACCATGTTGAAGGGCGATGTTGTAGCAGAACTGGATCCCATCGCCTTCGCTCCCTATGCATTCCTAAAATGGGATGCCCCGTACTTCTTGACGCGCTCCACTTAATTCAAGCAAACACGCGCCCATTTTGTGTACGTTATACGTATTTGACATTTTATGTCAATATAACTAACATGAAAGAGTAGGAAATATGAAAACAAATCATTTACAAATAGCCGTGTACTGGAAGGCTGTAACTTAATTTCTAGATAAAATTAGCTATATTTGAAACCGACCATTTGCAAATGGTCGGTTTTTTATTTTTAAAAAGGGAATATGGCAGGATGATTGGCAACCTGAAAGCTTATTACACTGCTGATATCATGCCCGTTCGAGAAAGAGTGAAATATGCAAAAAATAAAGAAGGAAATAGCAAAAGACTCCGTCGACTATTTGAAAGAAATCCTCGACGCCATGAGCGATGGCGTGTACATCGTCAACCGTCATTGCGATATTGAATATGTCAACCCGGCAATCATGCGGGAGTTCGGAGCACCCGGCAACCAGAAATGCTATAAATATTTCCACGGCCGTAAGCAAGTATGCCCCTGGTGTGTAAACAAGGAGGTGTTCGAGGGCAAATCGGTAAGCTGGCGGTGGTCCAACCCCAGGACGGGCAAGACTTATGACCTCTTCGATACTCCTTTAAGGAACCGGGATGGCAGCATTTCCAAGCTGGAATTCTTCCACGAGGTTACCGATTTGGTGAAAACGCAGGAAGAACTCAAGATCAGCGAGACAAAATATAAGGTGCTCTTCGAATCGCTCCCCATCGGCGTTACAGCCTCTGACTCCAGTGGGCAAATCAGGGAAAGCAACAGGGAGTCCGAGCGTTTGCTGGCCCTGTCACAGGACGAGCAGGCCTGCAGGAAAATAGACGGCAGAGAGTGGCACATATTACGGCCGGACGGTTCAATTATGCCGTCTGAGGAATATCCCAGCACCAGGGCTCTGAAGGAGAAACGCATCATCCGCAATGTTGAGATTGGCGTTGTCAAGCCGGATGGAATTATCTCCTGGATCAACATAACTGCCGCGCCGGTACCACTGGAAGGCTATGGGGTGGTTATAACCTATAGTGATATCGGCCCACGTAAAAAGGCTGAAATGGAGCTTACCGAAGCCGACGCCATACTTAACAGCATGATCGAGCAAAGCCCCACTCCCACGTGGGTCTCCGATGATAAAGGCAGTCTTATTCGAATAAACGAGGCCTGCTGCAGACTATTAAATACTACCGAAAAGGATGTGGTCGGGAAATACAACATTTTCAAGGATAACCTGGTTGACAGCCAGGGTTTTATGCCCCTGGTGGAAAACGTGTTTAATAAGGGGGTGGTCGCCAGGTTCGAGCTCAAATACGATACATCACAGCTAAAAAATCTTGCCCTTGAGAGGCAGGCCTCCCTATTCCTGGATGTGACGATTTTCCCCATAATTGATCGTGATGGAAAAGTCACGAACGCTGTAATCCAGCATATAGATATCACCGGCCGCAAAGCGGCTGAAGAAGCCCTGTATAAGAGCGAAGATAGATACCGCACCCTGGTGGATAATGCCGCTGAAGGCATCTTTGTAATCCAGAACGGGAAGGTTGTGTTTGCCAATCCTAAAGCCTTTGCCATGGTGAATTACCGCCTCGACGAGAGGGAGCCTCAATACTTTGTAGACTTCGTGCACCCTGAAGATAGGGCTATGGTCATCGATCGGTATTTAAGACGGCTGTCGGGCGAGGAGTTCGAGGAAACCTATACTATCCGTTTAATTGACCGTCAGGGCAACATCAGATGGGTGGGCATCAGCTCAGCCGGTATAAACTGGGAGGGTAGTCCCGCCACGCTGACTTTTGCTACCGATATCACTGAGCACAGACTGGATGAGGAAAAAATCCAGGAAAGCGAAGAGCGTTACCGTTCACTATTCGAGAATATGCTAAACGGCGTGGTCTACTGCCAGATGATTTTCGAGGATGACCGGCCGCAGGACTTTGTCTTCATCTCGGTAAACGATACCTTCGGGAAGCTGAACGGCCTCAAAAACATTATTGGGAAAAGGGTGAGCGAGGTCATCCCCGGCATACGGGAATCAAACCCCGAGTTGTTCGAAATATTCGGAAGAGTATCCCTGTCCGGCAAGTCCGAAAGATTCGAGACCTTTTTAAGTGCCATGGGCATGTGGTGTTCCGTCTCGGCTTACAGTACGGAAAAGGGATACTTCGTAGCCCTCTTCGACAACCTCACCGAGAGCAAGCAATCACAAGAAAAACTGGAGAAAAGTTACATGGCGCTGAAAAAGACGCTAAACGACGCGATAGATACCCTATCCAAGATAGTGGAGATGAGGGACCCCTATACATCCGGCCATCAAAACAAAGTGGCTGCACTTTGCTCCGCCATAGCGTCGGAAATGAAACTGAGCGACGATCAAATTGAGCGCTTGAGGATGGCTGCCACCATCCACGATATAGGCAAGATCTATGTGCCGTCGGATATCCTCAGCAAACCTGGCAAGCTGGACAGGCTGGAGTTTGAAATAATCAAGACCCATCCGCAGGGCGGCTACGACATCATAAAGGGCATGGATTTCCCCTGTGAGGTTGCGCAGACCGTGTTGCAGCACCATGAAAGGCTGGACGGCTCCGGCTACCCATCCGGGCTGGCTGGCCAGGACATTTCCATCGAGGCCAGGATCCTGGCAGTGGCGGACGTAGTTGAAGCGATGGCTTCGCATCGTCCCTACCGTCCGGCGCTAGGGCCCGACAAGGCTTTGGCTGAGATATCGGCCGGCAGGGACAAACTTTACGACCCCGATGTGGTAGATGTCTGCCTGAAGCTTTTCAAGGAAGGCAGGTTTAAATTAGAATAAGTTAGGGAAATTCCTATCAATGAAGTGGTTGAAGCTGCCACGGCTTGACGGCTATCTGCCGGAGGGCATGGAAAGGGAGTACCGGCGGTACTACCTGAAAGATGATGTGCGGACAGCCTCTATTTCCATGGTCTTTCTCACTATACTGCTGGTGGCCTTCGCCTATAACGATTATGCTCTCTTCGGGCTCACACCCACCTTCTACTATCTGATAGCGCTACGAAGCATATATCTGGTTTATTTCATCGGGCTTATTGTTTATCTGAGGAAGAACCGGAACCCCGTCAATTTCGACTGGAACCTATTTGTCTGGCTCATTTTGAGCGCTGTGATGGTGGCCGCTATCAACCTGACCCGGCCCTCCAGCTACATCGGGAACATCCCGATAGATGTCGTTTTAATCACAATAATTTACCTGGGCATGCCCATGAGGTTGATGTTCAGGACTACAGGCGGGCTGCTGTTCATGCTGGCCGAGTCGCTCAACCTTTTCCTCTTGCACCCTGCGGCATTGGGGCCAGCGATCTATGCCTCGGTGGTGGCGCTGCTCATGGCCAATATAATCGGCATCTATGTGTCCGGCCGCCTCTATTCTTTCAGGCGCAGCGAGTTCAAAGCGCGGGAGGAAGAATCTCACGCCCTGGACCTCTTAAACGAGACCGGCAAAATGGCCAGCGTGGGCGGGTGGGAATTCGATGTTAAAACGCGCTTGCAGACCTGGACCGACGAAGTATACCGCATTCACGAGCTGGAACCGGGGCACCGTATTACCGTGGATGACACGATTAAATTTTATGCTGCCGAAGCAGTGCCGGTCATAACTGAGGCCATACAGCACGCCGTGATCTTCGGCGAGCCGTTCGACTTGGAGCTGCCCTTTATTACAGCCACGGGCAACCGCCGCTGGGTACGCACCGTGGGCAAGGCTTACAGTGAAAACGGCCTGATAACCAAAGTGGGAGGAACTTTCCAGGATATCACCGCCGCCAAGGAGGCGGAAGATATCGTCAAAAGGAGGTCCGAGCAGTGGCAGACCACCTTTGACGCCATTTCCGACCTGATCTCCATCCAGGATAAGGATTTCAAGCTCATCAGGGTCAACAAAGCCTACGCCGATGCTTTCCAGGTGCGGCCGGAGGAGCTTATCGGCAAGCATTGTTATGAGATTGTTCACAATTCTTCCGGCCCTATCCTGAATTGCCCTCATGAGCAGGTGATTGCATGCAAATCGGGTGTAACCCAAGAGGTGTTCGAGCCGCTTCTGGGGATATATATGGAGGTATCCTGCTCACCGATATTCAGCGAGAAAGGCGAACTCGAAGGCACGGTGCATATCGTTAAAGACATCACCGAGCGCAAGCAGGCGGAAGAGAAGCTAGAACATAGCAGTCATTTAAACAGACTGATTTTAGATTCTGCAGGTGAAGGTATTATAGGGCTAGATAAACAGGGCAACCACACATTTGTTAATCTAGCTGCCGCCAAAATGCTAGGTTATGAAGTCGATGAGCTCATCGATAAGCATAGTCATTCAACCTGGCATTATAAAAAACCCGATGGCAGTCCATACGCTAACGAGGAATGTCCAATCTATGAAGCGTTAAAGGATGGGGCAATACATCGCATAGATAACGAAGTTTTTTGGAAAAAGGATGGCACGAATTTTCTGGTCGAATACAGCAGCACGCCCATTCAAGAAGAAGGCAAGGTAGCAGGCACGGTTGTTGTATTCAATGACATCACCGAACGCAAGCGGGCGGAGGAGAAGCTGAAAGAAAGCGAAGCAAAATATAGAGCGGTTATTGAAGCCGCAGTTGACCAAATATTTATGATCGATAGTGAAATGAAAATTTTGTCCATGAACAGCTTCGCAGCCGGCTTTTTCCATAAAAAGCCGGAAGATATGGTCGGCAAGTCACTTACTGAAATATTCCCAAAACAAATTGCTGCTAGTACATCAGCTAATATACAGAAAGTATTCGAAACTGGAATAGATATAAAAATTGAGGAGATTCTGGCTTTTGGTGACAAAAATATGTGGAATAGCACCAGCCTTAGCCCCATGAAAGATCTCAACGGTAAAGTTGTAGCAGTCATCGGTATCGTCCGCGACATCACCGAGCATAGAAAGATCGAGGAGGAGCGGCAAAAGGCTGCCGAGAGAATCCAGGACCTCTATAACAATGCGCCGGCGGGATACCACTCGCTGGATAAAGACGGCGCCTATGTGAGAGTCAATGACACCGAGCTTGCCTGGCTGGGATATAAGCGGGACGAGCTTATCGGGAAGAAAAAGTTCACTGATATCCTCACAGATGAGAGCCGTAAAGTGTTCCTTAGAAATTTCCCTGTTTTCAAGGAGCGCGGCTGGGTCAAGGACCTGGAATTTGAACTGGTACGTAAAGACGGCACCATTTTCCCCACCTTGGTAAACGCCACAGCCCTCAAGGATGAAGCGGGGAATTTCCTTATGAGCAGGACCACCCTGTTCGATATCACTGAAGTCAAAAGGCTACAGAAAATGGTAACGGAATCTGAGAAGAAATTCCGCACCATATTGGAGGAGATAAACGATTCCTATTTTGAGTTGGACCTGGCGGGCAATTTTACTTTCGTAAATAATGCCTTGTGCAGGGTCCTGCGTGTTACAAAGGAAGAGGTAGTCGGAGCGAACTTCCGTTCTATTACCATACTGGATGAAATAAATGATATTTTGGCGCAGTTCGTCCGAGTTCGTGAAACCGGCGAACCGCATAAGGGCCTGACCTTCAGGCTGACTCGAAAGGATGGTGTGACTGAATTTGCCGAGATTTCGATATCGCCGCAAAAGGATGACCATGGGAAGATTATCGGCTTCCGCTGCGTGGGCCGCGATGTAACCGAACGCATGGAGTTGCAAAGTAAGCTGGCTATTATAGCCATGCACGATGCGCTGACCGGCCTGCCTAACAGGCTACTATTGTATGACCGCTTCAATGTTGCCTGCGCGCAGGCCCAGCGCAACAAGAGAAAGCTGGCTATCATGGAACTCGACCTGGATCATTTCAAGACTATCAATGATAGCTTGGGCCACGCCGCCGTCGACGAACTCCTTAAAGCCACGGCCGATCGATTAACCGCTCTCGTGCGTAAAAGTGACACCGTGGCCCGGCTGGGCGGCGACGAGTTCGTCGTGTTGATCCCGGAGTTTACCAATATCAAAGATGTCCTTAAAACAGCACAGAAAATACTCTCGGCTTTCCAGGATCCGTCCATAGCGAATGGGCAGGAACTACAGGTGACTACCAGCATCGGCATAGCCGTCTTTCCCCGGGACGGTTCCAACATCGAAGATCTGCTCAAAGCGGCGGATGCCGCCATGTACTATACCAAGGAGCACGGCCGCAACAGCTACAAGCTGAGCGGCGACAAGGCCAGGGCCTGAACCGACCCCCGGGTCCAAACCTCAAGACCTGAATATTTGTTAAACTTACTCCAATGATACAACCTTACACCCGGATCACACGTGAAACAGCCCTCAACCTAAAGCTCATAATGACCGACGTCGACGGCACGCTCAATAATGGCGGCGATCAGCTCAGCCCTGCTGTCGCTAATGCCATGCATAATTTAAAAGAGCATCGTATTACGGTAGGACTGGTCTCGGGCCGCACCGACCCCATGCTGGTAGCTATGGCCGCCGACCTGGACATCGGCGGACCGCTGATCGCGGAAAACGGCGCTGTCGCCAGGATGAATTATAAAAGCGGTTTAGTGGACTTAGGCTATTCACGTCAGCCTGCAGTTGAAGCGCTGGATAAACTCAAATCCAGGTATCCGGGCCGCATCACTGAGAGGGAAGACAACGCTGAGAGGATGATCGACATAGTTTGCCGGGCCGAAGGGATAGCTATCGAAGATCTCAAAAAGTGCGTCGGGGAAGTTCAGGTGCTGGATTCCACTTATATCCTGCACCTCATGCAGAAAGGTATAGACAAGGGAAAAACACTTAAAAGGCTGTTGCGGTTGATGGATGTGCCAAAGATGAGGCCGGAAGAGGTACTGGTGGTAGGTGATTCCATGACGGACCTTTCCCTCTTCAAACTGTTCACATATAGTGTTCTTATTCCTAACACCGACCTCCCTGAAATGGATGAAAAGAAGCTCCGCAAGTCTGCCAGGTATATCAGCGATCATGGGGCGGGCGACGGCTTTGCCGAGGTCGTTCTGCACATAATTAATGCGCGAACATAAGTGGTCTACCAGATAAAAGGGATGAGCCGGTATTTAACCTTCTTCCTGTAATCGGCATAGCCTTCCAGCTCGTTGACCAGCATCTTCTCTTCACCGGCTATCCTGAATGCCAGCAGGACAAGCATCAATATACCGATAAACAGACCATATAAGGAGCCGAGCAGCAGCGGCACCCCCAGGAACATCAATATCCCTGCCAGGTACAAAGGATGCCGCACCAGGCCGTAAGTCCCACTGGAAATTACCTGCTGTCTGCGCTCCGCCTGTATCCTCACCAGTGGCGAGGCGAAGGTGTTCTCCATCAATGCCCTGTAGAAAAGTATGAAGGAGAGCACCATCCCCGCCACCCCCACAGCCTTCACCCAGAAGGGGAAACCTGCGGTCCAGGCGAACCTTCTGGCATCCAGCGGCATGATCACGGCCCAGGCTATGAAGCCCAGCACCAGCCCGTAAACAATATACCAGTCCCAGCCTTTCTGCCCGGCTTCTCCCGGCTGTTTGTACCTTTCCGCCAGCAGCGCCGGGTCCTTTACGTAAAGGCTGATGATGGTTGTAAAGCACAGCACCAGGAACCAGACATCAAATATCCAGCCCTCCAGCCACAGCCAATCCCCCGACAGCCATAGCAGCAGCACCGGCCAGATCAATATCCACACAGCCGTATAGACCATTTTGCCCGCCGTTATCTTTTTTCTGTCACTTGCCATTACTTTTCCGCCTTCTGATTTCTGCCCTAATTCTATTACCAGTAACCGCCGCCAACAACAGAGATTTGGAATTTGGAATTTTGACCTACACCGGCATATCATTATAAGCACCCATGAAGTACCGGCCCTTCGGCAAAAAACTATCCTGGCAAGCCTCAGCCCTCGGCTTCGGCGCTATGCGCCTTCCCCAAACTTCGCCCGACCCGGCCGATATCGACGAGGCCGAAGCGATCAGGATGATCCACTACGCCATCGATAGCGGCGTTAATTACATTGACACCGCTTACCCTTACCATGCCGGCCAAAGCGAAGTAGTGGTCGGCAAAGCGCTGCAGGACGGCTACCGGCAGAAGGTGAAGCTTGCCACCAAGATGCCCTCCTGGGCTATAAGGTCGGCGGCCGATTTCGACCGCTATTTCGATGAGCAGCTAAAGCGTCTGCAGACCGATACAATTGATTTCTATCTATTGCACGGCCTGAATAAAGATTACTGGCCCAACCTGTGCAACCTCAAAGTGTTTCAATGGGCCGAGAAAGCCATGGCCGGAGGCCGAATTGGCCGGCTGGGATTCTCCTTCCACGATGAATCAGAGCTCTTCAAAAAGATAGTGGACGGTTACGACAACTGGACCTTTTGCCAGATCCAGTATAACTATATGGATACTGAGTTCCAGGCAGGCGAGAAGGGCCTCAAGTATGCCTCGGGCAAGGGCCTGGCGGTGGTCGTCATGGAGCCCTTGAGAGGCGGCGGCCTGGCCAAACAGCCGCCTTCATCCATAGCCAAAATAT